>CAYZFF010000118.1:0-11304 GCA_964477305.1 uncultured Cytophagia bacterium
CGGAATGACAAACTCTTCACGCAAGCAAAAAATGCTGTAATTCTCCCGAGCCATAGGAGATTTATGCAGCCTCGCTGTATTGTGTTCCGCCCGCTGTGGAGTTTTGCCGCCGGCCTGCTTTTGCTTTCCAATCTCTATTCGCAAAACAATTTCTGGCAACCGTCGAACGGGCCTTATGGCGGCGTGATCAATGCCGTTGGCCGCGATTCCACCGGCCAAACCGTAATTGTGGCGACCGAAGCCGGCGGCGTCTTTCAATCAATTGATCGTGGCGTGACCTGGACGGCAATTAACAATGGGTTGACGGATTTTATTGTGAATGCCATTGTGGTCAGCCGCCGCGGCGATTTTTTTGCCGGCACGGCGGATGAAGGTATTTTTCGCTCACTCGACAAAGGGCGAAGCTGGGCCGCGGTGAACCAGGGTTTAATCACCAAAACGATTCTATTTCTCGCGAACGGCAAAAACGGCGAAGTGTTCGCCGGCACCGATGTCGGGCTTTATCGCACCACTGATAACGGCTTGAATTGGACGCCCATTTCGAGTGGCCTGCCCAATGCTTTTATTTATGCCCTGGCGTTCAATGCGAATGGACACTTGTTTGTCGGAACCTCGCTGGGCGGCGTGTACCGATCCACCAACAATGGCGCCGTTTGGACATATGCCGGTCTGCAGGGCGCGAGCATTTATGCGGTCGCGGTCAATGCCAGCGGCCATATTTTTCTCGGCACCAGCCGGAATGGAATTTTTCGCTCCACCGACAATGGGGATACGTGGTTGCAACTTAATACCGGAATTGTGAATCCGATCATATTTGCGCTGGAAGTTAATTCCCGCGGAGACATTTTTGCCGGCACGGCCAGCGGTATTTTTGTTTCAACCACGAATGGTGATACTTGGGCGGCGGCGAACACCGGGGTGAGTCACAACGTTGTTCTCGATCTTGAGATCGATGCGAGTGATCGACTGTTGGCGGCCACCGGAGGCAGCGGCGTTTTTCAGTCGTCGAATAATGGCGTGAGTTGGACGGCGACCAACAGCGGCCTCGCGGCCAGCACGATTTACGCGCTGGCGACGAATGCACGCGGACATGTTTTTGCCGCCACGCATTTCGGCGGCGTTTTGCGCTCACAGGATAATGGCGCAAACTGGGATTTAACGAACGGCGACATTGTTACCGGGCGGGTTTATGCGGTCGCCATTAATTCCTCCGGGCAGATTTTTGCGGGCACGAGCGGCAGTGGCGTGTATCGCTCAACCGATGAAGGCGCAAGTTGGAGCCGTGTAAATGCCGGATTGCGCTCGCTCGATATCCGCGCGCTCGTGATCAATTCGAGTGGCCATCTCTTTGCCGGCACTTTGGGCGAGGGGGTTTTTCGTTCCACCGATAATGGCGATAGCTGGGCAGCAGTCAACGCGGGGTTGGGAAGCCGCATCGTCTTTTCCATGACGATTAATTCCCAGGGTCATCTTTTTATTAATACGTTTGACGGCGTTTTGCGCTCCACCGACAACGGCAATAGCTGGCGATTGATTATCACCGGCCTGACCAATATTGACGTGCGGGCATTTGAAGTGAATCGCAATAATCAAATTTTTGCCGGCACGAACGGCAGCGGGATTTTTCGTTCGCTGGATAACGGCGATACCTGGAACGAAGCCTCGCTCGGTTTGACGAATCGTGCCGTGTTGGCGATGGCGGTGCATGCGCGCGGCGATATTTTTGCGGGCACCAGCGGCGGCGGCGTTTTTCGCTCCCTGGATAACGGCGGCAATTGGAGCAGTCTCAACACCGGGTTGACGAATCGCCAAGTGCGCGCCTTGACGACGAACAGCAACGGTTACGTTTTTGCCGGCACCATCGGGTCGGGCATTTTTCGCAGCGTGCAGGCAATCACCCGCGTTAGTGATTTGGCGCAACAAGCGCCGGAAGATTTTTTCCTCGGGCAAAATTATCCCAATCCATTTAATCCGGTGACGGCCATCCCTTTTACACTCTCGCGCGCCAGCCAGGTCACGTTGAAGGTGTTTACGCCTTTGGGCGAAGAAATTGCCACGTTGATTGACCAAAAGCTTTCTGCCGGCCGGCACGAGGCGCTTTGGGATGCCGCAAGCTGGCCGAGTGGGGTTTATTTCTACCGGTTGCGAATTGAAGGCCGCTTGATTGACACCAAACGATTGCTGTTAATCAAATAATGCTCAAAGTTTCTGCAATTGTTCTTGCTGCGGGGGAATCGAAGCGAATGGCGGGACGTAACAAGTTGCTGCTGCCGCTGGGGGGAAAAACGATTATTGAATGCGCCGTTGACGCCATACTCGAAGCAAGAGTCGATGACGTCATTGTTGTGCTCGGCCACGAGGCCGCGGCCATTCAGAAGGTATTGCATAAAAGATCGTTGCGTTTCATCTTTAATCCGAATTTTCGCGGCGGCATGGCGAGTTCGATTCAGGCCGGCGTTGCTGCACTTGCTCCATCAGCGCAGACAGTTATGATTGCGTTGGCCGATCAGCCATTGATTACAACGGCTGAAATAAATTTTTTAATTATGGAGTTTGCTCGCGCCACCGAAAAATCGATCGGGGTTCCCACTTTCAATGGGCAACGGGGCAATCCTGTGCTTTTTGATTTGCGCTATCGCGAGGAGATGCTGGCTTTGCAAGGCGAGGTTGGCGGTAAATCCATCCTCGCGCGGCATCCGGAAGCCGTTCTCGAAGTGGCACTGCCGGCAGGAAATATTTTGATTGACGCTGATACGCCAGAAGCCTACGCGCGGTTGAGCGCCGCGACAAAGTAGATTAACTTTTCACCTGCGTCTTGGCTTCCTGCCACCAGATTTCCCATTGTTCCAGCGTCAGCGCGGTTGTATCGGTTTCGGAAGCATTCGCGCGTTCTTCGACCAGCCGGAAGCGGCGGCTGAATTTCTCGCAAGCCTGGCGTAGCGCATCTTCGGCGCTGAGGTTGAGCCAGCGGCCAACATTGACGAGCGCGAACAGCACGTCGCCAAACTCATCAACAACTTTGTGGTTATCGCCGGTGTGACGCGCTTCGGCCAACTCCAGCAACTCGGATTCAAATTTTTGCATCACTTGTTCGAAATTCTCCCATTCGAATCCAATGGTGCCGGCTTTTTGTTGCAGACGCTGCGCGCGTTGTAACGCCGGCAGTGCGGCGGGAACGCCATCTAAAACCGAATTCTTGCCCTCGGCCTTTTTCAATTTTTCCCACAGCGCGCTCTGTTCCGTCGCCGAATTGACTTTCAAATCGCCGAACACATGCGGATGGCGGCGAATTAGTTTGTCGCTGATTTCGGCAATGACTTCCGCAATCGTGAACCGTCCATGTTCGGCGGCAATTTGCGCATGAAAAATGACCTGCAATAACAGATCGCCCAATTCTTGGCGCAATTCCTCATACTTTTCCTGGTCGATGGTTTCAAGCACCTCGTAGGTTTCTTCCAATAAATATTGGCGCAGCGATTGATGCGTCTGTTCGCGATCCCAGGGACAGCCATTCGGGGCGCGCAGTTTCGCCATGATTTCAACGAGATGCAAGAATTGTTGAGCAAGAGGCATGATATCTCAAAGTTAAAATTGTTTAGCTATTGGCTCGTTAGCTGAAACGCATTCATTACAAACGGGTTTAAGTTAACTACGGGTTGGACGCTGCACAAGAACATTTTGAAACAAATCGCGCTTGACTCTTTAGGCGAATTTGGTTACTTTTAAAGGTCAAAAAACGGATGGCAATGGGTTCTCTTTTTCGGGTTGTGCCACCACGCGGATTTAAGTATAAACCGCGGTTCTACAATCCCGACGACGAAGGCGAGACGCCAAGTGCAAAGCCGCGTCTGAAATTTCGCCGTCTGCGGCGCTCTCCCCAACGGTTGGGTCGGCCGCTCGTCGTGTGGATTTTTTTAGTCATGGCTTCGTTATATTTGTATTGGCGATTCAATCACCATGTTCTTAAAGCCATACCCTGGCAGGTTGAATCCCTGAAGCGGCAGGAAAGCGATCATTAGGACTGTTGCAGAATCGGTGGTTTGCAGAAAGTCAAATTGGTCACCATGAGTTTGGCGTTTTGGGATAAACAAGCGGATCGCCTACGCGCTGGGCTGCGAGGAATGTTTGCGCGCGGCGCGGAAATTTTCAGTTCGCTGGAAATTAAATTCAAGCTGAGCATCAATATCGCCATTATCGTGGTGTTGGTGATTTTCACGTACAGCATGTTGATCCTGCCCGGCGAGCGCCGCGTGTTGACGAAGGCGACGGAGAACACTTGCAGTGTGGTCCTGAAAAAATTAAGCCAGAATGTGCGCGCCCCGATGCTCAATAGCGTTGTCACCCCGTCTTTGCTGGGGGAGGTGACCACCGAAGTTTTGCGCACGAAGAACATGAACGTTGAGGGCCTGGCTTATATTTTTGTCAAGAACCGCCGCGATTCGTTGATCGCGCACAGCGAGTTGGGCGAATCCCGGCATGCCGGTATTCTGCGCCCGGAAGAAATTGCGGCGTTGTTGCGGGAAGATAAAATGATTTCGCGCGAGAACGGCGAGTTTCACGAATATTATTATCCGATTTTACAGCTCGACAAAAGCGATACGGCGAAAGTCAGCATTATTCCGTTGGGCTATGCCGGCGTGGGATTTTCCAAAAGTTTTTTGGATGCACCGCTGAATAAAACCAAGAAGTTGATTTTTTCTTATGCCGCCCTGGTGATCATTGTGTCGGTGTGGTTGATTTATTTTTTTGCGCGCAAAATGGTCAACCAGATTCACGAGCTGTCGCGCGTGGCGCGGGAAGTGGGCAGCGGCAATCTCGACGTGCGCGTCGAGCCGCGCAGCAATGACGAATTGGGGCAATTGGCGCGCGAGTTTAACCACATGGTGACGCATCTGCGCGAGAAAGTGCAGATGCAAAAATTCGTCTCCAAGCTCACCGTGCAAATGATTCAAAACAGCGGCGGCTCGAAAGTGGAGCCGCAGGAAGGCGACCGGCGTTACACCACGATTTTCTTTTCGGACATTCGCAATTTTTCCACTTACGCGGAGCTGTCCGAGCCGGAACAAATTATTCAGCTCATCAATATTTATTTTGATGTGCAGACGCGCGTCATTGAGGCCAACGGCGGGGTGGTGGATAAATTCATGGGCGATCAAATCATGGCGCTGTTTCAAGGGCCGAAGGGCGTGGAGAATGCGGTGCAAGCAGCGGTGGAAATTCAGCGCGCCGTGCGGGAGTTGAACAAACAACGCGACGCCGCCGGGGAATTGCCGTTGTGGGTCGGGATCGGCATCAACCACGGCCTCGCCGTTATCGGAAAAATGGGGTCGAAAAATCGGATGGATTACACCGTTATTGGCGACGTGGTAAACATTGCCAACCGCTTGTGCAGCCTGGCGCGCGCCGGCCAAATCGTCGTCGAATACAGTTTGACCCGCCGGCTCAATGGGCATTATGCATTTACGCGATTGGAGCCGATTTATGTGCGGAATCGCATGAAGCCGGTGGATATTTGCGAGATTGACTACGATCGTGAAATTATTATGTAGAAGCTGGCGGCTGGTTTTCCGTTGTGGGTTGCTGAAACCTCGATGCCGGACTGTGCTTGCTGGTCATTGGCTAGGGGGAATTATTGCATTCAATCTTATTTTGTCTTTCGCTTCACCTCTCGCGAGTCAAAGTTTATTCCAGAATTTTGGTGCTGCAGCGCGCTCGGTCGGATTGGGTGGCCCGCAATTGCTCGGCCCCAGTGATGCGACCACAGTGTTGTGGAGCCCAGCCGCACTGGCCGGTTTGCGCGAAAATAAGTTTATTCTAACTTCAAATCAACCGTTTCAATTTTCGGCCGTGAGCTTGATGGGATATTGGCCGGAGGTGGGTAGCCTCGGGTTGAGTCTCGCCCGTTTTCCCATGGCCAATTCGAATTTAGATCGCGCCAGTTTAGGCTGGGCGCGTTCGTTAGGCCGCCCCGTTGCCTTCGGTTTGGCGGTGCATGGGAATCGCCAGCGCCAGACGGAGTTTGCCACGGCCTCGCTGGGCGTGGTGTGGCAACCATTTGGACCGCGCTTGCCGCTCGCGCGTGATCCGTATCAAGGCTCTTTTTTTAACGTGCCGCTCACGACCTTTCCGTTGGCGTTTGCTTTGCAAGCAAGCGACCTGCCGTTGGGGCGCGAACGGCTGTCGAGTTTTTATATCGCCGGTGCAGCCGCGCGTTTTTATCGGAACGGGCCGGCGGCGCTTGCCAGTTTTGAGTGGCGCGGCAACCAAAGTTTGCTGCGATTGGGTCTCGCTTCCCCGGTGTTCAAATATTTTTCTGTGTATGGCGGAATTTTCGATGCAAAATTGCAGAATACGGCTTTGGGTCTCGCGGCTTTCAGTAACGCCTACAGTTTTGACGTGGTTTATTCTTTTGCTGATAAAAAATTTCTCACCGGCATAGCCTTTCGCCTCGGCCCCCGGCCTGCCGAGCGCGCGCGCCAGCATTTATCGCGCGGCATGGCGCTCGCCAAAACTTCCAGTTTTCGCCCGGCGCGCCAACAATTCAAGCATTATTTGCAATTTGAGCCGGAAAGCGCCAGAATTTTGAAACTCGACAGCGCGCTGACCGTGCAAATTCGGCGCGAAGATGAGCGCATTGCGCGTTTGATGGATGAAGGGCGGGCGCTGGAAAAGCGCTTGAAATATGTGGAAGCGGCCGTCAAATATATCAATGTCCTGCAAAGCAATCGCGAACACCGTGCGGCGCAAAAAAACCTTGCCCGCCTGGCCCCGCAATTGGATTTTTATATCAAACGCGAGTATCGTAACGCGGTGCAGTTGTTCGAGGACGGCAATTACCCGGAAGCCCGCAAGCGTTTTGAAAGCATTTTGCTCGTGGGGCAAAATTACGCCGACACGCAAGATTATCTCAATCGCATCGCCGCCATCCAGCAGGAAGAAGCGGGAAAGTTTTTCGTCCGCGGCCTCGGTTATTTTGAGCAGAACAAACTCGCCAATGCCCGCGAACAGTTTCAAAAAGCGCTCGATTTAACGCCAACCTATGAAGCCGCCCAAGCTTATCTTGACTCCATTCAGATACGGGTGGAAGCGCAAAAAGTACGCGTCGCCCGGCTGCTCGCCGAAGCCGAACGTTTGAACCGGCGGCAACAATTCAATCGCGCCTATCGCGCTTATCGGGAGGTGCTTGATCTCGATCCGGCCAACGACGCGGCGAAACAGGGAATGCGGCTTTTGCAAAATCGCATTGACGCCGAAGTCAGTGAAAAATTGCAAAATGCCACCCGTGCGTTCGAGCGTGGAGATTATGCCGCAGCGAACGAGATCGGCAGGCAGATCCTCGATCTGGTGCCGCGCCATGAGGAAACCAATAACCTGCTGCAGCGCATCAATCAGATCAACAGCCGGCGCGCTGAAGATTATGTGCAACGCGGCTTGGCTTATTTGGAGAAAAGGGATTGGAATAATGCGGTTGATGAATTCGACAAAGCGTTGAACGTCGATCCGAAAAATCGCGCCGCCGAAGCAAAACGGCAGGAAGCGCTGTCGCAGAGTGACATTCAACAACTTTTGGCGCAGGCGCAGGTGCAATATAATCGCATGCAGTATTTAAAGGCGATTGAATTTTATAATACGATTCTTGAACGCGATCCCAACAATGTTACGGCGCGCACGCGTCTCACCGAATGCCAGAAAGAGCTGGACCAGCAAGTGGATCGCCACTTCAAAGCCGGCCTCAATCTTTTTATCAATGATGATTATGACGGCGCGATCAAAGAGTTGAATAAAGCCTTGGCCATCAACCCGCGGCACAAACAGTCGCTTGATTACAAACAAAAAGCGCAGCAGAGTCTCGAAGCGCTGAAGCGGTTGCGCGAATGAGGCCGCTGACGGCGAAAACGCTGGCTAAGTCTCTCCGCTTCGGGGATGGGTGTGTTCTCATTTTATTTTTAGCGTTGGCTCTCGGTAGTTTTTGGGCGGGCGATTTTTTGCGGGCCGGAGGAAAGATTGACCATCAGCTAACGGCGAGCCTCATGGTCAATAACCATGAAATCGCCACGATGGCATTGGCGAGTGCCGCGGTTTTCGATATTCAAGGGGCGCTGGGTGGAATGACGTTGCAAATTGAAAATAATGGTATTCGCGTGCAGCGTAGTTCCTGTCCAAATCAGGTTTGTGTTAAACAAGGGTCGGCGCGACGTCCGGGTGAGATCTTGGTTTGTGTGCCCAATCGGCTGGTGGTTTTAATTCGCGGATATGCACCAACGCGCGATTCCGCACCGCAGGAAAGTCGCGGGGATGCAGTCACCCGGTGAAATGATGGCGACCCCTCACAAAATGACGCGCACGGCGCTGCTCGCTGGTTTTGGTCTGGTGATGTTTTTGTTTGAATCTCTGTTGCCGCGCCCGTTGCCATGGGCCAAACCGGGACTGGCCAATATCGCGACGCTGTTGGCGCTTTATTGGCTTGGCCCCGCGAGTGCATGGGCCGTTACTTTGTTGCGTGTTCTCCTCGGCAGCTTCTTCCTCGGCGCATTTCTCAATCCCGGATTTTGGCTATCGCTGGCAGGTGGCGTTGCCGCCGTCGCCGTCATGGCGGCACTCAAAAAATTTGGCGCGAAACAATTTAGTGTCATCGGCATTAGCCTCGCCGGCGCGCTGGCGCATGTTCTCGCGCAAATCACCGTCGCGGGATTTTTAATTGTCAAACGCGTGGAAATTGTTTATCTTTTGCCCGCAATGCTCTGGCCTGCGTTGTTTGCCGGCCTCGTGGTGGGGATTGCCGCGATGTTGTTGCTGGCGCGCTTGGCAAAACTACCAGCATAACCTGAGTTCGAGCATTGAGATTTCTACAGCCCCTCCTGCGCGATCACGTAACATAAAATCGCCATCGCCGCCGCGCCGAGATTGAGTTCGCGCTCATGCACGCCGTCGAGAACATCATTGTCAGAATGGTGAAAATCAAAGTACCGCTGTGATTCCGGTACCAGCCCGATTCCCGGCACGCCCTGCCGCACCAGCACGGAAATATCTGCGCCACTGCCGCCGCGAAAGATATGATCCGCCCCCATTTCTTTAAACAGATATTCCCAACTCGCCAGCCGCGCGAAACGCGCCGAATCCGTTTCCACAGAAAAACCGCGCGGGGCAAAACCGCCGCGATCCGCCTCGATGGCAACAATATGTTTCGCATTTCCTTCCGTGGCGCGGCGTGCGTATTCTATGCCGCCGCGCAAACCGTTTTCTTCATTAATAAACATCACCGCGCGAATAGTACGCTTCGGTTTTAAATTGAGCGCCTTTAAAAGCCGCAAGACTTCGAGAGATTGCACGCAGCCGGCACCGTCATCATGCGCGCCGGTGCCTTTGTCCCAGCTATCGAGATGGCCGCCGACCACGATAATTTCTTCAGGTTTTTCGGTGCCGGTGATTTCGCCGAGAACATTGGCAGAGGGCGAATCCGGCAACGTTTGGCAAGTGAGTTTCAATCGCACGCGCACGCTTTTTTCCTGCGCAATAATTTGACTTAAAAGATTGGCATCGACTGTGCTGACTGCCGCAGCGGGAACTTTGGGCACGCCTTCTTCATAGCTCATGCCGCCGGTGTGCGGCACATCATCGAAACGGGTGGTCATCGAACGCACCAACGCGGCGACGCCACCGGCTTTGGCCGCCTCTACTGCCCCGCTGCCGCGTTGATTCACGGCGCCGCCGTAGGCCTCAAAAGTGTTGAGTTTGCTCGCGTCCATCGGGCGATTGAAGAAGATCATTTTGCCTTCCGCTTTTTTGCCCAACGCGCGCAATTCCTCAAACGATTTCACTTCCAATACCTCGGCGACGAGGCCCATCTCCGGCGTCGCAATGCTGCCGCCGAGCGCGCAAATGGTCAGCGGCACCGTACCCATCGTGGTGGAGTTGATAATGGCGGCTTCTTCAATCGGGCCGCGCACCCAATGTGGCACCATCACCTCTTGCAAATGAACATTATCGAAACCGAGTTTCAACATCGTTTGACGCGACCATTCGACGGCAGCGGCAGCTTGCGGCGAACCGCTTAAACGCGGACCGAGTGCCGTCAACTCCGCGAGCAGGCGATACGCTCGGCCCTCGGCTAATGCCGTGCGCGTAATTTGTTGGGCAATTTCACTGTAGGGTTTGTGGTTGGTTTGTGCCAACAGCACTGAGGATAAGAAAATGGTAATGACGGTCAATAGTTGGGTTTTATAAAATTTTTGTCGTAACACATCGCCTCCTTGTTGTTGATTGCGGCCAATTTTCAGATAGGTTGAAACTGCAAGCATCGAATTCGACTAATTTTTAAACCACCACAAAGACACGAAGGCGCTAAGAAAAGCTTTGTGCCATAGTCTTTTGTTCTTTCGTGCCTTGGTGTCTTTGTGGTAAAAAAATACACCAATGAAAAATCGTTAGTTTTTTTGCGCTCAACGAACAGTCTTAACACAAAAATTGATAACGGCCTCTGCAAAAGCTTCCAGCGCTTCAAAGTGAATCCAATGCCCGGCTTGCGGAATCATTTGCAATTCGCTGTTGGGGAAATGGCGCAAGATCAAATCGTGATCGTGGTCAATGCGATAATCTGAAAGCGCGCCGCCGAGGAAAAGCGTTTTACCGGTATAACTGGCGTTTAGCGTGGGTTCGTAGACAGCCATCTCTTGTTGAAAAGTTTGCAAAACCGGCAAATTGACTTTCCACGCGAAGGTGCTGTCTTCGCGCCGCACAAGATTGGTGAGCACAAACTGGCGCGTCGTCGCGCTTTTGATGTCCTGTTGCAGCATCACCTCTACTTGCTCGCGAGAAGTGGCGGCGTTAAGATCGACACGGCTTAACGCGCTTAAAATATCACTCGAAGCGCTTTGGTAGGCGCGCGGTGCAACATCTTCGATAATTAAGCCAGACAGGCGTTCCGGATAATGAAAGGCAAATTCCATTGCCGCAAAACCGCCCATCGAATGACCGAGCAAATACGCCTTTTCAAGGCCCTGCGCCTCGAAAAAGTGTTTAATATCTTCCCGCAGATCGGCGAAGGTGTGAGACGCGGTGTGCGGCGAACTGCCGTGGTTGCGTTGATCGAGGGCGAAAACGTGAAAATATTTCCCAAACACTTTAGCGGCGCGTTGCCAGTTTTGCGATGAGCCGAGCAGGCCGTGGAGGATAACGAGCGCGGGCCCGGCATTCCCATATTCTCGAAAGGAGAGATTCAGTTTGCTCATAAAACGCTGCGGTATTTTAAAATAGCCAGATCACAAATTTTTGTCGATGACAATATAATCGATTTTTTCTGCAAAG
>CAYZFF010000119.1:0-11190 GCA_964477305.1 uncultured Cytophagia bacterium
CCGAGAAACGCGACCGCCACCGCACCCGGTCCGGCATGCGCGCCGAGCGCCGGCGAAACACTGACGATATCAACTTCCGGCACCTCAAAATATTTCCGGATCCAATCTGCATGAAAACGCGCGCCCTCGAGGTTATTCGCGTGGGCCACAAGAAAACGCAACTTTCGTTTTCCAGTGGTCTCTCGTTTGATGACGGCCGCCAACTTCCGCCGTGCGTGATCTCCGCCAAAAGTTTTCGCCACAACTTTGACTTTGCCTTCGGCATCAAAGGTTAAAATTGGTTTCAATTTCAACAACTGCGCGATGGCGCCGCGAAAACGCGAGACGCGGCCGCCACGCACCAGATATTCCATCGTCTCAAAACTGACAAACAACCGAACGTTTTGCGTCGCCCACTCGACGTGATTTTTTAGTTCTTCAATATCAGTGACGCCGGACTCAATCGCTTCGGCAGCAGCGCGCACCACCAGCCCCTGTCCGAGACAAACATTTTTGGAGTTGACCACATGCACGTCGATTTGCTCTTTAACGGCTTTGGCCGCGCGCTGGGCCGATTGAAATGTGCCGCTCAACGCGCCAGTGAGGGTAATCGCCAGCGCCTGTTTATGATTCGCGCCCGCCTGCTGAAACACTTCTTGAAAATCTGCCGGCGCCGGCTGCGAGGTTTTTGGGTGATGAGGCGAGGTTTCCAACATCCGATAAAAATCGCGCTCCGTCATGGTGACTTTATCGATGTAGCTTTCTTCGCCAAAAATCACCACTACCGGCACGACGCGAATATTGCGGCGAATAAATTCCTCCGGCGGCAAATCACACGCGGAGTCGGTGATCAGCGCGATTGTCTGCGCGTCGGGATCTTGATGCGCGCGCGAATGCTGCTGGCGCATATCATCCTTCTTTTTATGCACCAACTGGCCATAGTTTTGTGCAATGGTGAAAACCTGCTCCGGTTCATTGGTGTGAATGTGAATTTTCACCCGTTCATTCGAGCCGGCGACAATCATCGAGTTGCCCAACGGCCGCAATTTTTCTTTCAAGCAGTTGCGATCAATTTTTTCGCCGACAATCAACGCTTCCGTGCAAAATTGAAATGTGATATCTTCCGGCGCTTCTTCAACTTTGGCTTTGGCATTGCCATACGTTAATCCGGCGCGGGCAATGCGGTCAATTTTCCCGGATTGGGCAAAACTGAATACGCCTTCGAGCATGTGCACGAAACCTTGCGCGCCGGCATCGACCACGCCGGCTTTCGCCAGCGCTTTTAATTTGCGCGGCGTGTCTTGCAGCGATTGCGTCGCCGCGCGCAACGAGTCCGCAATCAACGTGCGAAAATCCGCGTTCTTTTGCCAGTTGGCATGAATCGCCTGCGCCCAATCGCGAATCACGGTGAGAATGGTGCCTTCCTTCGGCTCGGCAATCGCCTCGGCGGCGTTGGTCGAAGCGCTTTGTACGGCGGCTGCGAAATCTTCCAGCGTCGCCCGGCCGCGTCCGTGAAAACCTTCGGCCAGCCCCTGAAAGAACTGCGCTAAAATTGCGCCGGAGTTGCCGCGCGCCCCCATCAGCGCCGAATCCGCGACCGCCCGGCTCATGCCATGCACTGAAATTTCCTTGCACAACAACGCGCCTTCGGCAACGCTGCGCATGGTAAGTGCCATATTGGTGCCGGTATCGGAATCCGCCACCGGAAAAACATTGATATTATTCAGGTGCTCCTGCATCTGAATCACGCGTTGCGCGCCGGAAATAACCGCGCGCTTGAGTTGCAAACCACTCAAATGGGTGATGGGCATGCAGCGCTTTAACCTTTCGCGAAAACCATGACCGTGAATCGCGTCCGTGCTACTCTCTTTCGTCCATTCTGTGTGAAAATAAAAAGCGCAACTTCCCCGTTGCGTTCTGATTTATCAACTCCGTACTTGTTTACAATCTAAATGTACTCGTGTGGGCGGGAAAAGTCAAGCAAAAAAGGAACGGGGCGCGGGCCGGTTAAATAATTTTTTACTTTACAGACGCGCGCTCTAATTTAAGCGACCAAGGCAATACGTTGGTTACCGCTCACAACTCTGGATGCCGAATAATTTGTTAATTCCGCAGCGTTTGGTGATCAGATTCTGCGCAATCCAGCCCAGAAAAATGAGACCGATTAACATGGCCACCCAACCTGAAACCCGGCTTGCCAGCAACATCATGCTGAAAGCGGTGACAATTAACATGACCCCGGCAAAATGCGTCCGTTGCGAAAAAACCAAACCGGCCATGAGCAATATCGTGCCGCTCATGCTCGCGAGCAAACTGAAAATCTTCAACGTTCCAGCAGTCAAGTTTAATGGCGGGGCGATGGCAATGGTTAGAAAAAGAATGATCGCCGCGGCGACATAACGCGTCGGCAAATCGCCGCCGACCGCGCCGACATTGACCGGGATGTTGAAGCGATCCTGCAAAACGGCTAATGGGTTGTTCGGTTCCATACCTCGCCTCTGTTCATTTAAAAAATGGTTCAAAAATTTAGGCGTACAACTTTAACCAACGCCTTCTTCACTCAATCGCCGTCGTCTGCCGGCTTTGCCTTTTTATCCAAATCAACGGGGCTTTTCAAACCTTTGAGCGAGCGAAAGGACACTTCGAGAATCACCGTCGAGCCGTTTTGTTGAATCGCATCAATGAGCGCGGCTGGCGTGGCTTCTTTCGGCAAGCGCCCGACGTATTCCAACGTGCTGCGGCCCGGCGTTTCGGAGGAAATATTGGCGAGCTGCCATTTCCCGCCGTATGTATCCAGCGCTTTATCGACTTGTTCGATGGCCGCATACGCGTCGCGGGATTCGACGATCAAAGCCGCGTTGGGCTTCTTTTTGCCCTTCTCTTCATCGCGGTGCATCTGCGCCCATTGCATCAGCCGCACCTGCTGCTCCAACTCACGTTCGAGGTGCTGCAGCGCCTCGCCGGAAGTTTGCGCGTAAATTTTTTGCACCTCTTTTTTGCCCGGCGCTTTCGCAATGGTGCGCAACGATGCGCCGAATCTGTATTTCCACAAGACAAACATCGTCAGGCTCATAATCACCGACAGCCACACCGTGATGTGATAAACGCGCGTGCCGCAGCCCATGCCGATAGCAACAGCGATAAAAATATAAATTGCGTCTTTCGTATCTTGCAGCGAGTTACGAAAACGCACGGCTGCCACCACGCCAGCAAGGGCAAAGGCGCGTGCCGTCACGTCGCTAACCACCACCATGACGCCAGTGACGACCATCGCGAGCACGACGACGGTTTGCGCCAGCGAAGGATCGAAATTCTCTTCATTTGCCGTTAACGTGTAAACCCAGGCAATCGGCAAGGTGAAAATAAAGGAAAGCAACAGTGAAAAAAAGGTGTACACCAAATCATCAAAGCCCATCGAGAAAGTGAAGGCTTCATCGATGATGGTTTTAATTTTCGCGAATTGCTGCAGATCATAATTGGCGCCTAATTCGCGCAACAACAAACTGGTTTGAATAATGAAAAAAAAGAGCAGCGCATAATAAGCCACAAGACGGCCTGGATGCGCCTGCAGGCCATTTGGCGTTTGCGCTTTGCGTTCCGGTTCGCTCATTTCCTCCTCCGTGATTTTGCGATTTTGGGGGCTTTGAGAAATTCCTCCAACTTTTCCAGCACATCGCTGCGCTCGACGTCGATGAACTCTTTCGCGCGCGTGCGCAAATAGCGCACATCCAGTTTCTGCCGATTTTTGGGAACAAGTACCTGGAGATCACCAATATCCTTGGGGCGAGCCGCGACGAGTTTCATGATGATGAGATCTTCGATGGTGCAAACGTTGAGTTCGACCTTATTATAGAGCAGAGGTTGGCCTCGCTTCACCGCCAAACGCTCGAAGCCACTCAAGGCGGCGGCAACATCAACCTTGATTCCCGTGCTTTGATATTGTAATGGAATAAACAAGCAGCGTTGAAAGAATGCCAGTGGGTTAGGTTTGAGCGCGATATAATCATCGGCAAACACGCGTAGAATTTTCTCGAGATTATCGATTTCGGCAAGTATCGTCACGTCAATGTCAGCGGTAACGCGAAGATAACCATGGAGATTTGCCGCGATCCCTCCAACAATGACATAGGGAATTTGATGTGCTCGGCAACGCTGGTCAATATCTTCCAGCGTTCGATCAAATTTTCTCGCCATGCACCTTGCGCCATTTTTTAAAAACTTTTTGCACCGCTATATGATTTTGGGTATCGGCATCGATCTGTGCAGCGGTTTTGCCGGTTTTTAGCCACGCTTCATAGGCAGAATCAACAAGCTCAAAAAACACTTCTGGCGAGATGGGGAATTTCTCTTGAAGCTCGGCTTCCATCGCATTCATAACTTCATATTTCCGCCACCATTGTTCGATATATCTTTTTCGCGCTTTGGTCATCTTCGTCCTCGTTTCTATTCGATAATAAGCTAAAACATTTCCTTTCTAAAGTCAACTCCATTTTTGCCGGCGGGTATTTCAAAATAAAAAAGCCGGCTTTCGCATAACAAAGCTGGCTTTAAAAGTCTGTCGAATCTCTCGGTCAAATTCAAGTGTCGAGCATAGCAATTGCGCTGCGAAAGCATTGCATGCCTTATCCTCACGGCGGCGTCGCGACGATGCGAAACCCTAAATTATTGCTGCGAAATGTTGGTGGGGCGCTACGGCGATACGCGATGCGGAGTTTCGACGGGGTATCGCTCCACGAGCCGCCGCGAATCACTTTTTCCGTGCCCCGTGCCGGCCCGCCGGGGCGATCCCAAACCTGTTTCTGGTAATAATCACTCTCATACCAATCGTTGCACCATTCCGCAATATTGCCGGTCATGTCAAAGACCCCGAGTTTATTTTCGCCAAATTTTTCCACCGGCGCCGTAAACGCGTAATTATCATTGTAAGCGCGCCAGATCACCGGCCAATCTGGAAAAACTCTTTTCAAGGCTTCGTCGCCAACATTGCCGCCACGGGCCGGCAGCGGCGCGCCGTTTCCCCAACTGTATTTGATTGTGTTGTTGCCGCCCCGCGCCGCCAGTTCCCATTCGGCCTCGGTGGGCAAGCGATATTTATACGGGCCTTTGAGCGACAACCAGGCGCAATACATAATCGCATCCTGCCACGACACCCCGACCACCGGATGCTCGAGATTGTAAAGCGCCGGACCTAATTTTTTATAAAATGCATCGGACCCGGTTTGATAATGATATTTGCTGTTTGGATTCATCCATTCCGGAAAATTTCCGCCGGTGTTTTTAACAAACGCAAGATACTCGCGGTTGGTCACCTCATGGGCGCCGATAAAAAAATTATCCACGCGCACCAGATGCGCCGGTTTTTCATTGGCATTGCCGTCGCCAAAAAGATCGCCGCGTTTAAACTCCGTGCTCTTGATCAAAACCATGCCGGCGGGGGGCGTTGGCAAAATTTTCGGCGCCAGCGGTTTAGCCTCCGTTCGCGCCGGCAACATCGCGGTCACGCGGGAATTATTATTAGCGGTGAATTTCTTCGGCTTTGGAGGTGTGAGGCGTTCCGTGTTGTTGCGGCGGTTTTCAATTTTTTTGTTATTTTCCGGGACCGAACGCGAGTCAGTTTTCGTAGCCTCTGGCTTTGTTGCGTCGGGCGGGACATTGGATTTTTGTGCCGCTTCATTATTTAACAATGCCGCGGGTGGCGGCGGTGTCGTCGAATTAACTGCCGGCGCCAATGGCGCGCTGGTTTCCGTTGGTCGTGCGCGCGCCGGGGTTGCAGATGCAGGCTTACGCTGTGAGGCCGCACGTAAATGATCTTCAGGTGTTTTCCACGGTACGGGAAGGTTTTGAAGCTGCAACGTAAGTTCTTGCCAGCCGGCCATAAAATATTTTCGCGCGCTGGCAAACTCCGGCACCTTCCATATCGCCAGTGACGCCCCAATCAAACTTAAAAACACCATCACCCCAAAATAACGCGAACCCCAACGCTTCGGCTTTTGCCGATCTTTATTATTGATGCTGGGCGGCGTGGCGAGTTTGTCTTTCTTCGCCGCAAGTTTAGGCGCGGTTCCGGCTTTGCCAGCCACGTTATTGGCTGGCGTGGTTTTTTCGTTAAACGTGATGTTGTTGGGCGTAAAATTTTTTGAATTCGCCGCCCCGGTACTTGCAGATGAAACCACCCCTGCCGAGGTCGGCGGGGTGCGCTGGCCGCGGCGCAAATCATTCAGCCATTTATTCACTTCCGTGGCGTGACGCGGGCGGTCATTCGGATCTTTCGCCAGCAACCATTGCACAAGGTCGGCCAAATGGCCGCTCACCTGCTTCACTTTGCTGTCGAGCCGCGGCGGCATTTTATGCAAAATCGCCGCGCGCAACTCGGTCTCATTATGCGCATTAAACGGCAGGCGGCCAGAGAGGCACTCATAAAAAATAATCCCCAAGCCGTAGAGATCAGTTCGATGATCGACGGCCTGCCCAAGATATTGCTCGGGTGAGCAATAAACCGGCGAGCCGATACGCGCTTGATAACGCGTCAGTCGCGCATCCGCTTCCAAAATTTTGGCAACGCCGAAATCCACCAACTTCACCCGTTCGCCGCCCTTGCCGTCGGGAATCAACATGATGTTGTCCGGTTTGAGATCGCGATGGATGACGTTGTTCTCGTGCATGCAATGCAGCGCCTCGCCGATTTGCAAACCCAATTCGATCATCTGCGCCGACGCGAGCACGCTTTTTTTCTTCAGCAATTCTCCGAGCGACATTCCCTCGAGAAATTCCATCACCAGATAAAGCATGCCATCAGGCGTCTCACCGAAATCGTAAACCGTCACGACATTCGGATGCTTAATGCGCGCCGCGACTCGCGCCTCCTGATAAAAACGCTCGCGAAACTCCGGATTGGTTAACACCTCCGGACGGACGAATTTGATGGCAACAAAATCATCGATGAACAAACGTCGCGCGCGAAAAACGCTGCCCATCCCGCCTTCGCCCAATTTGTCTTCCAAGCGGTATTTTTTGTCAATCACCATACCGAGGTTGGGTTGCGGCAGATCGAAATTGCCCGGCGGCGCGGCCGGCATCAAACAAACATGCGTCAATCCGGCGCCGTACGGCGAGTTGCAATATGTGCAAGTTTTAATCGTGGTTTTCACGATCACTCAATTCTTTCCAATCCCAAGACTCAAGCCGGTTTGCAAAGTTAAATAATGAATGGCCGGCCCATCATCCAGAAAAATATCGTATTCAACACTTGATTTCAACCATACTATCGGTCCCAGCGGCAGGAAATGCGCGACGTTCGTTGCCACGCCCAAACGACGCTCGGCCGCGGTAATCGACTGGCGGCTATCTTTTACCGTCACCTGCGGCATGAGCAAACCCACGCCCAGTCCAACATGAAATTGCCGGTAAACGCGGCTGTCAATGGCCGCACTCAACTTCATGAGTGAGGCCGAGGCTTTCTTGCCATACTTCAGCAAGTTCGCTTCCACATTGCTTTTTACATTCAGCGGCAGATAATCATAATTTAGATTGACGGACAAACGATTGGATAAAGGCAACGTGCAATAAGCCTGCAAACCGACGCTGGTGGTATAAGCCTGGGTCATATCGACCGACCGCGTTCTGTCGTCGGAGGTTTTGAATTGCACCCAAAAATTCAATCCCAAAGATTGCGAAGAGCTTTTAATCGGTTGCGCCAAACCGGTGGTCAGACCGAAAATAACTTTTTTGGTGCGGAACGAAAACGTCGCGGCGTCATTCAACTCTACTGGTTCGATTTTATTGGCCAACAGTTCAGTTTTTTTGACACTCGCCGGCAGGGGAAGCTTTTTCTCCGGCACGAGTGGCGTTTCGCGCGGCCGCAACTCCAAAACATCCCCCGGTTGAATTGTGGCGCTTTCCGACTGCGTCAACATCTTCACTCCCGCTACCTTGGGTTTTACCACCACCACTTCCACGCGCCCGATCCAATAAACAAAATCACCGGAATAGCGATTGACGTCGAAAACATCGCCAAGATGCAATCCGGCGTCCTCGCCTTTGTCAATGATGCCGGTGTTTTTTTCGAATTGCAAAACTTTAATCACCGACTGTGCCGGCAGCATTGCAGGCAATAGCAGTATCGTCAAAGCGGCCAGTTTAAACATCCAATTCATACATTCCGAGAGGTATTGGTTGTGAAAATTTTTCGCAGTCGTTGCAGATGATTTAATCTAACCATGCTATGCAAAGCTCAGCCCATCTTGTTGAGATCGGCACGCAAGCTCGATTAACAAGCAAAAAATTTGCCAGGCGCATTTATCATCTTCAAAACCAGCGCCGTTTTTGCGCTTTTTTGAACTTAAAAATTAAATTTGCTCAAAATTTGAGCGCTGCCAGGCGCTCGCGAGATTGTTGAATCGTTTCCCGTTACGATTTTGGCGGCGGGGCGTTCCAATTACGTAAAATGTAATTCGCCGCTCATAAAACACACACCACTTGCCATGAAATCACCTCCAACCCATTCCATAACTTTCTACTCAAGGGTACGACGACAGCGGTTATCTTGCTGCGGCTGTTCGTTTCTAACGTCGCGCGGCTAATTTTTGAAATTCCTCCACGCTGCCGATCCGCACCGCACAACCATGCGGGCAGTTGTTGACGCAGGCCGGGCCATGATTGCTTTTATAACACAAATCACATTTGCTCGCCAACAATTGCGGTTTGCCGCGCAACAATTCCGGAATCATATTCTCACCCCACACGTCGCCAGTTTCATGCATCACGATGGCATCATAAGGACAATTATTGGCGCAGGCCTGACAGCCGATGCAGAGATTGTCAACGATTTCCACCACTTCACCTACACTGGCGCGGCGAATCGCGCCGGTCGGGCAACCGACCAAACAAACCGGATCGTGACAATGATAACAGGACTTGGCGATGAGCAAATTTTCATAGCGATCCCCTTCGCGCACAAAACGCGGCCGGCCGCCGTGCGTATCCGCGCAGCCGCGCACGCAATCATCGCAGCGCGTGCAAGTATTCAAGTCAATCACCAAAATGCTATTGCCCTGCACCAATCCTTTTTCCAGCGCCGTCTGGATAAACTGCGAGCGGCCGATATTCTTTTTATTCCCGCCGATTTGTTTCAAGCGCGCTACCGCGGTCTCCCAAAGTTGCTTGCCGGCGGTCGAATATTTTTGCGTCAGCGCCAGAAAATCTTCGCGCGAAATTTTCACCAGGTCGGTGAACTCCACCGCGGTGGCCGTGCAATTCCAGCCCGGCATGCCTTCGACCAACAACTCGGCTTCGCCCAGCGTCATGCCTTTGGCAAGGTAGGAAACCACCAAATCGCCGGCGCCCATTTTTTGCGAAAGCTTGACAAAGCCGGAACGCACCAGGTAGATGGCTTCGACCGGTTCGTTTTCTTTCGCGATGATTTCATTCGGATCAAACGAAACCAATTCGACTTTTTGCGACAAGGCTTCGAGAAAAGCTTCTTCGCAAGCTTGCAATAACGGCGTGGTGCGGAGTTGCGCCAACAGCGCGCGCTCGCGATAAACCTTGTCGAGTCGTTGCTTCAGCGCCGAGGATTTACGCTTCATGCGCCGCAGCGCCGGCACGCGAATTTGCACCAACACGCAATCCGCCGCTGCCCGCGCCGTCACCGATTGCGGCCAGCCGCTCATCGCGCCGATCTCGCCGAAAATCTCGCCGGGGCCGAGATCCAGCGCGCCGCCGGCCGGCAGATTAAAATCCATCGCCGAAAGAAAAACAATTTGCTCGCCGTTGTTTCGACTGCGCTCAACACTTGTTTTATCCTGCTTCTCCAATTGCGTTTGCAAAACCGTCTTGCTCCCGCGCTCACCCGCTGTGGGCCGGCGCGGAAAATTTTTGTGCAAATACACTTCCACCAGGCCCTGCACAATAAAAAACGCCATGTCGACATAAGTGCCTTCTTCAAAAAAAACGGCGTTCTTCTTCCATTTTGCCACAGAGATATCCGCGCTGATCTCCTCCAGGAACTCGTCACTATAGTCGCGAAAAAGTTCAAATCGCCGCAAGTCCCCCGGCGACAGTTTTTCAGAAATTCCTAAAATTCCGGCAGTCGCGCCGTAAGACGTCCACCGATCTTTATACAATTCGAGCCGTTTGATGAACGTCGGGCGAATGTTGGCGTTTTTGTAGTTATTGGTCATTGGGTTTTTAAATCTTTGTGTCTATACAATGTTCAACTAAACGAAATGTCATTCCGGAGGAATCCTGTTGCAGGCCAGCACAGTGCTGGTGACAAACAAGTTCCCTGCGGGATGACAACTGCGCGCGGCGAAGTCCGACTGGCGCTCCGAGATTTTGTTAAATTAGAAACTCCTTGAGCCCAGTCGGACTTCACTTCTGTTCGGTCTTCTGATACAACAACTCCAGCCTCTTTTTCACAATCATCAGAATATCCCGCACTGATGCCGTATCGCTGACACTCGGAAACGGCGGCAGTTCCATTGGCACAGCGGGCGCAACGTCTTCAGCCGGAAGCGTCACTGCTGTCGGCATGGGTGGTGGCATCGACGGCACTTTGGCATTCATCGATTTAGGAGTATTACTCGCCGGTGCTTCGGCGCGCATAGTTTTCGGCGCAACGGGCGTGCCCTCAGATTTTGCCGGAAGCTCCGAGGATGCAACTGGCTTCGCAGCCGGTTCTATGGCTCGTGCTACCGTGACCACCGGCGCGACTTTCACCATTTGCGCGACCGGCCCTTTTGCGGCCATCGCTTTTTCAAACGGTGCTTTCACCAAATCATCACCGGCCGGCGGGCGCTTCCAATGTTTCGCAACTTTTTTAATGCCCGAAATATAATTGAAACTCGCCCCATCCGGATGTCCCGCGGCCAGCAATTTTTGATCGGTGATGTAATGACAGCGCACACACGCAGCGCCACGGGTTTCCGTTTTCTTCAATTCCACCAAACCCAATTTCAACGCTTTCTCATAGCCACCCGGTTTTTCCGAGTGCGGATCTTTATAGCCGCTGCCGGCACCGTGGCAGCTTTCGCAGCTCACGCCTTCTTCGACTTCACGCGCTTCTTTGCCGGAGACCACCGTCGCGTGGCAAGAGGCGCAGGTCTGATTGCCCTTCAACATGTTCCCCGCGCCGACGCCGGCAAGCTGCGCGATTTTTTCATACGCCGTCGGATCATCATAAAACGCATCGACCGTGGCGCGATGCGCGTCGTC
>CAYZFF010000120.1:0-11037 GCA_964477305.1 uncultured Cytophagia bacterium
CTTAGTGGAAATTGCACGCAACTTTGCGGATGCTTCGGCAGGTTTTAACGGCGCGACGGCGGGCGACACGCTACTCATTAGTACATCCGGTATGGCTTCAGCCCATTAAGAAATACCGATTAAATATAGGCCAGTCATTCCTGCGCGCTTTTGGCGGAAACTCAGTTCTTAAAGCGTGGATGCCCGATTAAAGCATTCGGGCATGACGAGCACACGAGTAAATAATAGAATGAGTAAGGAATTAAGTTTACACATCTGGGGCGCTACCATAAGCATGTGTTCGAGCAGATTTGCTTTCCTCAAAGCAGCAATCATCCCGCATTTGGCTTTGTCAAGTTATAGTTTTTGAAATTTTACAAATTCATCAAAAAACCCTTGACAATAATTAAACATTTTGTTATTTTACTTTATCGGTAAAGTAAACGTTAAAGTTATCGGTAAACAGTAACCTTACGACTAACTGAGACAGAGTGTCGCTATGCGCAAACCGTCGCAAATTACTCTGAGTGATATCGCGTCACGATTGAATGTCTCGAAAGTCACCGTTTCCAAAGCGCTGCGCGACCATCCTGATATTGCGTCCGAAACCAAACAACGCATCAGGCAAATAGCAGAAGAATTGGCGTATACGCCCAATTCGGCAGCTCGTAATCTCTCCACACGCCGAACTCACACCATTGGCCTGGTTGTACCCAAAATTGCTCACTTTTTCTTTTCCTCAATTATTGAGTCCGTTTATGACACGGCCTTCGAAAACAATTATGAAATCATTTTGACCGTCTCGCAGGAAGACGCTGCGAGAGAAATCAAACATCTCAAAACCCTGCTCTCGATGCGCGTGGACGGTTTGTTGATTTCGATTTCGCAGCAAACACGAGACACCGCCATTTTTGAATTGGTGAAAAAGAAAGGCGTCCCGCTGGTGTTTTTCGATCGCGTGCTTGAGGGGCTGGGCTGCAGCACCGTTACAGTCGATGATCGGGAGGGGGCGACGTTGCTCGTCGAGCAGGCGGTTGCCGCCGGTTATACGAAGATCGCGCATCTCGCTGGCTTTTCGCACGTCAACATCGGTCGCGAACGCTGCGCCGGATTTATTGCGGCTATGCAAAAGCATCGATTGCCGGTTCGCGACGAGTGGATTATCAACGGCGGCTTCAGTGAAGATTACGGCTACCGAGGGCTTCAACAGCTTCAGCAGGCCAACAATCTGCCGGAAATTATTGTAGCCGTCACTTACCCGGTGGCGCTCGGCGTTTACGCGGCCGCGAAAGATCTCGGGCTGAAAATTCCGCGCGATCTCGATCTGGTGTGCTTCGGCGACAGCACCACCAATCGGTTCATTTCGCCGTCTTTAACTTGCGTCGGCCAGCCGACAGAGAAGCTTGGAAGGCGGGCAATGGAAATTTTGCTTGAAGAGATAAAAAATCCGGCGCCAAGCCAGCCCCAGAAAGTTGTCTTGCAAACCGAGCTCCGCTTGCGCGAGACGTGCCGCCCCCAAAGCTCATCTTAAAAACAGAGAAGATATTAAGGCAAAACTATACAAATAATCGCGGCTTTTAAATTTTCAGAGTTTCACTCAGCGTTAGAGAGTTTTGAGTTTAATTGTTTTGCCTGAATTTTTTCTTACTTAAAGATTCGCCCAGAAGCAGCAATTTTAAAAATGTAAGCGATTACAAGTTTTACTTTCCTTAGCGCGAAAATGAAAGGAATGCACAATCTTATGAAAACTTCATTTCAAAAAATATGGCTACTGGCGCTCTGGCTCATTTCCAACGCGGCCTTCGCGCAAGGAACTCTGCGCGGCGTCGTGACCGACACGTTGGATAACAGCCCACTGGTCGGAGCCAATGTTTATTTGATCGGCACCGCCTTGGGCAGCGCCACCAATTTGGAAGGCCAGTATCGCATCGAACGCGTGCCGGAGGGCACGTATACGCTCCGTATTTCTTATATCGGTTATTTGACCAAGCAAATCAAGGTCACGGTGCAAAACAATGCAACGATTTCGGTGAATGCGGCACTGGTGCAGCATCTTATCGAAGCCGGCTCGATTGTTGTGACCGGGCAAGCGGTCGGACAAGCCGCCGCCATTAACCAGCAAATTACTTCCAACACGATCATTAACGTTGTTTCCGAAGAAAAAATTCGCGAATTGCCGGATGCCAATGCCGCCGAAGCCATTGGCCGCTTGCCGGGCGTTTCCATATTAAGATCCGGCGGCGAAGCCAACAAGATCATCTTGCGCGGCCTTGAAGATAAATTCACCAACATCACCATTGACGGCGTAAAGATTCCGCCCACCGATGCCACCAGCCGGGGCGTTGATTTGAGCACACTGTCGCAAAGCTCGTTGGCGGGGATAGAATTATTTAAGGCGTCGACTCCGGATAAAGATGGCGATGCATTGGCTGGCAGCATAAATCTGGTCACCAAAAAGGCGCCGGAAACCAGAAATCTCAAAGCTGATTTTAAAGGCAACTACAATAAGTTAATGGAATCGGCAGATCAGTATGATCTGGCGCTGCATTACGGCGAAAGATTTTTTAATAATACTCTCGGCATACAAGCAACAGGGAATCTTGAAAACCGAATTAGAAGCAACGAAAGAATCGATTTGAATTACGGCGACAACGATAAACCGGAGTATTTTATCAATGACTTTCTCCTGCAATTTACGGATGAAACCAGAAAAAGAGATGGTGTCAGTGTGTTATTGGATTTAAACACGCCGGATGCTGGGACGATTCGATTCAACAATGTTTATGGCAGAACCAAAAGAGATTATGTGTTGTCGACGCGGGATTACCCGTCCAATGGCGGCGGCAGCCAGCAGGGTAATCCGGTTTATAATTATCGCGACCGTGAGCAGGAGATAACCACTTTTAGCAGTTCCCTTCGCGGCGATAATAATTTGGTGGGATTACATTTGAATTGGGGGTTGTCGCTGGGACAATCAGAATCTGATTTTCCATTTGATTATGAAACAATTTTTGTAGAACCCGATGGCATGAAACCTTCCCCCAGACTGGTGACCGGACAGGAACAGCTCATTTCTTATGCCGTCAATAACTTTTCCAATGCTTCGTTATTTTGGGCTTATTATCGCTCACAGCATAATTTTGATAAAGAGCGGACGGCATTTTTTGATGTCGCCAAATCGTATCTGTTCAGCCAAAAAATTTCCGGCGAGCTGAAAATCGGCGGAAAGTATAAATCCAAGGATCGCTCGAACTTCCGGACTGAAGATTTTACGCCTTATTATCTCGGCAGATATCAACAGTACGAATTATTGCCGGATGGGACCAGGAGAAAAAAAGATTTCACCGGGACCTACTTTGAAGCGTGGCAAAAAGCCGGAGGCCTCTTCATCTCAGTCGATCAATTCTTTCGCAATCCGGGTTCGCGAAACGTTTACGGTTCATATAGCTTAAATCCGCTCATTGATCGGGATAGATTGCGGCAGTGGCATGAGTTGAATAAAAACGGCATCGATGTGACCGGGAACCAATATGAGATTTGGCCCAATCCGCTCATTAGATATGATGATTATTCCGTCACGGAACGCGTTGGCGCCGGTTATTTGATGAACACCCTTAATTTTGGGCAGAAGGCAACCGTCATTGCCGGATTGCGAATTGAGAATGAAGATAACGATTATGCCTCGACCTACATGCCCAAACCGGTCGGCGGTTTTCCGGTTCCGGCGAATACCATCCGGGATACCACTTCCGCAGCTTCGCAAACCGTGTTTTTGCCGAACTTGAACATGGCCGTCGCGCCGTTCGATTTTATGAAGCTGCGCATTGCGGCTTATAAAGCGCTGGCCCGTCCCGATTTCAACATGAGATTGGACCGCTATATTGCCGGCCGGCCGGCCGAGGTTGGAACGCAATTTCAGCTTTATGTCGGCAACCCCAAATTAAAGACCGCCCGCGCGTGGAATTATGAGGTCAACACTTCTTTCTTTGGCAATACCATCGGATTGGTTTCCTTTTCGGCTTATTATAAGGAAATCGAAGACATGTATCACATGTTGAACAATTTTAATACGGTGGGAGATTCATTGCTGATGTACTTTGGCATTCAATGGCCGAGCCAGATGCAAGCCACGCCTTACAATTTGACGCTGCCCTACAATTCACCCAAACCGGCAAAAGTCTGGGGATTCGAATTTGAGCATCAGATGAATTTTCGCTTCCTTCCCGGCTTGCTGAAAAACCTGGTACTATCTTATAATGCCTCGATCGTTCGTTCCGAATCGGTTATTTACGGTTCGCGCACGGTTACCTATATTGATCGCTCCGGGCCTTTCCCGCTGATCAAATCAAGAAACATCCTCGTGGAAAGCAAGCAAAAATTGGAAGGCATGCCGGAATTCTTTGGTAACATTGCCGTGGGTTATGATATCGGCCGATTTTCGGGAAGAATTTCTCTCTTTCATCAAGGCGAACACCATGTTTCATATTCCGCCACCGGCTTGAGCGATCAAATCACCAATTCGTTTACCCGTTTGGATCTTGCGCTGAAACAGGGAATTACCAACAATCTCGCGCTCTTTCTGAATCTCAGCAACGCTACCAACATCGAAGATGGGACTTCAACATATAACCGGCTATTTGACCGCAGACTGTTCAATCAAAGCGAACAGTACGGTTTAACCGCTGATTTTGGCATTACGGTGCAATTAGAATGACAATATACAAACAATCTTTTCACCTTATCAATCAGAGGAGGTTCCGATGCGCTACTTGAAAATGGGAATGAGTGCCGTCATTTTTTTTCTGCTGGCCTTGTCTGTTTACGGCCAGGATGTCGTCGTCAAGTTGTTGCCTTTTGACGGCACCGCAGCGACTTACGTCAACGCCCAGATTCGGGCCGATACGGTAACCGCCGGCGGTGTGCAGGCCAACCGGGTTTATGAATTTCAGCGGGGCCAAACTTATTTGCACAATGCGATTTTTACGGTTCCGAACAAAAAAACGCTCCGGCTTCGCGCCGAGGCGGGGACGGGTAAAAAACCCGTTATTTTTCTGTGGGAAACCGGAACAGGAACGACCCCAACCCGGCCGCCGGGAAACTTTGTGGTGTTAAATGGCGGCAACATAGAAATGAAGAACATCTGTGTCGCGGGTTTTTTTGAGGCAGAACCGGCGCGCGTTGCCGGCGTGCAGGGCGGCTTGATCAACACGACAGGGGTTGGCTCCACGATCGTGCTTGATGGCGTTATTTTATCCAATACGAACGGCAACCACGTTCGCACTGATCAAAGCACGGCCAAAGTACAGGTGACCAATTCGATTTTTGCAAATATGGGCGCTTTGCCTGCTTCCAATTTCGGCGCCGGCAAAGGGATGGATTTGCGCGATGGCACTTGCGATTCGCTGATTCTGGTCAACAATACGTTTGTGAATTACCAAGACCGCGTCATTCGGCATTATAATGTTACCAATCCTTCCGCGGGTACGGGCGAAATAAAGTATGGAAGGATTGAACACAACACCTTCATCAACGGGATGGGCTTTCACGGACTTTTTTCGCTCGGTAATGTTGGCCCGAGAATTATTATCACCAACAATTTGTTTGTTGATGCCTTTGCTTTGGGTGAAGATTCTACCGATGCCACCCGCGGCGCAGAATGGGCCAATACCGGTGAAATCTACAAAAACGGCAACAACAGAATCACCTGGATTTTTACGGCCAAAAACACCACCACGCAGTGGACGGTTCGCAACAATTTTTATGCGATCAGCGCTGCGGGGCAGACCTTTCTGAACGATTTTAAGTTCGGCGTTGCTTCACCGCTCTCCTGGCATATCAACAGCCGATTGGGCGCCGATTCTACCAAAGCTTTCACGAAAGTCAATCTTACGCTCACCAACACCCCAAAGCTGATGACGACCATGATGCGCTGGTACGAAGATCCCGCCGGCGCAAACAAGACCAAGACCACGACCAATTTCGTCATTACGCGGGATGATTACGATCGTCGCCGCATTGAATTTTATCGTGATTCATTGAATGCAACCTATTCGATTTCATCCTCTGCCTATACAGGCGCGGAGAAGAGTTATCCGGCCGGTGATCTCAATTGGTATCCGGCGTTGAAAGCGAAATGGGAGCAAGGCATTGATTTAACCGGCGTAAAATCCAATCCGACTGTTGTGGCGACGACTTATCAGCTCGCACAGAATTATCCGAATCCATTTAATCCATCGACGAACATTTCTTACGCGCTGGTCAACGCCGGCGAGGTGAAGCTGGAGATTTTCAACGCCCTTGGGCAGAAAATCGCCACTTTGGTCAATGGCAAGATGCCGGCTGGCCAACACACTGTCGCTTGGGATGCGAGAGACGTGCCTTCAGGCCTTTATTTCTACAAACTTGAAGCCGGTGCATTTAACCAAACGCGAAAAATGGTTTTAATGAAATAAGGTCATCTGGCCTTGATTCAACTTGCTCTTACTTTAACTGATACTCCTACTCTTGCTCGCAGTTTAAAATTTTAAAAGCGCGCAGGAGTAGGAGAAAGAGCACGAGCAAGAGGGTTGATCGCGCTTCGCCAAATCTTTTATGAAAAATTCCGCGGCGGTATCTTATTGTTTCGCGCTGCTTTTGATGGTGGCAGCAACAATGTCATCTGCCCAACAATTAGCATTCCCCGGCGCGGAGGGGTTTGGCTGTTTCACCAGCGGTGGCCGTGGCGGAAAAGTTTTTGAAGTTGTCAATCTGAATGATCGCGGCCCCGGTAGTTTACGCGCGGCAATCGACGCTGATGGGGCGAGAACGATTGTCTTCCGTATTTCCGGCACGATTGCGCTGCAATCCGAGTTGCGTATCGAGAAGGGCAACCTCACCATCGCCGGCCAAACCGCCCCCGGCGACGGTGTTTGCCTCAAAGATTATTCGCTGATTATTGCTGCCGACAATGTCATCATCCGTTATTTGCGCCTTCGTCTCGGTGATGAGAAAAAATTGGAGGCCGATGCAATAAGTTGTATCGGCCAAAAAAATATTCTGCTCGATCATTGCTCGATGAGTTGGGGTATTGACGAAGTCGCCTCGTTTTATGACAATGAAAACGCCACCGTGCAATGGTGCCTGATCAGTGAAAGTTTGAATCATTCTTATCATCACAAAGGCGATCACGGCTACGGCGGCATTTGGGGCGGCAAAGGGGCTTCGTTTCATCACAATCTCTTGGCGCATCATTCCAGCCGCAATCCGCGTTTCAACGGCAGTCGCACGCATCGCGCGCCGGAAAAAGAGATCGTCGATTTTCGCAACAACGTGATTTACAATTGGGGCGAGAACAGTTCTTATGGTGGCGAGGCCGGCCAGCAAAATATCGTCGCGAATTACTACAAATCCGGCCCGGCAACTCGGACAGCGAAAGATCGCATCATCGAGCCGTATGATGGCAACGGCAAGTGGCATGTTGCCGAAAATTTCGTTTTCGGATTTCGCGAAATCACTGCAAACAATTGGCTTGGTGTGCAGGGTAAGTTTGCGACTCAAGGCCGCGTTGACACGCCGCATCTATTTGCGTCCGTCACAACGCAAACCGCAGAGCAAGCGTATGAATCCGTGTTGACGAATGTCGGTGCGATTCTACCGAAACGCGATGCAATCGATACGCGAATTGTCAATGAAGTCCGAACCGGCACATCCACTTTTGGTGGCGCCTGGGGGGCCGGCTCGGGCATTATCGATTCGCAATCGCAAGTCGGCGGCTGGCCAACGTTGCTTTCTGTGCCTGCGCCGAAAGATAATGATCGCGACGGCATGGCGGATGAGTGGGAGAGGAGGCATGGCCTCAATCCTGCCAATTCGGCTGATCGCAATGATGATTTCAACGGCGATGGCTATACCAATATCGAAAAGTATTTGAATACTTTGGTAGAGTTTGACGGCGTTCGCTGATGCGTATTCACTCAGTCATTGCTGGAAAACTAAAATGTCATGCTGGAAGCATCTTGTTAGGATCAAGCACGGTGTTGGATTCTAACAAGTTTCCTGTGGAATGACGTTTTTGTTCACCCGTAACTGAGTCCTTACAATGATGCAACGCTTAATTGGGTTTTTCTGGTTGGCGATAAATTTTTCTCTTGCCGTCGCGCAAAACGCCATCGTTGACGCAAAGTATGTCGGCAAGCCCGGCGCGCTCGCCGGCGGCAAGCCGCAATTCGCCAAGATCAGCGAAGCGTTGGCCTCAGTTTCAAAAACAAATTCTCGGCCCTTCGTCATTTATATTAAAAACGGGCGCTATGACGAGAAATTGATCATTGACCGTGCTCGTGTTCATCTCATCGGCGAAAGCCGCGATGGCACAATCATCACGCACGATGATTGCGGCGATACACCGGCTCCCGGCGGCGGCACGCTTGGAACCCAGGGCAGCTTCACGCTCCAAATCAACGCGCCCGATTTCAAAGCTGAAAATCTCACCATCGAGAACGGTTTTGCTTATGCTGCCAATGCTGCGAAACCGGACGATGATCCGACGAAAGTAAAAAATCCGCAAGCCGTTGCGTTGATGACAACAGGGGAGAGCGACCGCGCGATTTTTTGCAACTGCGCGATCAAAGGTTTTCAAGACACGTTGTTTGCGGATGTCGGCCGCCATTATTTTTATCAATGTCGCATTTACGGCCACGTAGATTTTATCTTTGGCGCTGGACAGGCCGTGTTCGAGCGTTGCGATATCGTTTCGCGCGATCGCCCCGGCAAAAATCCAACCGGCTACGTGACCGCACCCAGCACACGAATGGCGCAGCCGTATGGATTTTTGTTTATCGATTGCCGTTTGCAAAAAGAGACCCCGGCGTTGCTCGCCGGTTCGGTACGGCTCGGGCGCCCGTGGCATCCCGGCGCCGATTTGCGCGTCGAGGGCAGCGCCGTTTTCATCCGCTGCTATATGGATGATCACCTCGGGTCAGAAGGCTACGCCGCAATCTCTGCGCTTGACTCAACCGGCGAACGGATTTGGTTCGAGGTGAAAGCCGACTCGAGGTTTTTTGAGTATGGCAGCTACGGCCCCGGCGCGGTTAAAAGCGCCAAGCGGCCCACTCTTGATGAGAAGGCACTGGCGTGGTATTCTGCCGCGAATGTTTTGAACGGTTGGTTGCCGAATTGCGCGAAGCGATAGTTTTATTAAAATCTCGCTGTTTTGTGAGACAACAAAAAAAAATTTATGCGAACTTTTTTTGCCGGTTTGATTTTCGTTGTCACCGCGACGCCGCTTCTGGCGCAAAAATATGTTGCCACGAACGGCAGCGATGCCAATTCCGGCGCCATCGATCAGCCTTTCAAAACCATTGCCAAAGCCATTTCTGTTGCCATTCCTGGCGATACGATTTACGTTCGCGGCGGCACTTATCCGCATACCGCGACGATCAGCATCAGCGCTGCGAAGAGCGGCCTCGACACCACGAAAAGATATTTTTTATTTGCCTATCCGAGCGAAAGGCCTCTGCTTGATTTCTCCAGCACGGCCAGCGGCAGAAAAGGAATCAGTCTCAATGCGAGTTACTGGCACATCAAAGGCCTCGAAATAAAAGGCGCCGGCGACAACGGCATGGAAATTAGCGGCGGTTCATATAACATTATTGAACATTGTTCTTTTTATGAAAACCGTGATACAGGTTTGCAACTGAGTAACGGCGCCGCAAACAATCGCATCATCAATTGCGATTCTTATTTCAATGCCGATCCGCCGGATTACGCTGATGCCGACGGTTTCGCCCCGAAACTGACGGTGGGCACCGGCAATTATTTTTTCGGCTGCCGCGCGTGGAACAATGCTGACGACGGCTGGGACGGCTACATGCGCGGCGCGAATAACGTCACCACGACTTTGGAAAATTGTTGGACGTGGAAAAATGGCTATCTCAAAGACAGCACCGATCCCGGGCCGCAGGCGAATGGCAACGGTTTCAAAATGGGCGGCGGCGACAACAGCAACAGCGATCAGTTGATGCATCATTTCATTCTTAAAAATTGTCTCGCGTTCGACAACAAAGCGAAAGGTTTCGATCAAAACAATAATGTCGGGTCGATGACGTTGTGGAACTGCACCGGATTCAATAACAAAGAGGCGAATTTCCGGATCACCAGAACATTGAATGCCGGCCAAATTTTGGTTGTCAAAAACAGCGTGGCTTTTACCGGCGCCGTTGAACTGGGCAGTTTTGCGGTTCAAGAAAAAAACGGCTGGATGCCGGGCTTTGCCGTAACCGCCGAAGATTTTTTGAGTCTCGAACCCGCGCTGGCGGCAGCGCCACGCCAAGTTGATGGCAGCTTGCCGAACATTGATTTCATGCACCTCGCGCGTGGCAGCGATCTAATAGATGCCGGTGTTGATCTCGGCCTGCCGTTCAAAGGCAAAGCGCCCGATCTCGGCGCATTCGAAAGCGATTTTGTGACTGCGGTCGCGCAAGAAAAATTTGCTCCCGTAGATTTTCAGTTGTTTCAAAATTACCCAAATCCTTTTAACCCCTCTACAAAAGTTGAATATGAAGTGCCGAGAAACAGTCTCGTGAAAATCAGCTTGTACAATGTACTCGGTGAGGAAGTCATGAAACTGGTTGATGCAGAAAAACCAGCCGGCCAATATCAACTGATCATCAATGCCGAAAACTTACCCGGCGGCATTTACTTCTACACTTTGCGCGCCGGAAATTTTTCTCAAACGAAAAAGATGCTGTTGGTGAGATAAAAATGAGTCGCTCTTTTTAAGCACGGAATACACGGATTGCCGCAGATAAAAAATCCGTCTGATCCGCGTCGTCCGTGTTCAAAGCTTTTGTTTTAGTCATAATTTTTTCTGCTCGATAAAAACTGAACTGATCTCATGAAAACCTCTTCCAAGCACGGCTTCGTGATTCTCGCGTTGTTGTTCATTTTGAGCATCGCCGTTTTTCCCGCGCTTCTACATTCCGACAATGAAGCAGATCAAACCTCGATTCGTTTTCCTGAAATCCCATTGCCTTCGTTTCCGGATAAAAAATTCAACATCGTGGATTACGGCGCCATCGGCGA
>CAYZFF010000121.1:0-5805 GCA_964477305.1 uncultured Cytophagia bacterium
TAACTTACCCAAGTGATCGTCATGCCCGAGCGCTTTAATCGGGCATCCACAGGCTCTAAACCGCTGGATTCCCGCCAAAAGCATGCGGGAATGACAGCCACGTGAAATGGGAAAGTTATTTAAATGTCGATCCTAATCTCTTATTTTTAAGATTATGATTTTTCGCTATTCCGCCTGGCGTGATGCGCAGAATAAAAGCCGCCTAACCTTTGACGATTTGATGCGCCTGTTCAGCCAGTTGCTGTTGCAATCCAATGGCGACGTGGGACAGGCCTTGCGCTGGCTCACGCAGCTCGATCAACGCCACCGCCTCTTCTCGGACAAACCCGACAAAGGCCTTGGCGATTTCATCGAATGGATGAAACAGCAAGGCTACATTGAAGAGATCGATAAAACGCGGCGACTCACGCAAAAAGGCGGACGGCGTATCCGGCAGGATTCATTGAATGAAATTTTTTCTTCACTCCGGAAAAACCCAACCGCCGGCGATCATGCCACGCCGCATTCCGGCGAGGGCATCGAGCGGCTTTCCGAGACCAAGCCGTTTCGTTTCGGCGATCAGCCGTCGAATATTGATTTTCAGAGTACCATCAGCAATGCACTGCGCCGTGACGGGCTGGATCACATCAACATAAAAGAAGATGATCTCGAAGTCTATGAAACCGAGCATCTGACCACTTGCGCGACGGTGCTGATGATCGACATCAGCCACAGCATGATTCTTTACGGCGAAGATCGCATTACACCGGCTAAAAATGTGGCGCTGGCGCTATCGGAATTGATTTTAACCAAATATCCGAAAGATAGCCTGCACGTCGTGGTCTTTGGCGATGATGCGGCGGAGGTCAAGGTTTCCGACATTCCGTTCATCGCCGTCGGCCCGTTTCACACCAACACCAAAGCCGGATTGCAAATGGCGCGGCAGATTTTAAAACGCAAACACAACGTCAACAAACAGATCTTCATGATCACCGACGGCAAGCCCTCGGCGATTTTCGAGTATGGCCGCATTTACAAAAACCCGTTTGGCCTTGACCGCAAGATCGTCAACAAAACGCTGGACGAAGCCGTCGGCTGCCGCCGCGACAAGATTGCGATCACAACGTTTATGGTCGCGCAAGATCAATGGCTCGTCGATTTCGTCAACCAACTCACCGAAGCCAACCGCGGCCGGGCGTATTTTTCTTCATTGAACAAGCTTGGGCAGTATGTTTTTGTGGATTATATTAAAAATCGCCGAAGGCACTTGCGATGAAATTTCTTAAAATCACGAAGCTTTCTAAAAAACTGCAATAACAAGTTAAAGAAAAATCTTAATTTCTTATAATTAATGAAAAACCTCCTCAGTTTTCGCACCATCAGTGAATTGCGCGCTTCAGGTTATCGTGTCATCCCGGTCAAAGACGAAGTGCGCAACAATCTCATTCATAAAGTTCGCCGCCGCGAAACGTTGTTTCCAGGCATTATCGGTTATGAAGATTCCGTGATTCCGGAACTATGTAATGCGATTCTGTCGCGGCATGATTTCATTTTGCTTGGCTTGCGCGGCCAGGCAAAGAGCCGCATCCTGCGCGCGCTGCCCGCCTTATTGGACGAGTACATTCCGATTATTAAAGATTGCGAGATTAACGACAACCCGTTTCGCCCGGTTTGCAAAGCATGCATGGATAAAGTGCGTGAAAACGGCGACGACGTGGAAATCGAATGGATCGGCCGCGAACAGCGCTATGGCGAGAAACTCGCCACACCGGATGTGACGATTGCCGATTTGATCGGCGACATCGATCCGATCAAAGCTGCGGCCCAGCGATTGCATTACGCGCACGAGGGCATTATTCACTTCGGAATTATTCCGCGCACCAACCGCGGCATTTTTGCAATCAACGAATTGCCGGATTTGCAGCCGCGCATTCAGGTCGGTCTGTTTAATGTGATGCAGGAGAAAGATATTCAGGTGCGCGGCTTCCCGATTCGCATCCCGCTCGACGTCATGATTGTTTACTCCGCAAACCCGGAAGATTACACCAACCGCGGCAATATCATCACGCCGTTGAAGGATCGCATCGGCTCACAGATCAACACGCATTATGCCCGCACGCTCGAAGTCGGCATGCAAATCACCGCGCAGGAAGCCTGGCTGCAGCGTGACGGCATGTCGGTGCAGGTGCCTTATTTTCTCCGGCAGGCTATTGAGCAACTTGCCATCGAAGCGAGACACAGCGAGTTTGTGGACCAAAAAAGCGGCGTGTCGGCGCGGCTCACCATCACCTGTTTGGAAAATATGGTGAGCAATGCCGAGCGCCGGGCGTATCTCAATGGTGAAAGCGAGGTTACGGCGCGGGTCTGCGATCTTTATTCCGCATTGTCGGCAGTGACCGGTAAAATTGAATTGGTTTATGAAGGCGAACGCGAAGGCGTGAGTAACGTCGCCAAGGGACTCTTGGGAAAAGCGATTAAACAAATTTTTTTGAGCTGGTTCCCCGAGCCGTACAGCGCCATGAAAAAAGGCCAGAATCCTTATCAACAGATCGTCGCGTGGTTTAAGCATGACCGCAAAGTCGATATTATTGATGCGATGCCGGATCACGATTATGTGAAATTACTCAGCAATATCAGCGGCTTGAAAGAATTGACGCTGCGCTTTTTGCCCGGCGCCGGGGACATGTCGCCGCTGCAGCTCGCCGTCGGCATGGAGTTTGTGTTGGATGGCATGCACCAAAATTCAATGTTGAGCCGTGACGAAATGGGTTTGGTGCGGACATATTCCGATATGATTAAAAAGATGTTCAGCAATATTTCGCGTGAGGATGAAGGTGACGAGGAGGACGCGTAACGCGCGTCGCACCGGTAGCTCATTTTAACAACTTCAGTGAGGTAGGGAGGCTGTTTGGTTTTTGCATTTACTTTCGAGGACTTGAAATTTCCTTTCCTGAGGAGCATCATGAACAGCAACGAGATTACGGGGAAACCTGAGGAGCTGAAATCGCAAATTACGCGGCTGAATCAAATCGGCATCGCGTTGTCGAGCGAGCATAATTTAAATAAGCTGCTCGAATTGATTGTGAAAGAGGCGCGGAGTTTTACTGACGCCGATGGCGGCAGTTTGTATATAAAGGAAGGCGACAAACTTAATTTTCTTGTCGCCCAAACGGCCTCGTTGGAGCGCCGCAGCAATGTCAAGCCGTCGTTCAAATCTTTTTATGTGCCGTTGACGAAAGCGAGCATCTCCGGCTACGTCGCGACCACCGGCGAAGTTTTGAACATTCCCGATGTTTATCACATTCCGCCGACCGTCGAATATCGGTTCAACAAGGATTTCGACGTGAAGATGGAGTATCGCAGCAAGTCGATTTTAACCGTGCCGATGCGTGATCATCAGGATGAGATCATCGGCGTGTTGCAACTTGTCAATTCGATGGATAAAAATGGCCGGGTGATGCCATTCAAGCCGGAATACGAACTGCTGATTCTTTCGTTGGCGAGTCAGGCCGCGGTGGCAATTCGCAACGCCAATCTTATTGCCGAAATCAAAAATCTGTTCCGTTCGTTGGTGCATTACTCCGTCAAAGCCATTGATTCACGCTCGCGTCATACGGCCGGCCATTCGAGCCGGGTGGCAAAATATGCAAAACGTTTTGCTGAAGCCATTAACGAAGAAACGGAAGGCCGGCTGGGCCAGATTAAGTTTACGCCGGAACAGCTTGAAGAACTCCACATGTGCGGCCTGCTGCACGATATCGGCAAGATCGGTGTGAAGGAAGCGGTGCTGGAAAAAACCACCAAGCTGAACGACTCACAAATGGAAGCGATTGCCGCGCGGTTTGAAGTGATTAAAGCCTGTTTTTGCTTGCGGGCGATGCAACAGAAATTGGAGTGGGCGGAATCGAATCACGACGCCAGGGAATTGCGCCAGGAAAACGAAAACTGTTTGCAGGCTGAAATTAAAACGCTGGATGAACAATTAGCTTTTTTGCAGCGGCTGAACGATCCCATCTATAATTCGACGCCGGACGATTTGAAGCGGCTGCGTGAAATTGCCGAGCGCACTTATCACGACAGCAACGGAGAGATGCGTTATTTCTTGACCGGGCCGGAGTACGAAAATCTTGCTGTGACCCGTGGCAATTTGACCGCTGCTGAATACAAAGAAATTCAGAAACACGTCGATTACTCGCTGGCGATTTTGAACAAAATCCGTTTTACGAAAGATCTCGAAAATATTCCGCGTTATGCAGCGGCGCATCATGAGTATCTAAACGGCGCCGGTTATCCGAAGGGCTTGAAGGGCGATGAAATCGCGCTGCAATCGCGCATTCTATGTATTGCCGACATTTTTGACGCGTTGACCGCGCCGGATCGTCCATATAAAAAGGCCATGCCGCTGGAGCAAACACTGAAAATTTTGCAGGAGGAAGCGACACGCGGCAAGCTTGATCCGGATTTGGTGGATTTATTCGTTCGCCGTAAACTGTATGAAGGGTTGCGCCGGACCGATGATAAAGACGATGATCGGGATGACGAGTAACTGGTTTTTGGGTGTCAGTAGACCGTGACAGTTTTTAGGCTAGAATAAGGGCGATGCCCGATTTACGCGTATTAGTTTTAGCTAATTTAAATTTTAAAGAATATTTCCTGACGTGTGCATAAGCACGCGCCATAGGATTTAGTATGTCAACAATTCCGCCTCACTTAGTCGACGAAGTCCGCCTCGCTTCTGACATCGTGGCCGTGGTGTCGGATTATGTCACGCTCAAAAAAAGCGGACGAAACTTTCTCGGCCTGTGCCCGTTTCACCCCGAGAAAACGCCTTCCTTTAACGTCAACTCCGATAAACAGTTTTTTCATTGTTTCGGCTGCGGCGCCGGTGGGAATGTTTTTACCTTCGTTCAACGCCAACAGAATATCAGTTTCCCCGAATCCGTGCGCCTGCTGGCGAAACGCGCCGGCATTACGATTCCCGAACCCGATGCCGAAGATGCAACCGTGGCGCAGGAAAAGGACGCGCTGTATTTCGTCAACAAGTTGGCCGCAGAATTTTTTCAGCAGATGCTTTTCGATAGCCTGGGGCGGCCGGCGCGCGAATATATGCACAAACGCGGCTTCAATGATGAAGCGTTGAAAATCTTTGGCATTGGCTATGCGCCGAATGCGTGGGAAAAGCTCACGCAACTGGCGCGCGAGAAATCGGTCAATCTTGATGTGATGGCGCTTGCCGGCCTGGTCAACCCTCGCGATAGCGAAAAGGGCAAAGCCGGCTTCTACGATCGGTTTCGCCATCGTGTGATGTTTCCAATTTATAATCTCTCCGGCAGCATTGTGGCGTTTGGCGGGCGTCGCCTCGCTGATGACGACGATTCGCCCAAATATATGAACTCACCGGAGACGCCGATCTATCATAAAGGCACGGTGTTGTACGGTTTGTATCAAGGGCGCGATGCGGTAAAAACGGCGGATCGGGTCATTGTCGTTGAAGGCTACCTTGATTTGATGCGCATGCATTTGTGCGGTTTTCAAAATACGGTTGCCACTTCGGGAACCGCGCTCACCGAGCAGCAAGCGCGATTGATATTGCGCTACACCAAAAATGTAACGCTGCTTTTTGATAGCGATACTGCCGGCCAAACCGCCACCTTGCGCGGGGCAGATATTTTGGTGGAGAATGGTTTGATGGTGGCGGTTGCGACGTTGAGCGCCGGCGATGATCCCGATAGTTTTTTGGTGAAAAATCCGGCAACGGCGATGCAGCAGATTTTGCAGAATGCGCCGGCGTTGCTCGAGTTCAAAATTCTTACCGGCGCCACCAGT
>CAYZFF010000121.1:5905-10991 GCA_964477305.1 uncultured Cytophagia bacterium
GCGCGGATTGTATGGCGCAACTGTTGCGATTGAAAAAAGAGGAGGACATGCAAAATTTGCGCGAGCAGCTTAAGGCGCGCGAGAAATCGGGGGGAGATGTCTCGGAGTTAATGCAACAATTTTTAGCGTATCAGGAACAATTAAAACGAATTCGCCCGGAAAGCTTTCTAAGCGCATAGCGCCGAGGCAAAACGCATAGCGTTTCAAATGCTATGCGTCATGCACCTGGCGTTACGCAAAAACATAGCGAGGACTTAATGACACCAATTGAAGCAGCCACAGAACAAATTATTACCCCGGCGCATGAAAGTGCATCAAATTTAAGATTGAACCGCGGCCACGGTCTCGTGCGCTGCATGACGTTTATTGACGGCTCCTGGCTGTATCATAATCAAGACATGCTGGTGAAAGCTTTTGCCGCGCCGTACAAAATCGATTTCAGCAAAATTAATGTCGTCGCCTTGAAGATTATTCGGAGCCATCTGGCAAACACCCTCGGCAATGAAGCGCCGATGCTGGATTTGCTGCGCACGTATTATTTTGCCAGTGTGCCGTGGAACGTGCATCCGGATGATGAAATTAAACTGCAGGATCAGGAAAAATTTTATGCCCTGTTGAGTGAGTCACTGGGTTTCGAGTTGCATCTCCACCAAATCGATTTTCGCGGCCATCACATGGCGATGCAGGATCGCCTGGAAAAAGAGAGCGACCCGAATTTCATGCCCAAAGAGCGCACCATCGACATGGCGCTCGGCGTGAATATGCTGTATCTCGCCGCCATCGATGCGTATGACATCGCTATCGCCGTGCTTGGCGATGCGGATTATCAGCCCGCCCTCGAGCGCGTGCGCCAGCTCGGCAAGCGCGTTTTGATTTTCACCATCGAAGGCTCAGCGGCCTATGATTATCTATACCCGCGCCCCAATGTCCGCTTCTCCGATTTCCCGGTGGTGCGCTTTCAGGATTATTTGCGTGATTTAAAATTGACTCCGAAACCGGATCGCGACCGCACGGTTTTTCTGTATATCTGCGCCAAATGCGGCAAGGAGTTCGAGTCTTCTTATAAAGCCCCCGCACGGCAAAACATGTATTGTAATGAACATCGCATTTGGCACCGCGAACCGTATTCTGCGGAGGCGGCAAGTTATGGCAATAATGGCTTTAATGGCGCGGAAAAGCCGGCAGGCGCGCAACCGGACCAGGAAAATGGTAATGCTTCCGGCTCTCCAGCAGAGCCATCTAATGTTGCAGAAATGAATGCGGTTCAGGAAGGGAAGTAAGATAAGTGAAACAGTCGGACTTGGTTGGCCAATTTTATAAATTTAAAAATCCTCGTGACCAAGTCCGGCTTCACATCAAGCAGGTTCTTGTTGTAACTGAGCCTGTCGAAGCCTCTTTTGGTTTCACACTTAAACTCCTTGCGGCTTTTGAAAATGCAAGCAATAATGATGAAACGTATTGCTCACCCAGGCATAGCGATAACCGAACGGCGCCAGGCTTTGATCGTTCTGACACCAGAATTGCTCACGGACTAAAATAAAATCTTCGCGCAAGCGCAGTGCCAGATCCCACGCAAGCGGAAAAATGTGGCCTTTCTTTTTGACATTTTTCACGATGATTGTTATGAAACGCCCGGGCTCCAGCCGCGCGCCGACGAGCCGATAAATTTTAACCAGACTGTCGACAAAACTTTCATAGTCGGCAATGTTGCCGACGTCTCGTGCATCATCGGAGTAAAATTGCAGCAACCCCGCCTGCTTACGATTTTGCTGCGTTTCGGCGCCTTTCATGCGCAGCATATCCCAATACGGCGGACTGGTGATGATATAGTGAAACGATGCCGGCAACTTGTCGTAAGTTTCAGGAAGGCCCGCATCGCCGCCGCTCACTTGCCACTTCGAGTCCGTGGGCCGCGAGGTAAACCGCTGTTTGATAATGTCATGAAATGCCGGGTTGAGTTCCACGCCATATGCTTCGCGAGCGCATGACGTTGCCGCGATCAACGTGCTGCCCGTGCCAACCATTGGATCGAATACGCGCTCACCCGGTTGTGTGAAGCGTTCGATGAATTGCGCGATCAACGGCTCGGGAAATTTCGCCGGATGCAACAATACGTTTTTTTCACGCGGCGGCGGTTTGACGATAAACCAGGCGCGCGGGTCGGGTCGAGTCGCACTATTTCCAACTGAGTTGAACGTTTTAATTTCAATCGCCCGGTTCGCCGGTAAAGCTGGCGGAACAATCAAAACCTCGCGGCGAAAATTGAGGCAATAGACGGCGGTGTTACCGCTTTTCGCTTCATTGCCCGTGGGATCGCTTTTCGGTAATTCGCTGTCGCCGATTTGGCAGCCGATTTTCTCATCTTTCATCGTGAGAAAATTGGCGACTTGTTTGCCAAAATCCCAGGCAAGAGGAACACAATGTTGGCCATTGTCCAGGTTGCGAATAAAAATGGTTAAATAGCTGTTCGGTTTCATCAGCGCGACGGTGGCTTGCAAATTTTGAAGCCAGCGGGCAGCCTGCCGGTCATAGCTTTCCCGGTCCGGAAAAAGTTTTTGCAAGTCAACCAACACGTAATCTAACTCCGGTTGGCTCTCCGTCTTGCCGTTTGCTGTTGACGCATGATCGCGTGAATGCAAAAGCTGGTCGTTGAGCAGCACCGGTTCGCGCTCAAGCGTTTGTAGCACCGGTTGCAGGGCCTCGGCATTTTCCGGAAAAATTCCCACACGCGAACGCCGTTGCCGCGCGGCCTCACTGTCCTGCAGAAATTTTTTAGTAAAAAATAGGATAAATTCTGCCGGCGTTTCCACGCTCAATAAAAACCAGCTTTTTTGAAATTGCAGCCAGCGCCGGCTGTCCAGGTCATTCATCCGGTTTTTCGGATCGGCTTCGGGAGAGGGCATATAAATCAATACTCTTCGTTACGGTTCGCTTTTCGTTGCAAGTTATTTGAAACAAAATCGCCGCAATCAATATCATGATTTTTTTTGCCGGATGCAAATATTTTTGTTGCGGTTCTGTCATTAAAAGTGCAAATTTGAATTTATGCGCGCCGAAGAAATAATCTGTCTGGCGATTTTGCCGGCGGAGGTAGAAGCCGGGTTGCGCTATGCTTTGCAATCGTTGCGCTACACCTTTGACCGGATGGGCTACCGAGACGATGCGGCGCAACGCTTGGCAAAAATTGCGCTCGGCAAAACCTGTGAGGCCACGCTGGTTCGCTTTCTGCGTCAGCACGCGATCCCGCATCTCAGCGCCGAAGGCGCGACGCCGCACACCGATCCCGATCGCTTCGATTTGCGCGTGCTCAATGAAATCGTTGATCTCAAAACCTTCAGTGTGCCGGATCAAGTGGCGCAACCGGATCGGCTGTTGAATTGCCTCGCGCTGGTGCCCAATCATCACCGGCAAGATCAATGGAGCAAACGGCAACACTACGAGCGTTTCCTCTTCGGTTTTTTTAAAGGCAAACTGCGGCTGCAATTTAAAACCGCCGGGAACCGGAAAGACTTTAGCCGCGAAGAGGTTGAATTGACCAGTGTGCCGGCAATATTTTATCTCGCCGCGGCCCCGACTATCGGTGAATGCGAAAAACAATTTCATATCGTGCGGCATGGCACGGTTTGTCCGCAATATCCGAACGGCACGCGTATCGACAACATGGGCTGCCGTATCGGCGAATTAACCTCGATGCAGAATTTTTTAACAAAGATGGAAAAGTTTCAACGGCGCTGAGTCTGTTCGCGCAATGTTTGCTGGATAATGATTTTTTAATGGAGAATTTTTACCCCTATCAGATTGCATGAAAAACAGGGAAAGGTGACGACATGGCAGTTGCGGTTGGAGGAAAAACCATTCACAGCCTACCGGCGCGCGAAGGTTATGATCGCTGGTCAAAAACTTACGATCATACGCCGAATCCGGTGGTCAGCATGGATGATCGCTGCACGTTGATCGCGTTGGCGCCAAAAGCCGGCGAGCGCATTCTGGATGCCGGTTGCGGTACCGGCCGGCATTTTGTAACCTTGCGGCGCGCCGGCAGTAAAGTTTTCGGCGTTGATTTTTCAATCGGCATGTTGCGGGTGGCGCGCCGGCAGTTTCCGCAAGTGCCGGTTTTATTGGCGGATTTGCAACAGGCTTTGCCTTTCGCCAATAATTATTTTGATGCCGTGCTCTGCGCCCTCGTCGGCGAACATTTAGAACCGTTGCCGCGCGTGTTGCGCGAAATGCAGCGCGTGCTCCGCCCCGGCGGGCGCATTGTCTTCTCGGTGTACCATCCGGAAATGGCGGCCGCCGGCGTCGAAGCGAATTTTCGCGAGGTTGACGTGGAATTTCGCCTGGGCGCGTATCGCCACACCGTGAAGGATTATTTGCAGGCCATGCAAAACGCGGGCTTCGTCGATGTTCGCCAGCATGAATGGCGTGGCGATGAGCAGCTCGTTTCGCTCATTCCCAAAGCGAAGAAGTATTTGAATTTTCCAATTCTGCTGATTTTGCAGGGGAAAAAATAGCGCGCCTAAAACGAAATCCAATTCACGCTGCGAATACCATTCCCATGTCATCCCGCAGGGATCTTGTTCAATAGCCAGCACAGGCGTCGGTGCGCTTAATCGAACCGTGCTTAAGACAAACAAGATGCTTACAGCATGACAGAATCGTTCGTCATAGATCATACTCAAGGAAAAGAGTCCATGCAAAAAATCGCCATTATTGCCGGCGACGGTATCGGCATCGACGTTACCATTGAAGCCGTGAAAGTGTTGCGTCGCGCCAATGCAAAATTTAATTTGAAACTGGAACTGGTCGAATTTCCCTACGGCGCGGAGCATTATCTTAAAACCGGCGTCGGTTTGCCGCCCGGACAGATGGATGATTTTCGGAAAAATTATAGCGCGGTTTATCTCGGCGCGCTCGGCGATCCCCGCATTCCCGACATGCGGCACGGCCGCGAGATTCTTTTAGGCATGCGTTTCGATCTCGATCTCTATATCAATCTGCGCCCGGTGAAATTATTGCATGAACGCCTGTGTCCGTTAAAAGAAAAAACTGTGAAAGATGTGGATTTTGTCGTCTTTCGCGAAAATAC
>CAYZFF010000122.1:0-10976 GCA_964477305.1 uncultured Cytophagia bacterium
GAGCGGAGTTATGTGGAAAAATCGACCGCACTCACCTCGCGTTGGGCCGAACGCTGTTTTCAGGCGTGGCAAAACTCGCCGGCGTTGTACGGACACTCGCAGGCGCTCTTTGCCATCGTGCAAGGCAGCACGTTTGTCGATCAGCGGCGATTGAGCTGCGAGCAACTGCTGGCGCTCGATTTTCCGGGCTACGCCATTGGCGGCCTCGCGGTCGGCGAGCCGAAGAGCGCGATGTTCGAAATGATCGAAGTTTGCAACGAACTGCTGCCGGAAAACAAGCCGCGTTATTTGATGGGCGTCGGCAAGCCGGAAGATTTGGTCGAGGCGGTGCATCGCGGCGTCGATATGTTTGATTGCGTGATTCCCACGCGCAATGGGCGCAAAGGGCAAGTGTTCACGGCGAGCGGCCCGCTGAATTTGACGAATTTGATTTTCCGCGAAGACTTTCGCCCGATTGAGGAAGATTGCGATTGTTACGCCTGCCGCAACTTCACGCGCGCGTATTTGCGGCATTTGTTTCACGCCAAAGAAATCCTCGCGCTGCGGCTCGGCAGTTTGCATAATTTGCGTTTTTATCATAGATTAATGCAGAGCATGCGCGCCGCGATTGCCGATAGTAGTTTTGTGTCCTGGCGAAAAGCGTTTTATGAAAAATATCCGGTAAAATAGAATTGCGCTGATTGAGTCTCATTTTTTGTAAACGGATTTAGCCGATTGAGCGGATTCCAAAAATAAAAACTTTCCAAGTTTTATCCGCGCGATCCGTTTAATCCGCTTACCCCAAAGCGTAATCAATATGCACAAGGTAAATCACTAACTGTGGCTGGCAAATTAAAATTCCAAGGAGGAGAGTAATGCTAACGTTGTTGTTTTCATTTATGGGCGCGCCGCAAGGTCAAGGCGCCAACCCGCTCGCGATGTGGTTGCCGATCATCATGATTTTCGTGATCATGTATTTTTTAATTCTGCGCCCGCAGGCGAAACGCCAGAAAGAACAGCAAAAAATGTTAGAGAGCCTGCAAAAAGGCGATGAAGTGCTGACGGCCGGCGGTATTTACGGCACCATCGTCGGCATGAAAGAAAAAGATACCGTGGTCGTGGTGGAAGTCGATAAAAACGTCAAACTCAACGTCGCGCGCTCAAGCATCGCGCGCAAAGTCGTGCCCACGGAAGAGAAAAAAGCCTAACCAAAGAATTAAACCGTCAATGTCATTCTGTAGGAATCGTTTTGCAATGAAGCCGCTGGCAAAAGGCAGAAAGATTCATCCCGAATGACATAAATAATAAAGGATTCTGTTTTATGGCAGTTTGGCCGATTCGCAAATACGGCGATCCCATTCTGCGCAAGAAAGCGCTTAAAATCGAGACGTTCGACGCCGCGTTGCAACAGGTGGCGGCGGATATGATTGAAACGATGCAGGCGGCCAAAGGCATTGGTTTGGCCGCCAATCAAATTGGTTTAACCCATTCTTTGTGTGTCGTTGATGTCGGCCTGATTACAACCGGTTCGCCGCCGCAGGCTTTTGTGAATCCGGTGATTCTGCAGGAGCTTGGCAAAGAAGTGCCGTATGAGGAGGGCTGCCTCAGCATTCCCGATATCAACGAAGATGTGATGCGCAAGGAACGCGTGCGCGTGCGTTATCAGGATTTGGCCGGGGCGGCGCACGAGCAGGAATGTGACGGCACGCTGGCGCGCGTGCTGTTGCATGAGATCGATCATCTCAACGGCATTTTCTTCGTGGATCGTTTGAGCACGCTGCGGCGCAAAATGTTAAATAAAAAACTGAAAGCGCTGGCCGAAGAAGCCGCCGCCGAAACGCTCGAGAGAAATAAGAAAGTGGCGTAAACCCGGAGTGCAATCAGAAATTTGCACTCCGCTTCAGAATATGCTGCAAGCACAAAATCTTAAAATCGTTTTCATGGGCACCCCGGAATTTGCCGTCGTCAGTTTGCAAAAACTTCTCGACCATAAAATTCCGGTGGTGGGCGTTGTAACCGGGCCGGACAAACCTGCGGGCCGCGGCTTGCAGGTGCAGCCGCCGCCGGTGAAAAAGCTGGCGCAGCAAGCCGGTTTGCCGATTTTGCAACCCGACAAATTACGCGAGCCGCAGTTCATTCAAAGCCTGCGGGAGTGGCAGGCTGATCTTTTTTTCGTGGTGGCTTTTCGCATTCTGCCGCCGGAAGTGTTTACGCTGCCGCCGCTCGGCACGATCAACGTGCATGCCGCGCTGCTGCCAAAATATCGCGGCGCGGCGCCGATTCAGTGGGCGATCATCAACGGCGAGCGGGAGACGGGGATCACAACGTTTTTTATCAACGCGCAAATGGACGCCGGCGAAATGATTTTGCAAAAACCAATGGCGATCGGCGAATTTGAAACCGCCGGGGAGTTGCACGATCGCATGGCCGGGTTCGGCGCGGATTTACTCATCGAAACGCTGGAACAAATTGCCGCCGGCACGGTGCAGAGACAACCGCAAATCGGCGCCGGCAGTCTCGCGCCCAAAATTACGAAAGAAATGGCGGCGATTGCTTGGAAAAAACCCGCCCGCGAAATTTTCAATTTCATCCGGGGAATGAATCCGGTTCCCGGCGCGTTTACCATTTTGCAGGGGCGTCACCTCAAAATTTTTCGCACGCACGTGGTGGAGGAAAGTGCTTCCGGTCCCGCCGCCGGCGCTATCGTGCAGGCCAACGTTAAAACGGGAGAACTCATTATTCAAACTGGAGACGGCCTTTTAGCCATCGACGAATTGCAGAGCGAAGGCAAACGTCGCATGACCGCCGCAGATTTTCTGCGCGGCCATCAACTCCAGACTCACGAAAAACTTAATTGAAGTCAAGAACAAATTCGCATGCCAAAAGCCTCCACCAAAAAATCTTCTTCGAATGTTTTAATGTCGCCGCGGGCCATCGCGGCGCAAATTCTCAGCGAAGCCGAAAGCAGCTCCACTTATGTTGATTATGTCATGGACAAGCATCTGCAACGCGCGGCGTTTCCGGCGCGGGATCGCGCGCTCGTCACCGCATTGGTGCACGGCATCGCGCGGAACCGCTCCCGGCTCGACGCCGAGATTCAGCAACACTTCCGCCATCATTTCGACGAAGCGCAGCCGTTTGTGAAAAATGTTTTGCGCGGCGCCGTGTATCAAATGTTGTTTATGGATCGCATTCCGGCTTATGCCGCCGTCGATGAGGCCGTTGAAATGATTCAACTGCGTTTCGGCAACAATTTCTCGCGTTTATCCAACGGGGTGTTGCGCAACATTCAACGCACGCCGATGGAATGGCCGCCGATTGAAAGCGTGGTCGAGAAAAAAGATCTCCGCATGCTCGCGCAAATGTTCAGTCACCCGGAGTGGCTCATCAAACGCTGGATCGATCAATTCGGCTGGAAGGAAACCGCGGCGCTGGCCGAAGCCGACAATCGCATTCCCGCCGTCACCGTGCGCATCGTGCGTCCGGAAGAAAACCTCAAACCGTGGCTGGAGCAAATGGCGGCGCGCGAAATCAAACCCGAAGCGTACAAACAAGTACCCAGTTTTTATCGTCTGCCGCATGTTGACGAAATCACCGAGTTGCCGGGATTTAACGAAGGCTGGTTCACCGTGCAGGACCCGAGCGCCGGCATGGTCGCGCGTTTAGCGGCGCCGAAAAGCGGCGAAACGATCATCGATCTCTGCGCGGCGCCCGGCGGCAAAGCGTTGCAGATGGCGGAAATGGCCGGCACCGGCAACGTTGTTGCCGTCGACCTCGATCCCTATCGTCTCGAGCTGATCAGAGAAGCGGCGCAACGCTTGCATTGCGCCATTCACCCCGTCATCGCCAATGCACGTTCGTTTGCTGCAACGCCGGTTGATGTCGTGCTCGTCGATGCGCCTTGCTCCGGGCTTGGCGTGCTCTCGCGCCGCAGTGATTTGCGCTGGCGGCGGCGGCAAAAGGATATTACCGATCTGGTGGAATTGCAAAAAGAAATTTTGACCAACGCCGCCGAGTTGGTCAAGTCCGGCGGGCGTTTGGTTTATAGCACTTGCAGCATCGACCCCGAAGAAAATGAAAAAGTGGTGGATTGGTTTTTAGAGCATCATCAAGAGTTCCGGATTGAACCGGCCAAAAATTTTGTGCACGTCATGTTTTGCGACGAGCGCGGTTATATTCGTACTTTGCAAAGCCGCCACAACATGGATGGCAGTTTTGCCGCCCGGCTCGTAAAAACATAAGTTCGCTGTGGGGAACGCCGGCTTAAAATTTTAAATTGAAAATTTTTAATTGCCAATTTTCAATAGGAAGATGAAATGAGTCAACCCTGGTGGCGCACCGCCATTATCGCGATACTCTCTAATCGCTTCGTAAAAATGCTCGGCAGCCTGATCGCCCTTTTTCTCGCGTTCGGGTTGATGTTAGATTGGATCATCCTGCCGGTTTATACCAAACACGGCGAAGCCATTGAAGTCCCGAATGTAATCTCGCTCCGCTACGAAGAGGCCAAGAGCAAGCTCGAAGACGAGGGTTTTGAGATTATTAAAGCCGGCGAACGCTCGGATGAAAAACAACCGGTGGGTTATGTGGTTGAACAAAACCCGCGGCCGCAGGCCGGCGTTAAAAGCGGGCGGCGAATTTATGTCGTCGTGAGCCAGGGCGCGCGCCAGGTGGAAATGCCGACGCTGGTTGATCGCTCGCGCCGCGACGCGGAATTGATGCTGGCGAAATTCAATCTCAAACTGGGGAAGGTTGACTCAGCTTACACCGACAGGCCCGCCGGCGTGGTCGCATATCAATCCGTGCCGGTGCGCGCGAAAATCGGCGTGGGCACCATCGTTAATATCACCGTGAGCCTCGGTATTGCCTTGTCGGATGCAACCGTGCCCGATGTCGCCGGCCTAACATATGACCAAGCCGTGTTGCTCATTCGCCAGGCCGGGTTGGTCATCGGACAAATTATATTTAAAGAAGTCGAGCAATTGTTGCCGGAAACGGTGATTAGCCAATCGCTGGACGCCAACACGATTGTGAAGCGCGGCACCCAAATCAATCTCGAATTGAGCCAGTTGCCCGGCAGTTCCAGTGAAAATTAATTATGCTTCAAATTGCACCATCAATTCTTTCCGCCGATTTCACCAATTTGCGCGAGCAAATCCGCCGCGTCGAAGCCGCCGGCGCCGATATTATTCATTGCGACGTGATGGATGGGCATTTCGTGCCCAATCTGACGTTCGGGCCGCTTGTCGTTAATGCAGCGCGGCGCAGCAGCCGCTTGTTGATTGAGGCGCATTTGATGATCACGCAGCCGGAGCGTTACATTGCGGCGTTTCGTCAGGCCGGCGCGGATCGCATCATCGTGCATGTTGAAACGTGTCCGCATTTGCATCGCGTCGTGCATCAAATCAAAGAAACCGGCGCCGGAGTCGGGGTTGCAATCAATCCTGCAACCTCGCTCACCACCGTCGAGGATATTTTGCCGGACCTTGATTTGCTTTTGCTCATGACCGTCAATCCCGGGTTTGGCGGACAAACATTTATTCAAACTTCGATTGAAAAAATTTGCCGGGCCCGCCGCTTGCTGGCCAATCAAAACAAAAAAATTTTGCTTGAAGTCGATGGCGGCATTGATAACAACACTGCCGCAGAGGTGGTCGAAGCCGGCGCGCAACTTCTCGTGGCCGGTTCGGCAATTTTTGGCGCCGCCGACCCCGGCCAGGCCTGCATCGAATTACGGCAGCAGGCTGAAATTGGATTAACCCGCACACTCATTTCCGGCCATGCGTAAAATCATTCTTCCGGCAGCATCTTCTTCCCTGCGGCGCTGGTCATTTTTATTCTTAAGCCTCTGGTTGGCCTGCGCCCCCAAAACGACCGAGCCGCTCCAAAATCCGGAACGCTTTGCGGAAGTTTATGCCAAAATCCTGCTGGCCGGCGGCGACCCCAATATGCTGCAACACGAAGATAAAAAACTAAAACTGGCCCGCGCCGATTCGGTGTTGAAATCTCTTGCGCTCGACCGACAGCAATTCGAAGCCGCCGTCAAATACTTTAGCGCCGAGCCAGAGCAATGGCAAAAAGTTTACACCCATGTTGTCGCCATTTTAGAAAAACCAACCAGTTCGGCGGATACCACCCAAAATTAAAGCCCATCAATGTTTCTCGGACATTACGCCGTCGCTTTCGCGGCAAAAAAAATAGCGCCCAAAACTTCCTTGGGCACATTGTTTTTATCCGCGCAATTTCTGGATCTGCTTTGGCCGCTCTTTTTGTTGCTGGGTCTCGAACACGTGCGTATCGATCCCGGCAACACCGCGTTCACGCCGTTAGATTTTTATGATTATCCGATTTCGCACAGCCTTATTACCGTCATCGGCTGGGCGGTGGTTTTTGGGGCGATTTATTTTTTCCGGCGCAAAGATAAAACTGGTGCTTGGATTCTTGGCCTCGGGGTGACCAGCCATTGGCTGCTTGATTTCATCACCCATCGCCCCGATCTGCCCATCATCCCCGGCCTGCAAACTTATGTCGGACTCGGATTGTGGAATTCAGTCGCGGCCACCATTTTCGTGGAAAGCGCATTGTTTATTTTTGCGATTGTTTTATATATCCGCGCAACTCAAGCCCGCGATCGCGTTGGGCTTTATGCCTTCTGGGCTTTTGTTGCATTCAGCGCATTCATTTACGCGGGAAACGTGATGAGCCGCCACCAACCGCCGCCGAATGAAATGGTGCTGGCGGTTGGCGGTTTGTCGCAATGGCTGATCATTCCGTGGGCGTATTGGATTGATCGTCATCGTGTTCTCAAGAGTGTGTCATAGCGCAACTGTCATTGCAGCAGCGTTTTTCAGCGCAGCAATCTCTTACGAATCAACAGATCGCCTCGTCCCGCTGAAAAGCGCGGGACTCGCGATGACGATTTGAATTTTTTAAAACTCTTTTAAAACCCATGTGTCGCTTTCTCGCCTACAAAGGCGCGCCGATCACCCTCGCCAAGCTTTTGTATCACCCGAAAAATTCTTTAATTCGCCAAAGCTTCAAAGCCCAGGAAAGATCGGAGCCGTTGAACGGCGATGGCTTTGGCGTTGGGTTTTATGTCAAAGAAGTCGATCCGGAACCGGCGATCTTTGTCGCCACCACGCCGGCGTGGAACAACCGCAATCTCCGTTACAACGCTTCGAAGTTTCGTTCCAATTGCATTTTTGCGCATGTGCGCGCCGCGAGTGTCGGCAACGTTTCCGAAGCCAATTGCCATCCGTTCCATTATAAAAATTTTCTATTCATGCACAACGGCGACATCGGCGGCTTCCCAAAAATCAAGCGCGAGCTGCGCAACCGTCTCACCGACGAATTGTATAATTGGATCGGCGGCCAAACCGACTCGGAACATTTCTTCGCGCTCTTTTTGAATCATTTTCTAAAAAAGCAAAACGCCAACTCGCCTGGTGACGTCGTAGAAGCCCTGGAGGCAACCATCGCCGAACTCAAAGAAATTACCGGCAAGCACGGCATCAAAGAGCCGGCCTATTTAAACCTGGCCATCACCGATGGCGACTGGATTGTCGCTACCCGTTACGTCACCGATCCCGCGCTGACGCCGCCGACGCTTTATCATTCGGAAGGCAGCCGCTTCGATTGCGAAGACGGCGTTTGTCGCATGCAGCCAGCCGATCCGGCCGAGCACGCGGTGCTGATTGTTTCTGAAAAACTCACCGAAATCAAAGAAGATTGGCGCATGGTATCGCCGAATCATGTGGTGACCGTGAACAACGATCTCGCGGTTTCGGTTTTGCCGATTAAAGCTTGATTTAAAATTTTAGCATTTCGTTTCATTTACAACTTTGCAAGGAGTGTTTATGCACAAGCTCGTTCTGTTGCGCCACGGCGAAAGCACGTGGAATAAAGAAAATCGCTTCACCGGCTGGACCGATGTTGATTTATCCGAAAAAGGCCTGGCCGAAGCCCAAGCCGCGGGAAAATACTTGCAAGATAATGGCTTTGTTTTTGATGTGGCTTTCACCTCGGTTTTGAAAAGAGCCATCCACACTTTATGGTTGGCGCTGGGCGAAATGGATTTGATGTGGATTCCCATCTATAATTCGTGGCGCTTAAATGAGCGCCACTACGGCGCGTTGCAGGGTTTGAACAAAGCTGAGACCGCGGCCAAATACGGCGAAGAACAAGTGCATATCTGGCGGCGCAGCTACGACATTCAACCGCCCGCCTTGGAAGTGCGCGATGAGCGTTATCCCGGGCATGACCGGCGCTATCGCGCTCTGGCCGAAAAAGACATTCCGCGCACCGAATGTTTGAAAGACACGGTTGCGAGATTTCTTCCCTACTGGCATGACACGATTGTCCCGGCAATCAAATCCGGCCAGCGCGTGATCATCGCTGCGCACGGCAATAGCCTGCGCGCGCTCGTCAAATATCTTGACAATATTTCTGACGACGTCATCGTTGGTATGAATATCCCGACCGGTATGCCACTGGTGTATGAATTGGATGATCATCTCAAGCCTCTACGCAATTATTATCTCGGCGATCCCGCAAGTGTGAAGAAAGCCATGGAGGCCGTCGCGAATCAGGGCAAGGCGAAATAGCGGCATGGAGACTTCGTCGCGTCCCCAACCTTGAAAATTTAAAATTGCAAATTTACAATTTTAATTTTCAAGGTGCTAAAATCTTCGCGTTCATGCTGTTTCTTCTTAGATGATTAGGCGGCAATGCCTGAAGTTTGCGTTCGAAAATTTATTTTGCTGTTCACGTTCGTTGGTATATCGGCGGCGCTGACGCAGGAAATACCGCCGCGTCCACGTATCGGATTAGCCCTGAGTGGCGGTGGCGCGAAGGGATTTGCGCACATCGGGGTGCTGAAAGTTTTGGAAGAAATCGGCCTGCCGATTGATTACATAACGGGCACCAGCATGGGGAGCGTGATCGGCGGGCTTTATGCCATCGGCTACACCACCGATTCGCTCACCGCGTTGGCGCGTCGCAAAGATTGGCCGCAATTTTTCAATGACGCCGCCACCCGGCGCGACCTGCCGATGGAAGAAAAGCTGTGGGATGCACGTTACTTTGCAACCTTTCCCATACGCAGGGGCAACGTGCAACTGCCCGGCGGTTTGGTGGCCGGACAAAAAATCAGCGCGTTGCTTTCGCGCCTCACGTGGTCGGTGCATCACCTCACCGATTTCAGAGAACTGCCGATTCCGTTCGCTTGCGTCGCCACTGATCTTGAAACCGGCGAAGCCGTGCTGCTGGATCACGGCTTCCTGCCGGAAGCGATCCGTGCGAGCATCGCCATTCCCACCGTTTTTACGCCGGTCAAACTTGCTAATCGTTTGTTGGTGGATGGCGGGTTGATTCGCAATCTTCCTGCCGAAGATGTTCGCCGTCTCGGCGCCGACATTGTCATCGGCGTTGACGTTGGTGCGCCGCTCTCCACCGGCGAAAATCTCAACTCTTTTTTTAATATCATCGATCAAATCAGCAGTTATCGCGCCGCCGAAATAAATGCCGCGCAGCGCCGACACTGCGATATTCTCATCACGCCGGAGCTGTCCGGACTAACGGCCGTTAGTTTTGATCGGGCGGATACGTTGATCAAACGCGGCGAAATGGCGGCACGGCGGCTGTTACCAAGATTACGCGCGCTGGCGGACTCATTAAAAAAAATGTCGCCATCCCGGCGCAACTACAAAATTCCGCGCATTGATTCATTGCGCATTCAAGATCTCGCGATTACCGGCCTGCGCGACGTGTCACGCCGTCTCGTACTTTCCGAGTTGGATTTGGTGTTGCCCTTCTGGGTCACAGCCGAAGGAATTGAAAAAGCAATGGCGCGGATTTATAGCTCGCAATTTTTTGAACGGGTCACCTATCGCTTGGAACCGCAGGACGGCGGAACCAAATTGACCATCGATGTGGTCGAGCGAAATGCTGATGCCTTTCGCTTTGGTCTGCGTTACGACAGCAGTTCCAAAGCCGCGTTGCTGCTCAACACGACTTTCCGCAACCGCGCCGAACACGGCTCGATTTTGCTCTTTGATTTGCGCCTGGGCGATCAGCTTCAAATTGACGGCCAATATTTTCTTCATCTCGGGCTCAGTCCGCGTCTCGGCTTGCGGGCGCGCGGCAATTATTCCAGAAACACTTTGGAAATTTATCAACAGAAGCGGCGCATCGCCAGTTTGCGCCAAAGGTCGATTTTCCTCGAAACGTTTTTGGGCTCGATCTTTTCCAACAGCATGGTCGCGGGCCTTGGCGTGAAAAGAGAGCTCGACTATTTTTCTCCGGAGGTCGCGCCGCCGGCTTTTCAAACCGTTAGAGAATCTTTCACTTCGCTCTTGGGCTTATTTTGGATCGACACGCTGGACCGCGCGGTGTTTCCGAGTCGCGGCCATTTCCTTTTCATCAAAAGCGAAGCCGGATATAAAAAAATTGGCGACGATATTTCATTCTTGCAGCATTATGCGGATTGGCGCGGATTTTTTCCCATACAAACGCGGCTTTCAATCTTAACGCGTTTGCAACTCGGCAGCGCACACAAACCCGGTTTACCGCTAAACTATCAATTTTTCCTCGGCGGCGTCGATTCCTTTGTGGGATTACGGCCGCAAGAAGTCGCCGGAAGAAGTCTGCAAGCTGTGCAGTTGGGCTTGCAATATGAAATCATGCCGCACCGCTTCCTGTTGTGGCGTTGGAATATCGGCAACACTTTCGAACAATGGCAAATTCGCTACAACCGGCGACGCTTCATCACCGGCGCCGGCCTCACCCTCGGCACGCCCACTATCATTGGGCCGGTTGAATTAACCATTATGAGCGGCAGTCGTCACAGCCTGCTGGCAAATTTTAATATTGGTTATAAATTTTAGTCCGTGCTCTTTCTGCGCGCCCCCGGTTTTTCCCGCTTAATTTTCTATTGACATTCCGCCGTTTTTTTTTAAACTACAAGAAGTTATTTTCCAACACGTGGTTTTGCAATATAA
>CAYZFF010000123.1:0-4207 GCA_964477305.1 uncultured Cytophagia bacterium
GAGAATTCCGCTTGACATTGCCGGCGCTAAAACCTATATTAGCCCACCAACTAAAATTTAATTTTAAGGAAAAATCATGGGAAAATTTTTTGTGATGCTGTTGGGCGCGCTGGCATTAGCCGCCTGCGGCCAGCAGCAACCCGCGACCACGACAACCGCGTCAACGGCTACGACGGGGCGTGGTGGTTTGCGCAAAATTAGCTCGGCTGATCAACAAACCATCGAGCGCCTGCGGCAGAGTGGCGTGAAAATTCTCGTCCAGCAACCGGACTATCTCATTATTTACAGCGATAGCACGACGATGCAAACGCTGGCCATGAACACGCAAGCGGCGACGGAAAAAGACGTGGTGCAGCGGCTGGTTAAAATTCATTTCGCCGACAAAGCGCAATTGCAACAGATCGCCGACCTCGGCGTCGACGTGTGGGACGTGCAAGGCGATTCAGTGATGGCACGCGCTTATGATTTGTATCTCGAACAACTGAAACAAAATGGCATGAACTACCGCGTAGTGAAAATGGACGCCAGCGCCAAGGAGGGCCAATGAAAACTTTAAAACATCGCGTCATCATCGGCGGCGGCATGATGATGAGCGCCTTTTTGCTCATGGCCGGAAGTTGCGATAATAACGGCGGCCCGAGTCAACCGGATGCCGGGCTTTATCACACTTACGCCGAGCTTGATACCGAACTGCATCAACTTGCCACCGCGAACCCGCAAATCGCCCGCGTGACTTCCATCGGCAAATCCATCGAAGGCCGCGAGCTGTGGGCGATTAAAATCAGCGACAATGTTGCGCAAGACGAGCCGGAGTCGACCGTCGTTTTTGTCGGCGGGCATCATGCGCGCGAATGGATTTCTGTGGACGTGCCTTTTCTGCTCGCCAAACATTTGTTGAATCAATACGGCACTGATACTTTGGCCACGCGCTTGGTAAATCAAACCGAAATTTGGATCGTGCCGATGGTGAATCCGGATGGACATCAATATTCCGTAACGAGCCAGCGTTTGTGGCGGAAGAATCGCCGCAACAATGGCGACGGTACATTCGGTGTCGATCTCAATCGCAACTACAGTTATCAATGGGGCGGTCCCGGTTCTTCGGGTGATTCGTTCTCCGAGACGTATCGCGGCACCGGGCCGTTTTCCGAGCCGGAGACGCAGGCGGTGCGTGATTTTCTGCAACAACACCGGCCCAGCGGCTTGATTTCGTATCACAATTTTTCACAGCTTATTTTGTATCCGTGGGGGTATACCAATAATCCGGCGCCGGATAAGACCCTGTTGAGTAATTTTGCGGTCGCGATGGCGGATCGCATCCGTGTGGTGCATAATGTTTCGTACACACCGGAGCAAAGCTCGGATTTATACCTCGCCAGCGGCGATACAACGGATTGGCTGTATGGCGTGTATCGCGTGCCGTGCTTCACGATTGAATTGCGCCCGCGTTCGACTTTCCCCGGTTTTGAATTACCGGAAACCGAAATTGCCCCGACGTTTGAAGAGAATTTGCCGGCGGCGTTGTATTTGATCGACCGTTCGCTGCAATCGCATAACCTCACGTTGTGATATGTCGCTCGTGCCGCTGGCGTCGGTGATTATTCCGACTTTCAACCGCGCCGTTTTCCTTCGCGAGGCTATCGACTCCGTACTGGCGCAGACGGAGAAAAATTTTGAGTTGATCGTCGTCGATGACGGGTCGAACGATGCGACGCGCGCCGTGGCCGAATCCTACGGCGCGCGCGTGCGATATTTTTTTCAAACGAATGCCGGCGCCTCGGCAGCGCGCAATACCGGCATTAACAACGCTCGCGGCGCCTTCATTACTTTTTTGGATTCCGACGATCTTTGGCAACCGAAAAAGCTCGCGCGCCAAATCGCCTGGATGCAGGCGCATCCGGAGATCATGCTCTGCTACACTGATGAAATCTGGATCCGTCGCGGCGTGCGCGTCAATCAAAAAAAGATTCATGCGAAAGCCGGCGGCTGGATTTACCCGTTATGTTTGCCGCGGTGCATCGTCAGCCCCTCTTCGGTTCTTATGCGGCGCGAATTTTTTGAAGCCGTTGGCGTTTTTGATGAGCAACTCCCCATTTGCGAAGATTATGATTTGTGGTTGCGCGCCGCTTCACGGTTTGAAGTGGGATTTCTCGCCGCGCCCCTGATTGTGAAACGCGGTGGCCATGTGGATCAACTGTCGCACCGGGAATTTGGCATTGATCGGTATCGCATTACCGCGCTGCTGAAGGTTTATGCGCAAGAAGAATTACGGGAAGAATGGCGCCGGCTGACCGCCCAAATGATTTTTGAAAAATGCGAGGTTCTGGCGAATGGGTTTCGTAAACGAGGGAATATCACCGAAGCGGATTTTTACGCGAATTTGCCGGCGCGATTGGTGACCACACGGCGCGACGCGGAAAAGATAACAAGTTTGACAGCACGAAGTGAAGTCGAAAGCTCTTGCCGCATGGATAAAACAGGAGTATCGATATGATTCACATGCAAAAAATTCTTTTCCCCACGGATTTTTCCGATACCACCAGCGCCGCGTTGGGGCATGCACTTATGCTGGCGGATCGCTTTCATGCCGAGTTGATCATGCTCCATGCCGCGCCGGCTCACGAAAAGCCGCAAGATATCCGATTTCCAGAAATTTATCCTGCCGCTGATGAGTTGCAAGAAGCTTTGGAAGATCAACTCGTGCAAATTCTCGGTGTCGAACCAACGCATAAACTGCGCCTGCAACGGGTCGTGCATCAAAATAACAATCCCACGCAGGAGATCTGTGCTTTTGCTGAGGCCCGGCAAATCGATTTGATCATTATGGGCACGCATGGGCGCAGCGGCTTGAGCCATTTGTTTGCCGGCAGCGTGGCCGAAGAAGTGGTGCGGAAGGCCAACTGCCCGGTGATGACTGTACGTGCCGGAAAAGAAGCGGCAGAAGTCTCTCCCTATTTTGACATTCTCGTTCCAATCGATTTTTCTTTGCATTCACAAAAGGCCTTGCGTTATGGCCGTACGCTCGCGCTTCTGTTTGACGCCACGCTGCACTTGTTGCACGTGTTGGACAAACCGATACTTCCCAGCCATTACGGCCTCGGCGAAGATTCGTTGATGCAACTGCATCCCGAAGCTCCCCATCGCTCGCGTGAGGAAATGCTCCGCTTGCTTGAACAATGGGGAAGTGAGCGGGTTAAACACCAAATCCATTTGCGCGAAGGTCGCGCTTATCACGAAATCGTCGACTTTGTAGCGAAGCAGAAAGTCGATTTATTAGTCATGGGGACGCATGGCTTAAGCGGGTTAGAACATTTCTTGCTCGGCGGCACCACGGAAAAAGTTATGCGCCACGTCTCGTGCCCCGTGCTCGCGGTGAAAATGCAGGAAAGAGATTTTGTCGGATAAGATGAGCAAAGCCGGGAAATTTTCTGGAGAAAGGATCTGTCATGTCGGTTGCCCAGCATTTAAAAATCAAACTTTCTGAATATGACGAACGCATTCGCACGTTCATCGAGAATTATGACGAATTACTCGATGAAGTTGCAGCGCTAATGGCATTGTTAAAAAAGCCGCAACCGACGATTATTGATTTTGGCATCGGCACCGGGGCGCTCGCTGCGCGCTGCCTGCGCGTTGCGCCGCGGGCCCGTCTAATCGGCATCGATGCCGATGCTGATATGTTGACCCTCGCACGCCGCCGGCTTGCGAAAAAACGCGGAGCGCGATTGGAACTGCGCCACAGTGATTTTCTCACCACTGCGTTGCCGCGTTGTGATGCTATCGTGACGACATTGGCCTTGCATCACATTCACGACGCCGGGGCCAAACAGCAATTTTATGCGAAATGTTACGCCGCCTTGCGCCGTGGCGGCATCCTCGCCAACGGTGATTGCTGCATCGCTGAAAATCCTCAACTGTCGCAGCGCTATATGAAAGTTTGGGACAAGCACATGCTTCAATTCTACACCCCGCGTCAAGTCAAAACGTTTGCCGCCGCATGGGCTGGCGAAGACAAATACTTCCCGTTGCGGCAAGAAATCGCGATGCTCTCCGCAGCCGGATTTGAAGTTGAAGTCACGTGGCGGCGTGCGCCGCAGGCCGTATTGGTGGGAAGAAAAATATAATCCCGAAGGAGTCTATTAATGATATGCCCAATCCACATAATATTTCCGTAACATAAATCGTTCTACCTGACGCCAAGATCAAT
>CAYZFF010000123.1:4307-5714 GCA_964477305.1 uncultured Cytophagia bacterium
AATGAATCTTGCCCTCAATCACAAAACCTCATGAGCACAACTACTCCCTTCGACACCTCCGGCCTCGGCGGCCATCCTAAAGGATTGACCACACTTTTTTTCACCGAGTTGTGGGAACGCTTCAGCTACTACGGCATGCGTGCCATTCTCGTGTTGTACATGGTGGCGCCGGTGGCGAACGGCGGCCTCGCCTTCGACACCAAAACCGCCGCTTCAATTTATGGGACCTACACCATGTCGGTTTATCTGATGTCGTTGCCGGGTGGTTTGCTCGCCGATCGCATTTTAGGCGCGCGACTCACCGTTTTGCTTGGCGGCATTATTATCGCTTGCGGGCATTTCACGATGGCCTTTTCCTCCTCGACATTTTTTTATACCGGTTTGGTTTTGATCGCGCTCGGCACCGGTTTGCTGAAACCCAACATCAGCACGATGGTCGGCAGTCTTTACGGTGAAAACGATCCGCGTCGTGACAGCGGCTTCTCGATTTTTTATATGGGCATCAATATTGGCGCGGTTTTGGCGCCGCTCGTTTGCGGTTATTTGGCGCAAAGCGAAGGCTTCAAGCAATGGCTCACGGCGCAGGAATTCGATCCGAGCGCAAGCTGGCATTGGGGCTTCGGCGCCGCCGGCGTCGGTATGACGCTCGGCTTGATCGTTTATCTCGCGCATCGGCAGCGGCTGGCGCATATCGGGCAGATGATCCGAAAAACGAAAAATGCCACCAGCGCTGTGACGCACCCGCCGTTGACCAGCGCCGAGTGGAAGCGCATCGGCGCGATTTTTGTTTTTTTCCTTTTTACCATTCTCTTTTGGGCGGCTTACGAGCAAAAAGGCGCGAGTCTTAATCTCTTTGCGGACCGCCTCGTGCGCACGGAAGCTTTCGGCATGAGATTTCCTTCGAGTTGGTTGCAATCGCTGACGGCATTCTTTGTTATTATTTTAGCGCCGCTGTTTTCCATTCTTTGGGTACGCCTGGGTGAGCGCCAGCCGTCGAGTCCTGCGAAATTTACGTTCGGCCTTTTGTTTATCGGCCTCGGATATGTGCTTATGGTTCCCGCCGCCATGCTCACGGCCTCCGGAAAGATCAGCCCGCTGTGGCTCGTCGGCCTGTACTTCCTCGAAGTCGTCGGTGAAATGTGTTTGAGTCCAGTGGGCTTGAGCACCGTCACCAAGCTTGCACCCGCCAAAGTTTTGGGCATTATGATGGGTGTGTGGTTTCTCGCCGCTTCGTTCGGCAACAAGCTCGCCGGCTATTTTGCCGGATTTTTTAATGCGAATGACGCTGGCGCTTTGACCACGCTTTACGGTTCCATCGCCGTCGGCCTGCTGATCGCTGCCGGCGTTTTAGCCGCATTGACGCCGGCCATTCGTCGGATGATGGGCGGCGTGCGTTGAGCAACAAAG
>CAYZFF010000123.1:5814-8338 GCA_964477305.1 uncultured Cytophagia bacterium
TATGCCCCTCACCAAATCCCGCAACAAAATGATCGCCGGTGTTTGTGGCGGCCTCGCCGAATGGCTCGGCTGGTCGCCCAACATGGTGCGGATTCTGTATATTATCGTTTCCGTTTTGAGCGCGGCCTTTCCCGGCATTCTCGTGTATCTCTTGCTGTGGATGATCATGCCGCCGCCATCGCGAAAATAATGTCGGTTTCAACAACATTTGTTGCTTGCAAGCTCAAAAACCCGTGCCAGAATTTTGCAACATAAGCGGCGTTACCTTCGTCTTCCTTGAAGAAAGCAACATGATTCGCCAAGCTCTTCCAACTTATGAACGCCGATATTCACCTGCTTTTTTCCTCACCCACCGCGCGCGTATTGGATTTCAAATGCCGCGAACATTCGCATGCCGTCTCGCCGGTTGAAAGCGTCGCGCAATTTGAAATCAATTTCATTCGCAAAGGCCGCTTCGGCTATCGTTTAAATAAAAAGGAATACGATTTTGACAGCCAGGCGATTATGCTGGTCAACGCCGGCGCCGAACAGGTTTTTCTGCACGAGCATGAAATTCCGGATGAATGCACCAACATCGAAGTCAACGCCGATTTGCTGGAAGAAGCGAACGCCGTGTTCTGGAAAAAAGAATACGCGCCGCGAGTGAAGCCGCCGCGTGCCCTATTCCCGCGGCCGTTTCTACCGACGACGCCGGCGCTAGATTGTTTGCACGCCCAACTTTGGGCCGTGCTGCAACGCCGCCATGATGCCGGCATGACGCTGCGAACGGAAACGTTGTTGACGCGGCTGGTCGAAGAAATTTACAAAACTCTTTACGACCGGCGCCGTGATTCGCCCTTGCCGCGCCTCGATGAAAAACTCAAACAACGCCATCTCGAAACTGTTGAGCGCGCCCGGCATTTTATGCTGGCCAATTATCAGCGCGAATTGACGTTGTCCGAAATCGCCCGCAACGCCTTTGTCAGCGATTTTCATTTCAGCCGCATCTTCAAAAAGTTTACCGCGCGCAGCCCGCATCAATATTTGCTCGAATTGCGTTTGCAGCACGCCCTGTTGCTGTTGCGCAATACTTCGCTTTCCGTTTCCGAAATTTGTTTTGCTTCCGGCTTTAACAGCTTCCCGCATTTTATCGCCAGTTTCACGCGCCGTTATCGCCTCAGTCCTTCCAAAGTGCGTTCTTGAAAAAAGCAAGATTTCGAAAGTATTATTGCTTTTCTGAACGTATATTGATCTCGGCAGCTTGTGCTTTAACAGGATGCTGAAAAACTCTATTATTGTCATTGCGAGGCGCTTTTGCCGAAGCAATCCCTTGGTTTTTAAAGATTGCTTCGCTGAGAAACGCTCGCAATGACTACTTTTTCAGCATCGTGTTGGACGTTCGACGCCGGAGTTTTCAAATCAATCTCATCTCCAGTGGCTGTTTTGCAGTTCATGGGAAAACGTAAAGTGTCATGCCGGCAAATTCTAAAACAAAGTTATCCATCACAATTCACCCCGTCACCAAAAAACGCTGGCAAGATTTTGAAGCCTTGTTTGGCGCCAAAGGCGCATGTGGCGGCTGCTGGTGTATGTTATGGCGATTGAAGCGTGCCCAATTCGAAGCCGGGAAAGGCGAGAAAAATCGCCGCGCCATGCAAGCCCTGATCGAATCGAAAAAAATTCCTGGTTTGCTGGCGTATGTGCGGGGCAAGCCGGTCGGCTGGTGCTCCGTTGCGCCGCGCGAGCATTTTCCGGCATTGGAAAATTCGCGCATTCTCCAACCCATTGATGAACAGCCGGTGTGGTCGGTCACCTGCCTGTTTGTGGAAAAGAGTTTTCGCCGGCACGGCGTCAGCGTCGCTTTGTTGCGCGCGGCGACGGATTACGTCAAACGGCGCCACGGTAAAATTATCGAAGGCTATCCGACTGAACCCCAAAAAGATCGCGTACCGGACGTTTTCGTCTGGACGGGACTCGCTTCCGCGTATCAACAAGCCGGTTTCATCGAATGCGCGCGCCGCTCGCCGACGCGCCCGATTATGCGGTTCCTGGTGAAGAAATAAACGGCGCAATAACTCAAGGATGGTGTGACGATGGAGATGAAACAATATCTGCTCGACACGTTCAAATTCAACGATCAAGCCAACAAGAAAGTCTTGGCGAAAATTAAGGAACTGCCGGAAAAAACACAGTGCCTCAAATTTTTTAGCCATCTCATCAACTCACAAAATAAATGGCTGGCGCGAATCATTCGGTATCCAGAAAATCCGCAAATGAGCTGGTGGGAACCCGTTTATGCCTTTGATCATCTTGAAGCCGAGTGGGATAAAAGCCTGCAAACATGGATTGAATTTCTGGAGCGTAAAACCGAGCACGAGCTTTTTGAGGAAATGAAGTTTGTCGGTTTTGACGGCGGGCACTGGTCGGCCAAACTTAAAGACATTGCCTTGCAATTGAACTATCACTCGATTCACCATCGCGCGCAAATGCAGTTGCTCATTCGCCAGCAGGGCATTGAGCCTGATTTTGTCGATTATATCGGTAC
>CAYZFF010000123.1:8438-10934 GCA_964477305.1 uncultured Cytophagia bacterium
TTTCGTTTCGGCGGCGTGATCTGGGCCTTGGGCTGGTCGATGGTTCTCATGTCTTTCATCGTTCGTTTGCCTTTGCGCGGAATCGCCATCTTCGGCGTGGCAACAATGGCCTTGCATCATCTCGTTGACGGCGTGAAAGCAGACACCTTCGGAAAATTTGCATGGCTCTGGCAAATTCTCCACGGCGGCGGTGCGATCAAAATCGAATCGCTCGGCATCGTCTTTCCAATTTTGTACGTCTTGATTCCGTGGGTTGGCGTCATGGCCGGCGGCTACGCGTTGGGATATGTTCTGACTTGGCCGCCGGAACGTCGCCGTAAGTGGCTGTGGCGCGCTGGCGCCGCGATGACGCTGGCTTTCATTCTTTTGCGGGCTACAAATCTTTATGGCAATCCCGAGCCATTTGCCGCACAAGAAACTTTGGAGAAAACAATCATTGCGTTTCTCAACGTCGCCAAATATCCAGCCTCGTTCCAGTTTTTGTTGATGACGCTCGGCCCGTCACTCATGCTGCTCGCTTGGTTTGATCGATTTGATTATCGTTCTGCTTTGGGAAGGATCGGTCAAAAGATCGTGGTGATCGGCCGCGTGCCGATGTTTTATTATATTCTGCATCTCTTGACGATTCATTTACTGGCAATCGGCGTCGGCCTCATTTTGCAACAACCCATTGCGTGGCTGTGGAGCCAACCGTTGCCAATGGGACGGCGCGCGCCGGCAGAGTATGGGCACGGCCTGCCGTTCATTTATTTTATGACGGCTTTCGTGGTGATCCTGCTTTATTTCCCCTGCAACTGGTTCGCAAAATTAAAACAGCGCCGCAAAGATTGGTGGCTGCGCTATATTTGATTGGGTCAAATAAAAAGCCTGCGCTTAATTTAACGCAGGCTTTTTTTATTTTTTGGTTTTTTATTTTGCAAAAATGCTTGCCTTTCTTGCGCTTTCGCCGCATATTTAGAAAAATGCAATTTGCTTCGATAAGGAGAAAGTGATATGTCAAGTTTAGCTGAGAAAACCTGTGTACCCTGCCGCGGCGGCGTGCCGGCATTGCGCGGCGAAGCCTTGCAAACTTTGGCGCGGCAAGTGGAAGGGTGGACGGTCAGTAATGAACATCATCTATCAAAAAATTTCAAGTTTCCGGATTTCCGCGCCGCCTTGGCGTTTGTGAATAAAGTCGGCGCGTTAGCGGAAGAGCAAGGCCATCATCCGGATATCTTTCTCGCCTGGGGAAAAGTCGATATCACGATTTGGACGCACAAAATCGACGGGTTGACCGAAAGCGATTTTATTTTGGCTGCCAAAATTGACAAGTTGTAATGGAGCATTCAACTGCGAAGGAGAGAAGCAATGGCGCAATTTATAAGAGTCGCCGGCGCGGAAGAAATGCCCGCCGGCTCGATCAAACAAGTCGAAGCCAACGGCAAAAGCATTGCTCTATTTAATCTCGACGGCAATTATTATGCGATTGGCAACGATTGTACGCATCGAGGCGGCCCGCTGGCCGAAGGTTTTGTCGAAGGCGAGTCGGTGACTTGTCCGTGGCACGGCGCACAATTTAATATTAAAACCGGCGCGGTCGAGGGCGCTCCCGCTGCAAAACCGGTGGCAAAATACAATGTCCGCGTGCTGGGTTCGGATATCGAAGTAGAAGTGTAATTTAATTCACGCGCTCGAAATACGCCCACTGAAGCAGAACTGGCTCAATTTTTTGTGAGAGTTCAAATTCAGTGGGCGATTTTTTTAAATAGAATCTGTGATGAATTTTTCTCAAAAAGTCGCGCTCATCACCGGCGGTGCACGTGGCATTGGCCGCACGATCGCACTTGACCTTGCTGAACGCGGCTGGGCCGTTGCGATTTGTTATCGCAAGAGTGAAAAGGAAGCGAACGAAACCCTTGCCGCGATTCAACAAAAAGGCGCAAAAGGACTGGCGATTCGTTGCGATGTTTCCGATCATGTTGCCGCGGCGGATTTAGCCACACACGTCGAAAAAGAGTGGGGGCGAATCGACGCGCTCATCAACGGCGCGGGGCTTTATCACCGCATCAATTTATTTGACGAGACCATCGCTGGCTGGCATGAGATGTTCGATCACAATTTGCATCCGATTTTTTATCTGAGCCGCGTCGTTGCCGCCGGCATGAAAGCACGCCAATGGGGCCGGATTATCAATTTCAGCATGGCCAATGCTGATCAACTCATCGGCCAACCGTTTGTCACCGCGCATTATATCGCCAAAGTCGGCGTGCTCATTCTCACCAAAACGCTGGCAAAAATGCTGGCGCCGGACGGCATCACCGTCAATGCCATTTCTCCCGGCTTCATCGACTCCGGCAGCGCGCCTGCGGAAGAATTGGCGAAGATGCTCAAAAATATTCCAGCGGGATATATTGGCGCAACGAACGACGTCGCGAGCATCGTCCATTTTTTGCTCTCCGACGAGGCGCGCTACGTCAATGGCGCCAATATTCATGTCAGCGGGGCGTGGGGAATTTA
>CAYZFF010000124.1:0-10889 GCA_964477305.1 uncultured Cytophagia bacterium
GCTCCACCGCAGCAAATTCGCTTCGCTGGAGAATCCCTTCAAAAATTCTGTCACGGAAAGCTTATCGGTTGGCGAACATTCCTGCAGAAAATCTGCTGCGTTGATATTGATCAAATCGCGCAGCGTGTCCGGAGACATGTTTTTCTGATCGGGAGATTTGATAATGCCAATGCCCAATGGCCGGCGATAAACATTATTGAGCATATTGACGAGATAACTCAAATACTCAATGCGCTCTTTGCGGTGTGCTTCAATCATCACGAGGTAGCCAAGCAAATCCTCGCCGGCGGTATCCAATAACCGCGTGAATTGTTGCTCCATCGAAATGCCGATGATCTCAAAGGGTTGCGCTTCCACTTTACGCTCGCCGATTTCGAGATATTGAAACACGGCGCTTTGCATGCGGCGCAAAGAAGATTCGGCGCCGAGCATTTGGCGCAGCATCGGTGAAACATGCTGTCCATCGCGCCCAATGATGACGAGCTTCGGCTTGGCCGCGGGACGATTTTTGAGCAATTTCGCGAGACAGTCGGTGATGGCATCGGCTGGTGGCGCCGGCGAGGCGGGCATCACAGTAGCAGGAGCCGCAATCTCAGCGATGGACGTCTCCGGCATTTTCGGCGTCTGCACCTGTGGCGACGCGGCAACAGGTGGCACTGGCGAGACAATCGACTCGATTGATGTCTGCTTCGGCGCCGCCGAGACGCTTTGCATTGGCATCGGTTCAATGACCGTTGGCGCGGCCGGAGCAACAGGCGCTTCGTTTGATTTTTGTAAACGCGCCAGCGCCTGCTCCATCTCTTCCGGAGAATTCAGGAGAATCGTTTTGGCGTTAATTGCCGGAAGCTCCGGTTCGATCGGCAACAACTCGGTCGGCAAGTTTTTCGCATCAACCGGCGGTGGCGGCATTTCCTGGCGCGCGCCACTGGCGGGCGGTTTTATCTCAGAGCTGGCCTTGGCAATTTCCGGGGCCGGCGGAACATACTCCGGGGTGCGCGCCACCGGCTTTTCAACTTTTTTCGGCGGCTCATACTCTCGCGGCGCAACCGGTTTATCAAGAATCGGCGGCGCCGTCGGACGCTGCATGAGTTCACGCAAATCAATCGGCAGCATTTCATTAGAGCCGGGCGAAACTTTGGGCGGCGGGTTCTGCGGCTTGCGCTCATCACGCGCTTGCAAGGGCGCGGGCGTTTCGTCGTTGCGTTTTAAAATTTTAATCGATGGCTCATCGGGCATGGGATCGGCGCCAAAGGCGTCCAAATCCATATCAAAATCATCGGCCCCAATGATCTCAGTCGGTGGCGCAGGCGGCGGCGCGGTTGGCGTCACCGGGCGAGGCGGCGGGGCGTCATGTTTGGTCTCAACCGTAATGCCCGGGGTGTCTTTCGAGCGGCGATCTGGCGGCGTATATGTCGGAACATTCGGGCCGCGGAAGGCCTGCGGCGGCTTTTCTTTCTCAGACGGGCGTCCGACAAAACGCGACTCGACATTCCCCAGATCAAGCTTTTCGATAATTTTCGGCTCAGCCAGCGTCGAAACCATGTCGCTCATCTCTTCATCACCGGCCAGCATAGTTTTGCTCGGCTTAATGAATCCCTGCTGATAAAGTTTGACGATGCGTTCGAGGGTTTTGATGTCGTCGTAATTGCTCTCGTCGATCACTTGCAAAATATCGCGCTTGCCATCAATGAGGGCGATGAAGCGAGCCACATCCGTGGTCAATTCGCGGCGGGCCACGATGTTACGAAACGTTTCGGTGGTGACAAAGGTGGTTTCCGGCGACGGCAACATCTTAAACAACCGCTCGCGTTCCTCCATGCGTTTGAAACCCTGCAGCAACAAGCCAAGATTACTCACCGCAATTTCATCCGGCACGGTGATCTCTTTGAAGGTCATCGTAAAATGGCCGCGTTTCCAGGGCAACATTTGATAAACGGCTTTCTCCGCTTTCAAATTAGCCAGCGACGCATTAATCACCGCGCCATCGCGAAAATAAATTTCACCGCTTTTATTGCTGGCATTATACAACGTCAGAATGCCGGTCTTGCGCTCCATCCCAAAATTTTCGATGAGATCGATCACGCTGAATTCCTCCAACCGGCCCGCCAATTTACGCGTGGATTCGATCTCCTCTTCGCGAATCCGTTCCATGCGGCGCAAAATCATGCGCACCCGCGCAATGACTTCTTTGACATGCAGCGGCTTGATCATGTAATCCTTGACCCCGCCGCGCAAGCTGCGCACGCGATCTTGCAATTCGCGCCGGTTGGTGAGAAACATTAGAGGAATCGAAGACGTCACCGGATCGGCTTTCAATTTTTCGAGCAATTGAAAACCATCGAGCTTGGGAAGATTGACTTCGGAGAGAATGAGATCGGGGACGTCGGAAGAAATTTTTTGCCAGGCCTGTAAGCCGTCCGAGGCCACAATTACCTCAAAGCCGGAGGCCTCGAGACTTTCCCGAAGAATCTGCAGGTTCTTCGGATCGCCGTCCGCAACGAGAATTGTTGGATTGTCCATTTTGTCCAGCCGCAAAAATTTGCCGTTAGCAGTGAAGAAATTATTTAATGAAAATCGAAACTACTTATTTAAATGACTAACCTGAATATCCGCCGAAAGTACAACGCCCAGATCCCCAAACTGGCTTGGGTAACACTATTAATAAAACTTTGCAAAATTGTTTGCCCGACGCCAATGCTCCCAACAGACATACTACAGCGAATGTCAATGAGTTGCGGGATAACTAATCAATATAGAGGAAATCTCCAAACCTGTCAAGTTATTTTTAGCGGAAAAAATAAGGTGAGACCGCGCGATTATGGCTTGATTTGACTCAAGTTATCCACGGCTAATCAGGCGCGAGCGAAGAAGCGCTGAGGCGAGTATGGCACTAGCCCGATGTTAACGAAATTTATTTCGTTTGAATCGAAAAAATAAAACTCAATTCCACCGAAAACGGGTGTCAGATCGTGATGGTTTAGCAAACCGGAAAACAATTAATTCCCCAGCGCCAGCATATCCTATAAAAAGTGCCGCGCCGCAAGTTTTCTCAACCACACCTCCGGCCCGAGGCAAAAAGATTTTTCGACAACCGCTTACGCCTGTTGCGGCTCAGCCAGCTTTTGCGCCAGTTCAATGACGACCGGCGAAACCGGTTGCTGAATTTCTTCATTGAGGATGACGTAAAATAACTCAATCCGGCGAATCCGTTTTTGGCAGCTTTCGCAAACCACGAAATGCTGCTCAAATTGTTCAAACTGCTCACGGTTTCGGTGCGCTGAAAGCAGGATGTACTCCAACGATCCTGCCTCAGGGCAACGCTCGTCAATCTCCCCCATGCCAGAGACGACTGCTCTCCTGTAACGCGACAGATTTTTGTTCATGCTCATGTCGTGAAAAGTTAGGGATTGCGGCGATGATCCATATCACCGAACGATCACTGCATACACGGCCACTTCCGTACACCGTGTTTGTACCGACCTCGACACCGCCTGGCGATTTGGAGGTCTTTTAAAACGTAATGATAGGTACAAACAATCCCAACAATTCACGGAAAATATTCCGCCGCCCCGCAAAAAAATTTACTGGGGAGGAAAAACATTTTCGTAATTGTCGACTGGCAAAGGGGTTAAACCGCCCGGCGAATCGCCGGGCGGTTTATAAATTACGATTTTGTTTTAGAGTAAGTCTTTAAGCAGTTCGCGGAACCATTTTTTCGTCAGCTTGCCGAGATATTCAAAAATGGTGCGCTCTTCTTCGCGGTAACGGCGTTGGGTCAAATCCGGAATGTATTTACGCAGGTGCCGAAAATAGGATTCGATCTTCTTGCTGTGGGTAATGTCGTCCAAAACGTCGGCGAGCGTGCGGAAATAAATCTCACCTTTTTCCGGGGCAACTTTACCGCTGGCGACATACTGGCTGTGAATCTTTTGCCGGACGCGCTGCAGCACTCTTTTCTTGGCATGCTCGATTTCCTTCAAACGAACGTAATCGAGCGGCGAGAGATCTTCAATTTGAGCAATCAGGCGGGTGCGCACCATCTCCAGATTCGTGTGTCGAATCAGGCGGGCGACCACATCGGTGGGCAGAAAGTTTTGAAAACGCTCGTCGATTTTCACCACTGAGAGCATTTTTCGAATCGTCGTAGAAACGTGATCTTTGGCGGTAGATAGCTCCAAATAATTGTTCTTCAGCATTTTTTCCGGGATACTGGGCTTGGTCTTGCGCAAGTATACCAGTTCTTCCTCGGACAGGTCGGCGGCTTTCATCACCGGCAGGGGATTCACCGGCGCCGGTTGTGCCACTTTTCCATTATAGGATTCCTTCAGCACGGCGGTAGCGGTTTTTACGCCGCCCGGCAGAGGTTTGAGGCCGATTTTTTTCTTCGGGCCGTCACTGTAGGCTTCGGCGGGCACCAGGTTGCGGGAGGGCACGCCGTGGCGCACAAAAATATACTCGCGGCCCATCTCGCGAAAGATGCCAAGATCTTTGGCATTCTTCACGGCGACGCGGATGTTGCGAATGATCTTCGCGCCTTCGGGATCGCGTTCTTTAAAAATGCGCGACAACTCTTGCTTCGTTTTTTTAATCACCAACCGGCGAAGCATGATCAACAACTCAACATCATTCAACTCAGCCGTGCTATCAAGGTATGGCCCGAAGTAACGGCGCAACTGCACGAACTCATTATTCTCGTTGCGCATGAAGAGACCGGCAACGCAGTCAATTGCCATATCCTCAAGCTCGCCGCTTTTGCCGCGACGTTCCCAGCGAATATGTTTGCCGATCACTTCCTGATACTTCAGATAGCTGAGCGAAATCTTTTGAACTAAATTAATAAACTCACACAGTTCCCCTTGCGAATATCCCCCTGTTACGATCCTCGGAACAAGGTAAGAAAGTCTTTTGGCGTCCATCTGATGCGTCTCAAAGTTGCGTGAACAACCCCTGTGGATTACTGCACGAATTCGCCACCGACCGAGATCAATCCTAATCTCCCTGGAATTCACACGACGGCTTATACGACTCATGCAAAGGTCAATTATAAACGAAGTTCTTTTTAGCAAACGATATACCAGTGCTGCTACCGAGAGCAAAATAAAAACGCTACGGGATGTTGAATTTAGCACAGGTTTTTTAAAAATTGCGGCAGAAAAAATTCACCCAAAGCCCGCGCAATGTTTTAGGGTGAGACAATGTTCGTGGGTGATACTTTAACGGAGATTATAAACAATCTTTAACATACCAACAATGACCGCAGAGTGCTGAAAAATAAAAGAAGTAAACCGGATTTTTACATTCCGTCTCGAGTGTATTACACTGAATGCGCAATAACCTTTTTGTTATTGGCCGACTACATTCGCGGTAGGAAAAATGCGGAAAAGTGGAGAGTTAGAATTTATCGGTAAAAATAGTTGTCGCATTTCTGCGAAAAACACTTTTGCCGGAAGAATATTTTTTAAACGCTTGCTCAACCCGCAACAAACTCGTTCGTCTCGGCTGCAGTGTTTGGAAAGCCAAATTTCCCAATCATGCTTTCACGGCAGAATAAAATCATTGCCTTCGTTCGGCCAGCGCGAGCGCACCTTCATCGTGTCGGGCCACACGACGAAACGCTCGGCAGGAAGAAACGGAAACGCCGAACCAAAATCATAGCGCCCGTTTTGGTTTGCATCACGAAAGCCGCGGAGTTGATAAAGCCCGGGTAAGATGTGCTCAAACCGATACGGCCCCGGCGCGGGTAAAGTCAAAAAATATTCCACTGTCGTACGCGCCGCGTCAGGCGAGGCGCCGAACGTTGAGCTTGAAAAAGCGCCCACCTGTTTCAAAGTGAGATGCACCGCTCCGGTGGCGTCCGGCTGCGCGTCAGCGAGTGTGCCGCTGATTGAAGTTAACGTATCGGCGTTCATCGTCCAAAAAGTAATTTGCTCGAGCGTATCAACAAGCGCGTTGCCATTTGGATCAAACGTCGAGTCCGCAAAAATTTTTATAAAATACTGCGCGCGGCTTTTCAACAACGTCTCGGGACGAAAACGGAATTGCAACGGATTTAGCCACTCCCCTTGACCCGGAACAAGCTTACCCGTTGAATCCAACACCGCCAGCGGCTCGAATCTGGTTTCAATTTTTTTCGGCGCATTATTTCGGAGCGCTGGCGCATTGGCGATCAGCTCGGAAAAAATCATTTCAATATCTGTTGTCACTGTCACATTACGACTACTATCCGCCGGCGCCATACGGACGATGCGTGGCCGGCTGGTGTCTGGTTGCATCTTTCCGCTAAACTCCGCTTGTCGTGACAATGAGTCCAATTCATTTCCGGCGGCATCGACAATCCGGCCCAAAGCAATTTTGTAATTCGTTGCTTGTTGCGGCCCGGTGAGCACATGAATCTGGCGCGTATTCAACGGCTGCGGATGCGCCGCGAAAACTTTCAGCGAGTCGCCGGCCGCGTCAACAATACGCAGATGCCGCGACCACAATGAGTCCGCAGGAGTGACTTCTTCATCGAAATTCAATTCGAGATGCGTCTGGTCAACTGCCGTTGTTCCCGAGAGCCGGGGCAAAATCGTGTCGGCCAAAGCGACGCGCAAAAATAAATTGCGATACACGCGCGTACCAGGGGAAAGGACAAAATCCTGCAACGGAATGCCAATGGGTTCCTCGCCGTGATTATACAAGCGGTCGCCGCTGCCGTCTTGTATCGCAAACAGGCGATAGCGGCCGTCGCTAAGGTGCGACAACGAAAAATCGCCTTTCGCGTTGGCCTGGGTGAAATAATCGGCAAAATCGCGGGCCGGATCAGGCGTGGGGGTCGCGCGCAGGAGATAAGCCATAATTAAAACGCCGGCTGGTTTATCAAAAAAAATCTTGCCGTGAATCTCGCCGGTGTCGATGCTATCGCCGGTGCTGAATGCGAGCGTGAACGCGCTGGTGAGCCGGTTGCCATGCAAATCGCGGACATCCGTGCCAAGATTAATCACGTAAGTACGCGCGGCGTGCAGCGAATCGGGAAAGCTCACTTCGACCTCTTTGCCGTGCCAGCGAAAACGCACGGGCTTCTCGCTCGGCATCGGCGGCGAAACAAAAAAAGCCTGCGCAAAACTGGGGTGATCGATTTTTTCGCTGAACCCCAAACGCAATCGCGTGGAACGTGCAACCCGCGTTGCATTTTGTTCCGGTATCACGGAAAGAATTTGGGGCGGGGTGCGATCTTCGGGACCACCGGGAGGCGGAAGCTGCCGGGCGCAGGCGTAAAGTATAATAAGGCTGAAAATGAATAGAGCGAAAGCGCGGTTCAAATTTTTCAACATAAACGAACTAAACTCTTCCATAAATTTGCGTCATCGTCGCGAGTTTTTGCGTCAACGCCGGCGCCAATTGGCCGGGGCGCAACCGCCAGCTCCAATTGCCGCCGAGGGTGCCGGGAAAATTCATTCGCGCTTTTTCATCGAGACCAAGCACATCCTGCATGGGAATCACCACAATTTTAGCAACCGAAGCCATAGCCAGGCGCATCATTTCAAGATGAACTGTTTGGGCGTTGACTTTACGCCCCAGATATGCCGAAAGTTTCCGGCGTCCTTCGACGCCGGCTTCGGTTTTGAACCATCCGCGCGTCGTGTTGTTATCGTGCGTGCCGGTGTAAATGACACAATGCTCCGAAAGATTATGCGGCACGTGAATACTCGTCGCCAAATCTTCGCCGAAAGCAAACATGGCAATACGCATTCCCGGCAAGCCGAAACGAAGAATCGTTTCGCGCACATCCGGCGTAATCTCGCCGAGATCTTCGGCGATGATATTCAAGCTGGGCAGATGCCGAAACATGGTTTTGAAAAAATCTTCCACCGGCGCCTGCACCCACGTTCCATTGACCGCGGTGGTTTCGCCGGCCGGAACCTCCCAAAAAGCCACAAACCCGCGAAAATGATCCAGGCGAATGGCATCGAAAAGTTTAAGATTGTGCTCCAGACGCTTTGCCCACCAGGCGTAACTGGTTTCGCGCAAAGCCTCCCAGCGATACACTGGATTGCCCCACAATTGCCCGGTCTCGCTAAAATAATCCGGCGGCACCCCGGCCACGCCGAGCGGCTTTTTTTCGGCATCCAATTTAAACAGCGTGGGGTTGGCCCACACATCGGCGCTGTCGTAACTGACATAGATCGGCACGTCGCCAATAAATTGCAAATGGCGGTTTTTACAATACTGCTTTAATGACGACCATTGCTGATAAAACAAATACTGAATAAACTTTTCCTGCAAAATTTTATCGTGAAATTTTTTCTGCGCGGCGGCCAAGGCCGGCGGCCGGCGATCACGCAAATCTCGCGGCCATTCGCCCCAGGCGATTTCGTTAAAACTTTCCTTCACTGCCATGAACAAGGCAAAATCATCAAGCCAGCCGGCGTTTTCGTGGCAGAAATGTGAAAATTCAGGATCTTGATGCAAACGCTTTCGGTTGCGGCGATAAGCCAATTGCAAAAGCGCCTTTTTATGTGACTGCACAGCCGCAAAATCCACCTGCTCAGGCGTCCCTTTCGCGGCTGGCCGCACTTCGGTTGCTTTTAGAAAACCTTCGCGCACCAACAAATCAGGGCTGATCAGCAACGGATTACCGGCAAAGGCGGAGTGGCTGCTGTAAGGCGAATGCCCCATGGCCGCGTAAGTGGGATTCAAGGGCAGAATTTGCCAAAAGCTTTGTTTGGCGGCGTTCAGAAAATCAGCAAACTGATAGGCCGCCGGTCCGAGATCTCCAATTCCATACATCGATGGAAGGGAAGTGATGTGCAACAAAATGCCACTCCCGCGATTTTTCATGCATTTTCCTCAAGAGGGTCATTCGATGAATTTCAATACAACCGGTGAAGGCAAAGTATAGCAAAACCACGGCAAAAGATCAAGAAATTTTTCAGGGCGTGTTCATATTCCGCTTGCTTCTCGCTCAACATTTTTATAAACTATGAATCAATTTTACGCTTTTCCACCAACGGGCATAAATGCTAAAACAAGTTTTCATCGCCGGTGCGACCGGCTATACGGGCCGTGTGCTCGTGCCGCTCATCGCCAAATCTTCCGAATGGAAACCGCTCGCCCATGTGCGGCCCGGCTCCCGGCATGTTGAGGTTTTGCCTGTCGCGGTTGAGCGCCGTGAAGTTGATCTCACCAACACCGCCGCATTGACTGCGGCCATGGCCGGCTGCGAGGCCGTCGTGAGCCTCATCGGCACGACGCGCGCGCAATTTGGCCCCGGCGTTTCTTATGAAACTGTTGATATCGGCACGACCCAACGGCTCGTCAACGCGGCAAAACAGGCGGGGAGCAAGCGCTTTGTTTTGCTCAGTTCCGTCGGCGCATCGGAAAACGGCGTTGCTTATCTGCGCGCCAAAGCCGCCGCGGAAAAAATCGTAATGCACTCCGGACTCGATTGGATTATTCTGCGCCCTTCTGCCATCGTCGGCCCCAGCCGGCAATTGCCCCGTTTGTTGACTCCGCTCACGATCGTGTTGCGTTATGTTCCCGGCTTGCAACGAATGTTTGATGACTATCATCCGGTGCATGTCGAAGTCCTGGCGCGCGCCATTTTCGCTGCCATCAAACATGCCCCGACGGCTGGAGAAATTTGGAGCGGGAAAATAATTTGGGGAAAGTAGAATCAGCGTCATTACGAATCGTGCGTTTCTCAGCGGGACGAAGCGATCTTTTCGCAACTCAAAAACCGGCTTCGCTGAAAAATGCTCGGAGTGACAATTTCCGGGAAAACTATTATAATGTATAGCCGATGCCCACTCTGCCGCTGCAATTAATTCTTCTCTTCATCGTCGGTATTGTCTCCGGTTTTATCAATATTCTGGCCGGCGGCGGCTCGCTGCTGGCGCTGCCGGTTTTGATTTTCCTCGGCTTGCCCGCCACTGTGGCTAACGGCACCAATCGCATTGCCATTCTCATTCAAAACGTTGCGGCCATCACCGGCTTTCAGCAGCAGAAGGTTTTTCCGTGGCGTCTCAGTTTGCTCGCGGCCATTCCGGCAACGCTGGGCGCGGTGCTGGGCGCGCAACTGGCCCTCGACATTTCCGAAGCGCGGTTCAAACAAATTCTCGCCGGCGTCATGCTGGCGGTTTTGATTTTGACGATTTCCAATCCAACGCGAAAAATTCACGCCACGCCGCAAGCGTTAACCGGTTTTCGGCTTGTTATTTTTCTCGTGGGGTTTTTTGGCGTCGGCCTCTTCGGCGGTTTTATTCAAGCCGGCGTGGGTTTTATCATCATCAGCGTCATGCTCGTCACCGGTTTCGATCTCGTGGCCACCAATGCCGTCAAAGTTTTGGTGACTTTTATTTTCACCATTGCCGCATTGGTGATTTTTATCGCGCATGCGCAAGTTGATTATCTGTTCGGCGTGGTGTTGGGATTGGGCAGCGCGGCCGGCGGCTGGGTGGGGACGCGATTCTCGGTTAAAAAAGGCCACCACTGGATTCGCGCCTTTGTGATTGTCATGGTCGTGATCTTTTCAGCCAAATTATTGTGGGATTCGCTTTTTACCCAATAACATGAAAAAATATTTCTTCATTCTTACCGCGTGTTTAACATTGGGGCTTGCGCCTTATTCTGCCGAGCCTCATATCATTGGAAAACTTCGCTGGATACTCGGCGGCGCACACGGGATGCAACTCATCGATTGGGGCGACGCCCTGCTGCACGGCGCGCCGTGGCTCGCTTTAATTTTCTCCGGTATTCGCGAGGTTTGGATAAAACGTAAGACGGCCATACGATAACCAGCGCTCTTGCATTTCCACGAAAAATTCTCCATATTGAAGTGGCGTCAGCACGGACCAGCAAAGCTGTTTTGTGGCGCTAAAATACTTAGGATTGCCGATTACAGCGTTTTT
>CAYZFF010000125.1:0-10783 GCA_964477305.1 uncultured Cytophagia bacterium
TCCCCTTCGGGGAAAATTTTCTTTCAAGGTTATTTCGAAAAGTTAGTGACATTGGCCGTCCAGCCTGCTGCATGAAAATGCTGCGCCACAAGCGCTTGGCTCTCGGCTTGCCACCCAGAGCCGGGAAGCAATTGCCCAAGCCGTTGCGGTTAGCGGGTTGCGGAAAAACGTCATGCCTGAACGCTTTAATCGGGCATCCACACTTTTATAAACTGGATTCCCGCCAAAAGCGTGCGGGAATGACAAACCCATGAAATGCGCAAGTTATTTAACCGGTGATTCTTAGTACTTTGCGCGCCGCTGTTCGGCGATGAGCGCGCTTTCCAAAATTTCGATGGCGTCGGAATCGGTGCGGCCCTCGGTCAGGTATTTCTGCGCCACAATGGCGTTGATCTCATCCCGATAGGCGGTGGTGAGATTCAACTGCAAAATGGTTTTATAAACCTTCATGGCGTTCTCGTCACTGCGGCCCTGCTGCAGATAAATATTCGCCAACACCGGATAGAGTTTCACCTTGCCCGGATTGCGCGCCAGCAGGCCTTCATAAATTAATGTCGCTGTCGCAAAATTGCCGCGCATGAGATGCAGACGGGCGCGCGCCACCGGTGACATCGCGACAAAGCCGAGCAACGGCAAAGTAATAAGCGCTACGGCACTACCTAAATAAAAAGCCAGATTCTTGCCCGCGGTGGTTTCCTTGTTTTCGGGCTTTGCCGCCAATGCCGCATTCGCGCGCGCGGCTGCAAGCCGGTCAAGCACGTCGCGGTAATTCGCTTGCAGCAACTGGACTTTCTCAAAATTTATTACGGCCAGCATCCAGTCCTGGCGCTCGGCGGCGGCGACGGCGGCATCGTATAAAGAATCGAGCTTGGCGTCAGCGGCCGTAACGGGAGTCGCGGCGGTTGGAGCGGGCGCACTCCTTTTTTGTAACGCGCTTTCCACCTCCGCTAACATTGCCCCGACGTCACGATAATTGGCATTGATCCGGCGTACTTTTTCAAATGCTGCCAGCGCACCACCGAAATCATTTTTATTCATTGCGGCAACCCCGTCAGCGTAATAACGCGCAACCACCGTCTCCTTGCTTTCGCGTTCGAGGCCGTTTTGCGCTTCGGTAAGCCGCTTGCGCACATCGCGATAGTTGCGATCACTGGCGATGACATTTTCAAACGCCAGAATCGCACGAGTCCAATTTCTCGCTTTCAAGGCGGCCAGGCCGGCGGCATAGTCGTTTTCTAATTTTTCATTTTGCTGCTTCAACGCCAGTTGCTGGCGCGCCGTTTCCAGCCGGGTTTTCGCCTCTTTAAAATTGCCGCCGCTTTGTTGGAGCACGTTTTCAAAACCGGCAATGGCTGATTCGAGGTTGCCCTCGCTCGCCTGTTTCAGCGCTTGATCGTACAAAGTGGCTACCGTGCTCTTTTGCGCTTCGAGGTTGAGCTGCGCATCCAAAGCCCCGATTCTCGCGCCGGCCTCTCGATAGGCCGGGTTCTTTGCCCGCACTTGTTCGTAAAGCGCTTTGGCGCCGCGCAGATTGCCGCCGGCTTGCGCTTTTTCTGCGGCTTCGTACAGACGCAGCATTTCGACTTCGTTCTCCGCCAGCCGGATTAAACTATTGAATGATTCCTGCTTCACGCCGGCCTCGTTGCGCCCGGCCTGAAGCTCGAGAAGGGCGGCTTGATATTGCCCGGCGTCATACAGCGTGCGGGCAAGCTCGAGAATGATATTCGTTTTCATGGCCGGATCGGCGGCTAATTTTTTCGCCGCGCGCAAGGCTTCCTCCGCCGCTTGCGCCTTGCCAAGTTTTTTGTAAGTTGTGGCCAGTTCATATTGAACCTGCAGCCGGGTCTCATTTTTTTGCCGCTCCGATTTGACCTGACTTGCCTGCAACAAATATTGTTCGGCGCGGCCATAATCCTGCTGCTTTTTGAAAGTCATCCCGAGATTATACAGCGCCTCAACAAACTGCGGATCGAATTCGACCGCTTTTAAATAGGCCGCAATTTTTGCCGGCGGTTCTTTTTCCGTCAACCCGACTTTAAACCACGTCATCGCTTTCGGATTTGGTGATTGCGCCAAGACGGCGGGGGCCATGAGCAGCACGATCGCGGAAAGGAGCGATCGGTTTAATTTCAGTATTTGGTTTTTCATACGAATCTCCGTCAGAATTTTCATGGGTCAGCAGAAGCCGTTTAGTTTTTAGCTTCGATTCGTAAAATTTCCTGCACGGTGTCATCTAACGCGCTGGCGGCAACATAACCAATCGCGTTCGGATTGCCCGCCACCGCCTTTTTAACGGTTTTATCCGAGGGATAGCGCAGCGGCGCATTCGCTTGCCCGGAAAGCAATAACTTGGCCCATTGGGTGCGGGTCTGATTGAAGCTTTTGCCGATGACCAGCGCGTAAAAATTTTTCCCGGTCGCCGTCTCCGGCTGATCAACTACTTGAATCTTATTGCCGTTGGTCCACTTTAATTTTGTGCCGGTATAGATTTCTTTGACTTCGGATTTAGTCACTTTGACGGCGGTGGCTTTGGAAACGATGACGCTGATTTGCGCCTGCGCCGAGGTTGCCGCCATGCCGAGCCAAACCCAACCACCCAACACGACGGTCAGCCACATCCGACGATATGCTTTTGTAATCATCTCATTCTCCAAAATTTCGCGAGGGTTTAAAACAACTGGCCAAAAATGTACGAGACATCGAGCCGGACTTCCGGGAAACTTTGCGTGCCGGTTTTAAATTTTTGAATATGGGAACTGTAATCAAGCTTGACCGCCACCTCCGGCGTCGGACGGAAAACCAGGCCCAGCGTGGCTTTGTTAAACTTTCCCGTGTCAGTGGCGCCGGCTTCGTCGTCACCACCAAAGGTTTTGCTGGCAATGGTTTCCGGATTGCTGTAATAGTCCCACTGCGCGTATGGGCCAAACTCGCCGATGGCTGTTTCCAATGAGTACCCCGCGCGCCAATACCAGGTTTGCACGGTGTAATCGCCCTGCACGCGAATATTGTTTTCTGCCGTGGCGCCGGCAGGATCAAGAAGAAAACGGGACAGTTGCGCCGCATTCGGCTTGGCCCCGGTAATCATCTTCACCACCTGGGCGGGGTTGCGCTCGGCGTCGTGCGGTGAATTCCAGAACTCAAATTGCAAAGTTAAATTTTTGATTTTGCCCTCGGCGTAGCCACCCAGAACGGAGAAACGATCGTTTGCCATCCAGGGCAAAACGCCGCTTTTCGGCGAGCCGCCACCCAACGCCACATCCGGATGCGAATAACCTGACGTCGTGTACCCGGAAAGGCCGACGGTATAATCGCCGCCACTGAATTGATAATTCAGATCCCAACCGAGTGGAAAGTTCTCTTCAAAGGTATCGCTGCTGCCCTCGCCGTTGTCCGTCGAGACACTATAATTGAGCGTGCCGGCGCCGACCGCGAAATTGCCATATACCATGAAAGTCGAAGTGCGGGAAATGATCAAGTGATCCGCATCGAACAACTCCGGCGCCTCGATGCCGTAATACGTCGGCACCGCGTCCAGAATTTCGTTATAAAGCCCAAATTTGCGGTAAAGCTTGCCGAGCCGGATATTGAGCGCATTCGAAGCCGAATATTCGCCCCAAAGATTGCGCACGTCGATCGTGCCCGCTCGCGCCCCGTTTAGATTGACGAAGACTTTGAATTTCTCCGAGGTTTGATGTTGGAACATCACATTAAAAAACGGGTTCGTCCACGCCGCCGGCTCGCTTTCTTTGACAATCTGTGTGCCCGCCAACGACGGCACCGACCAGTTTTTTTCGATACGGGTTGCAAAGTAACCGTAAATATTGAGAGAATTTAAAGTGAGTCCGGCAATCGACATTTCGCCGAAAGAATAATCCGGCGCGGTAGTGGTATCTGCGGCTGGGGGTGAGGACGACGGAGACGCATCGACTGAAGTGTCGGCGATCGCAAGATAATCTCCATTGCGTTTTTCGTGCGAAACCTGACGCTTCGTTTTTTGTGCCCCAGTGGCTGCATCTGACTTGGCGCGCAAACCCGTTGACGACAAGCCAATCATGAAGATAAGACAATAAATTGTAGTGGAATAACGAAATGTGTTGCCCATAACCTTTCTCCTAATAGAATTATTGCACAGGTGTTTTATAAAAATCGCCGACACAGCACGTCGAAAATTCGAAACAGCGTTTTCCCGCTTTTCGCGTCGCTATTAAACGGAGCAGTGATGAGGGTAGAAAAAGATTGATTGATTCCCTATCAATTATCAATCTATGACATTGGGTTATAGCATCATTTTTGAGGCACTGCGTAAAATTTTAGCAGAATAAACGCTTGCATCTTGACACCCGCAAAGCTAAATTGGAGCATAAATGAGAAGTTGGACTTTTTATTGATTTTTTGCTCATCCAGGAAATTGCGCTATGACTTCCCGACAACGGTTGCAAGAGGCGATGGCATTGCGAATCCCTGATCGCGTGCCGGTGATGTGCCAACTGGCGCTGGGCCATTATTTTCTGTATGCCGGCATAAAACCGCTCGACATCTGGTATACTTCCGCCGGCTTTGCGGAAGCGTTGATTCAATTGCAACAGCGTTACAATTTTGATGGTATTCTTGTCAATCTGCCGGGACGCGATCCGAACTACGAAAATTTTATCCAAAAAATTGAAAAGAGTGAAAGCGAAGATATTATTCGCTGGAAGAATGGCAACTACACGACGTTTCCGGCTGATGACAATCCGCATTACTACATGGCCGACAGCACCCGTTATTTCCCAACTTTTCAAGAAATCGATCCCGCCGAATTATTTTATGTCGAACCGTGGGATGTAACGGATATCACCTATCCGTTCACCTGGGGTTTTGAGAGCACGCCGCGGCCCTTGGAGAATTATTTTCCCGAGTATCATTGCGACACGATAAAACTGGTGAAAGCCAAAGTTGGCGCGAGCGTTTCGGTGCACGCGGAAATTTTCTCGCCGTGGTCGCAATTTTTGGAGTTGTTGAATTATGAAAACGCGCTGATGGCAATTCTTGACGACCCCGGTAAAGTTCATGCCTGCCTCGAACGACTCGCCGAAGGCGCGATAGCGCTGGCCAAGCTGCAGGCGGCATGTGGCGTGGATGCCATTTTGATTTCCTCCGCCTTTGCCGGCGCCGGTTTGATTTCGCGGCAACATTATGAAGAATTTGTGCTGCCGTACGAGCGTAAAATCATTTCGGAAGTTAAAAAAACTTTTGCGCTGCCGATTTACACGCATACTTGCGGCAGCATTGGCGACCGCCTCGATTTGATGATGCAAACCGGCACCAACGGCATTGATACACTCGATCCGCCGCCGCTGGGCACGGTTGAGCTTGCCGAAGCCAAAGCAATTCTCACCGGCAAAACTTTTATTAAAGGAAATGTCGATCCGGTGAATACGCTGCTGTACGGCAGCCCGGATGAAGTGCGCGCCGATGTGCAAAACCGTCTTGCCATCGGACGGCCCGGCGGTGGTTATGTATTAAGCTCAGCCTGTTCCGTGGCGCCGCACACGCCGCCGGAAAATATTGCAATGCTCGCGGTGGTAGCGGAGGAGTTTGGAAAATATGCTGCAAAGTAAAGTTCGATTTACGCAACCGCATGGCATAAAGTAGAAGCTGCGTCGAGCGCCAATTGGGCTTCGCCCACTTTTTTAAATATTGCTCTATGGCCGACCATAAAATCCTGTTCTTGCCCGGCAAAAAAACGGCACGCTTCGAGGCGGGAACGGCCTTCCGCGATGCCGCTTTGGAATTGGGCATCGTCATTGAATCTACCTGCGCCGGCCTGGGCACCTGTGCCAAATGCAAAGTCAACATTAAAGACGGCGTTACGCCGCCGGCGACTGTAGAAGAACAACTGCTCACGCCACCGGAACTCGCACGCGGAGTCCGGCTATCCTGCCAGGCGCGGCTCACCGGCGACAGCGTTTGCATTGTACCCCAGGAATCGCAAACATTCGGCGATCAAATTATGACCGAAGGCGTGGCCGGGCGCTTCGCGTTTAATCCCGATCTCAAAAAAGTTTTGGTCACCGTTCCTCCGCCGGCGTTGGGCGAGAAATATTTCGATTTTGAAAAAATGCTCGCGCAATTGCGGCAACATGGCGTTGAGATTTCACGCTATCGTTTTCCGCTGGTACGAAAAGTCGCCGCCCTGCTGCGGGAGCACGATTATAAAATTACGGCCCTCGTTGAACGGGAATTTTTATTGGCTATCGAAGCCGGCGATACGACGGCAATATTATTCGGTGTGGCATTTGATGTCGGCACGACGACAGTCGCCGCCAAGCTTTTGAATCTGCACACTGGTGAGGTGGCGGCCGTGGCTTCGGCGCTCAATCCGCAGCGGGCGTACGGCGCGGATGTGATTGCGCGGATCAATTATATTGTTGAACACCCTGGCGGCCTTGAGCTGTTGCATCGTTTGCTCATCAAGCAAATGAATGAATTATTGGCGCAACTTTGCGCCAGCGCCGAAATTGCGCCGGAGCACATTTATAAAATCACCGTTGCCGGCAATACCGTCATGCAGCATATCGCCCTCAACGTTGATCCCCGCCATGTTGCTTATTCGCCATACACGCCGGCCTTTCAAGGGCCGGCAACGCTGGCAGTCAAAGAGCTCGGCTTGCACATTCACCCCGAGGGTAGCGCTTATTTTTTGCCGAACCTCGCCTGTTTTGTGGGCAGCGATGTTACGGCGGTGCTCACGGTTCTCGATCTTGATGAAACCGAGGCGATTCAGCTCGTGGTCGATATCGGCACGAACGGCGAAATGGTGCTCGGCTCAAAAAATAAATTGCTTTGCTGCTCTTCGCCGGCGGGCCCGGCGTGGGAAGGCGCGTACATCACATGGGGCATGCGCGCCGCGCGTGGCGCGATTGAGCGGGCGGAAATTATGAACGGCGATTTACAATTTCGCACCATCGGCGGCGCCGAACCGATTGGCATTTGCGGCTCCGGCCTGCTCGATCTCGTCTGCGAATTTGTGCGCGCCGGCGTGATCGATAAAACCGGACGAATTTTGCATCCAACAGAAATGCCGGCGCTGATGAGCGCCAAACTTAAAGCCCGCATTGTGCCGCACGAGAACGGCGCGAATCATATCGCCATTGCCAAACTCGATGATGAGAAAGCGATCATGCTCATGCAAAAAGATATTCGCGAAGTGCAGCTCGCGAAAAGCGCGATCGCTTCCGGCATCAAAATTTTAATGCAAGAGTTACAGGTGAAGCCCGAAGATATTCAACATGTTTATATTGCCGGCGCCTTCGGCAATCACGTGCGCGGGCAAGATGCCGTTGACAGCGGCCTGGTGCCACGCGTGCCCGTCGAGCGCATTAAATTTATAGGCAATGCGGCGCTCGCCGGCGCCGAAGCCGTGCTGCTTTCCCAGGAGGCGCGGCGCAAAGCCGAATGCCTCGCCGCCGAGGTCGGCTACGTCGAAATTTCCGAACGCAGTGATTTTCACGAATTTTTTGTGGATTCCATGCATTTTCTGTAAGCTCGCCTCGCATCTAAATCGAAGAAAACTTTACCATCACCTTGAGGAAGGAGAGAAAGAGTATGCGCGCGGTTGGCAAAAGCCTCACCCGAAACTTGGTTTTAGCCTGGCTGGGTTTAAGTTTTACTGCACAAAGTGCAATTAACCCGCCGCCGGGAGACGATCATTACTGGCAGCAATTCGTGCATTATCAAATGAACGTAACCCTTGATCCCGACACGAAAATGCTCACCGGCACTTCCAGCATTCTCTATCGCAACAACTCGCCGAACACCCTTGATAAAATTTACATGTATCTTTATCCCAATGCTTTTCGCAACAATCAATCCACTTACGGGAAAGAAGCGGAGAAAGCTTATTTCCGCATTCTTTCCAACGAAGCGGACGGCGGCTGGATTGATATCACCGAGTTTCGTTTATTCCCGCCAAAGACAAACAACGCGGAGACCAAAGTCAGCGCTTTTAAAATTGAGGACACCATTCTCGAAGCCGCATTGCCGGCGCCGTTGCAACCCGGCGAGGAAATCCGGATCGAGTTGGCTTTTAAACAGAAAGTGAAAAAATTTCAAGATCGTTCCGGCTATCGAGACCATCAATTTGATTTTGCGCAATGGTATCCCAAACTCTGCGTTTATGATGAAGAAGGTTGGCATCCGACGCCGTTTCATTTGCAAGGGGAATTTTATGGCGAGTTTGGCACTTTCGACGTCACGATTGAGGTCCCGTTTGATTATATTGTCGGCGCCACCGGGGCGGTGACTGAAGGCGACCCGGGTTGGTCGCTGGTGCAAGTTGACACCTCGCTCGCGGCGGTGGAATGGGAGAAAAAGCATGTTGAGATGAAAACCGCTCTCGCTGAAAAAATGAAAACGCAACCGCGCCGGCGCGTTTCTTTTCATGCCGAGAACGTGCACGATTTTGCGTGGATCACCTCGTCGGATTTTCTCTATGAGCGCGGCGAGTATGATGGGATTCCAGTGCATGCGCTGTTTCGGAGCGCCGCCAAATCTGACTGGTCCAAAGTTGTGACCGAGCGCGGCCAGCGGGCGCTGGAATGGCTCTCAACCAAATTTGGGCGTTATCCCTATCCGCAATTGACGATCACCCACGGCCTGCTCGGCGGCGGCATGGAATATCCGATGCTCGTCATGAACTCGTCGGACAGCGAGGGCCTTATTCTGCATGAAGTCGGGCACATTTATTTTTACGGGATCTTCGGCAATAACGAACAAAAAGAAGCTTGGCTCGACGAAGGTTTCACGACGTTTCAAACGCGCTGGTATTTTGAATCACGCGGGCAGCAAAATGAGGGGACGCGCGAAAACAAATCCTGGTTGGAACGCCATCGTCCCAAAGATTCCGACAATGCCAGCAATCGCGGCTGGGCTTTGAACTACATGACCAGCGGTTATAACGAGCCGATTTCACTGTATTCGTATAAATTTAAAAACGGCATGAGCTACGGCACTAACGCGTACACCAAAGGTTCGATTTTTTATGAAATGCTGCGCTATGTGGTGGGCGAGGAGACGTTCAATAAAATTTGCCGGGAATATTTCACGCGCTGGGCGCTAAAGCATGTGAATGAAGCGCGCTTCCAACAGGTTTGCGAAGACGTCAGCGGCATGGATTTGGATTGGTTTTTTCAACAATGGCTGCATGAAGCGAAGCTTGTCGATTATTCACTGGGCAACGTTGAGAAAAAGCAAACGGCAAATGGCAAATGGCAAACCGTAGTCGAAGTCAAGCGCAACGATGAGGGCATCATGCCGGTGGAGGTGGAACTGGCGTTGGTGAATAATGAAAAAGTCCGGCAGCGCTGGGACGGCAAAGAGAAAAAAGGCTCGGTGCAATTTGTAACGGAAGTCGAACCGCGCCACCCCGCACTCGATCCGAACGATCAAATCATGGATAAAAGCCGCCGCGGCCACGGCACGATGCATGTTGAGTTCATTCCAGAATACCCGCGCTTGTGGAACTATAATCCTCCTGATGCTTACGTGGTCACTTATAAACCCAGTTTGTATTATAATGATATTGACGGGTTGCGCTTCGGTATGCGTTTCAACGGCCAGTATCGCAACACGCGACGGCTCGGTCTGGCCGCGTGGTACGGCCCCAATTCTTCCGAGCTGGATGGCCGCTTTAGCTTCGGCAACAGTTTTCATCCGCACTGGAATTATCAAGCGAGTCTGGCCAAACTTGAAGGACGCCGCAGCGGCGAGGTGAGTTTGCGCGGCTCGTGGTCGCGCGGGATGTTCACGCCGCCAACGTATAATTTGACGATTGGCGCAAATTATTCCGAACTGCCGGCGGCAGACGCGAAATATGCTTTTCGCCGCGTGGAAGTGGACGACGGCATTGTTGCCACGCCGACGTGGAGCCCCGGCAAAGTGAATCAGGTTTATTTAAATTTCAATGTGAATCCGCGCGGCGTTATCTGGCGGAGCTTATTCGGTTATGAAATTCGGCACGCCAACGCCGCATGGGGCAGCGACGCGGAGTTTACGCGTTTGCAGGGCGGGTTGCGCTTTTGGATTCCGGCCTCGCGCGGCGACGGGTTTTATTTTAGAATTTTTCACGGAACGTTTTTACGGCAGGAAGACGACAAACCCCTTCAGCATCTTTTCTACGCGTTTGAGGCAACGCCGTTTGAGCAATTCGACAGTTTCTATTTGCGCAGCCGCGGCAGCCTGCCGGCGGAGGCGCATTATCATCGCCCCGGCGGCGGCAATTTGCGCGGTTATTTTGATCAACCCGAACGCGCCGGCAAAAGTTTAGCGGCGGCGAATATTGAATTGCGCAAAATGATGCGCTTGCCTATTTTGGGAAAATTGCTCGCGCCAGTGCTGGGCACTTCGACAATCGCAGCGTTTTTTGACGGTGGGCGTCTCAAAAATTTACAAGACGAATCGCAAACGCTGGCAGACGCCGGACTCGGCATCACCTTCAATAAAACCGTTCCGGATGCGTGGTACTCTTTCATCCTCGGCACGAATTATACGATTCGCCTGGATTTTCCGCTGTGGGTGAGCCGGCCGCGCGCCAATGAAGACGAATTGAAGTTTCGGTATGTGTTGAGTTTTCAGCAAGCGCTTTAATCAATTGATTGGCGTGAGACCCAAAGCCGGTCCTCTGGTGAGACCGGCTTTTTATTTTTGAAATAGTTTTCCGATGAGAACGCAACGCCAAGCTTTCAGTCGCGCGACTCTTTTTATTCGACTTTGAGATTCGCGATGCGCGCTTGCAACGCTTTGC
>CAYZFF010000126.1:0-10735 GCA_964477305.1 uncultured Cytophagia bacterium
TGCGCCGCGGCCAAATCTTCAATCGCCAAGCCGAGAGATTTAAATAATGTAATTTGCTCCGGCGAAGTTCGTCCGTGAATTTGTCCGAGCAGGACTTCGCCGAGTTCACCGCGAATGTGCGTGTCGTCGAGCGCGCCGTCGTTTTGGGGGATAATAAAATCTCCAGCTTCATGCAACGCCGATTCGCGGCGGTCGACGATCAAATGCGATTTCAACACTGCATTCGTGTTGAGTTCGCGTGTGTTCGGCGTGCAGGCGCCGACGGCGTTGATATGCGCGCCAGGTTTGAGCCACTCGCCCAACACCACCGGTTCTTTGGCCGCTGTCGTTGTGCAAATGATATCTGCGTCGATGATAGCTTCGCGCGCCGTTGCGAAGGATTCGATTTTGATATTATGCCGGCGAGACTCGCGTTCGGCAAATTTTTGTGCATGCTGCGGGTTCCGGCTCCACACCCGTACGCGGGTGATTTTTCGCACAAGCAACATCGCTTCGAGGTGCGTACGCGCTTGCGTGCCTGCTCCAAGAATCGCTAATTCGCCGGCGTCTTCACGCGCAAGCAATTGTGTCGCCAATCCGCTCACTGCCGCGGTGCGAATTGCGGTGATGGCCGTGGCATCCATGATCGCGAGCAAACTGCCGTGGGTCGCTTCACAAAGCAACACCGCACCTTGATGCGAATCATATTGGGTGCCGTGATTGCCGGAAAAAAGCGTGAGTACTTTCAAGCCCATCGCGTTAATGTCTTTCATGTACGCCGGCATCATCGCGAGCGCACCGACCCGTTCCGGCAACCACATAATCGGGCGTAGCGGCAAGATGGTGTTTCCGGAGGCAAGCATTTTAAAAGCGCCAACCATCACGTCGAGACACTCGCGCATCGGCAGCCACTTGGCAACTTCGGATTGATTGACGAGGAGAATTTTCATATACTCAAGAATGGGCAGCATGTAAAAAAATGTCACCGCGAGGCGTCTTCTGCCGAAGCGATCTTCTTGTAGCGAAAAAGACTGCTTCGCTGCAGAACGCTCGCAGTGACAGGTTTTAGAAGCCTCGTGACGGGCGAGGCCGCCGGTGTCACGTTGTCCGTCGCATAAATTTCAATTCACCCAATTCCGCCGTGAAACCCCATTTCTGATAAAACGGCATTAGCTCCGGCAAGCAATACAGTTCAATATGCCGCACCGATTTCAACTCGGGATGCTGCACGACGGCATCAAGCAGTTGTTTTCCCAACCCTGTCCCACGATAAGATTCGGCGACGATGACATCAAACACCAGCGCTTTGTAAATATAATCGGTAAGAACGCGGGTGAAAGCAACCAAGCGTTTGGTGTCGTTTTCACAGAACGCCACAATGATATCCGACTGCTGAACGACGCGCCGAGTCTCTTCGGGTGTCCGGCCTGTGGTCCACCATTCGGATTGGTAGAGCGCGTGCAGTTCGGCGATTTGCGCGCCGGTGAGATGGTTGATCAATTCAACTTTCATGCAAAAAATTCAACCTTTCTCCGTTACCAGCATCGGTTCTTTGGGCAGAAATACGGCGAGCGCGGCGGCCACCAAGCCGCATATCGCTAAAGTTGATAATGCACTTTGCAAACCGACTTTTTCGGCAATGAATCCTAATGGTGTCATGAACAGGCCGGCGAGTCCCCAGGTGACGCCAATCATCAGCGCCGAAACCATGCTGGCGCGGTGCGGATAAAGTTCTTGCGCCATCACCACATTCAAGGGAAAGGAAAAATACAGCAAGATGCCGCTCAACGCCAAAGCCAGCAGCGCCACCCCTCCGGAAAAATAGATAAAACCTGCGAGCAACGGCGCGGCGGCCAGTAAGGTGATGATGATGAGACGCCGGCGTTCAAAACGCGCCGCAAAATGGCCGCTAAATAAAGAACCGAGCGCGCCGATAAATTGAAAAATCGTTGTGGCAAAGCCCGCCATAAACAACGAATGCCCGCGCGAGTGCAAATAGACGGGAATAAACGTGTTGAATCCGGTGATCATCACCGACCGCAAGATCGAGATGGCAACATGCAGCGCCAACAGCCGCCGTGGATTTTTTAAATGGCCGGTGGGCGAAAAATCTTTCGATTGAATCGACAATGTTGCCGGTTGCGGCAGCCGATGGAAAAGCAACAGGGCAATGAGCAACGCGGGAAAAATCAAGAGTGGCAGCGATTGCAATCCAAGCGCCATCGCCAGCGGCACGACAAACAATGGCGACATCGCATGTCCAATGTTTCCCGAGGTAATAAAGAGACTCATGCCCCATTCTTTACGGGGGCCGCTGATGCGACTCACCATCGTGGCCGCCGAGGGATGAAAAATTGCCGAGCCGAGCCCGCATAACAACAGCAGAATGATCAACAAGACATACGAAGACGCATAACCGAGACTGCAAATGAACACGCCAGTGAGCAATGGCCCCAGGAAGACAAAAAAACGCTGATTAAAACGATCGTTGAGCGCGCCAAAAATCGGCTGCGACAGCGAAGTTGAAACGGAGAGGACTGAAGCCAAAATGCCTGCCCGGCTCAAAGGGAAACTCAAACGCTCCATCAATAAAGGCAACAACGGCGACAACAAACCGGTGTAGGCGTCATTGACGAAATGGCCGGTGGCGAGTAAATAAATGAGCTTGCGCTGGAAAACGCCAGGGCCGTCTTTCGCAGCGATTTGGATTGAAGGTTCAGAAGGAATGATTTCAGTAATAACATCTGAAGAAAAGGAGGTCGAGGTGAATCGGGTGGCTTTCATTTAGATAATATAATAAAGGCGACTGTCCAAAGTCAAGATAGGCATAAAACAATCACGCCCTATTTGCTAAAGCCCAAACCGCCGGCGGCGAAACGGTATTCTCAATATAAAAATAAAATGGGCCGATAATTTTTAATCATCGGCCCATTTTAAAAATCTCACATCGTTCGCTAAAACAAAATCGGTTTATCCGGCTTGAGGCAATTCTGTCGGCATGCTGGGCGGCTCCGGCTTCGACGAGCCAAAATCCGTGCGCACTGTGCGGTATATCATGTAGAGTCCGGTGAGAATAAAAACACCGGAAAGAAAAAATGGAATCATGCCGTGGAATTCCCGCGCTAGAAAAATAAACACCCCAATCAGAAAGAAAACCGTAGCCGGAAATTTTGCCCAATCGAGCTTGCGTTCGGGAGAGCGCAAAAAATACAGGTAAGCAAACGTGGCCGCAAAACCAAACATCAGCAGGACACCGATAATATCACCGCGCAATAAGCGAAATCCTTCCAGTAACACGACCAGGCCGACGGTAAACATCGGGCCGGCGAACAACAACACCCACCAATTTTTATTGGGCGCGTGCTGATAAACCCGAAACAGCAGTCCGGCGAAGATCCACAGCACCAAAGTCGCCACCGTCTGATCAGGTAAAAAACGATTTTCGGCGATGAAAATAATGGCGCTGACGGCCACCAGTGCGGCACCCAAATAGAACGTCCATTGCCGCGGCGCTGCCGCCGTGGCCCGGCCATGCTGCAACAGCATGACGCCGACGCCGGCAAAAATCAGACTGAGCACATATTCTTCGCTCAAATAAAAAATATCCAAATTTTTCAGCAATGAGATCAGGCCGATGAGCAGCAGCCCGCCGCCAATCAGTAGCCGGGTCCGGTTATTTTCCATAAGCACCTCGCTCGCTTAATTTAATTGCAAAACTTGTCGCGTGAGTTTCCGTTCCGAGTGGAAGTATTAACGAAAAAATGGTGACAAAGTTGCAGCTTGCCCGGCGGGAAATTAAAACGAGTAGCCCAGATCAATGGCAAAGAGGGTATTGCGCGAGTCGCTTTGATCGTCGACGCGGCTGTGGTCATTATCAAAATTGGCCAGTACATTGGCCTGCCAACGCGGGCGGAAACTCCACGAAAAAAACAACAGCAGCGAGTTGATATTGCGATCCGTGTACGAAAACAGCCCCAGATCAGCAGTGTTGCTCGCCGTGGAATTGGGATAGGTGCGCATTTCAAAATTCTCATTAAGACTGAGCAACAAGCCGTCCGTGCGAATCAGATCGATGCCCAAGGTAAAGCCGTGCGAATAATAATCCTCATAAAATGAAAAATTCGTTGCCGGAGCTGAACTGCCGCTCCGGCTGGGCTGAATAATATCACTTTCATAAACGCGCAGCGCATAGAGATAACCGGCGCGAATTTGAAAACTTGACGACAGACTGAATTGCAATTGCGGATTGACCGTTGCGCCGAGAAAATCCGGAATGGAGTCGCTCGGCGTTTCGTACTGGCGCAACACAAAATCGCCGTCAATGCGCAGCGCTAACGCCTCGACCAATCCCAAGCGCAAATCAGCACGCGCGTATTCTTCCTGGTAGGTTTTCTGGTATGCATTGCTGCAGCCATCATTGGCCGCAGCGTTGGGATAAATGCGATTACGCCAAATATTTTCTAACTGAACAGAAGAATTTGCCGAACTATTTTGGAAAATCGAAGTTTCGACGCGATGCTCCAAATAATCGTGTGAGGAGCACAGATCATGCGCCTGCACCGTGTAATTGTAGCGCGCATCCAAGCGCGTGGTGTAAGCCGGGTTAAACACGACGCCCAAACCGGCGCGATTCTGAATGTAATTTGGATAAAAGTCGTTTTGTTCGCGATAGCGCCGCCACCGAAATTCATCTGCGACTTCCAAACGAAAATTTTTATTGATTTCGGCTACCGCCAACGCGGAAGTAACATTTTGCCAATATTGTAAATCGAAGTCGCGCTGGTAACTGGTGCCCTCAAGACGATTTTGCAGACGCCAATAGGAACCGCTGCCGAGCGACTGTCGCGCATTGAACTCAATTTCACCGCTGAAATAATCGCGGCTGGATTTGAGTAGCGCGTAGGCGTCAATATTCAAAGCTCGATTCTCGGCTATCACAGGCAGTTTAGAATACAGCGAGTTTTGCTGATTCAAATTCGTGGCGGGATTATGATTGAAGCTAAACCGGACACCGACGAACGGATTGCCATCGGAAAACATGGTGTCGGCGGAAAAAGCGCCCAGCTCATATTTCTGTTGCCAAAGATCGACGCCGAACAAAACTTCACGACGCCATTCGGAATTGGCGTTTGGCGCTGAGGATAACGGCTGCGGTTCAAGCGGTAGCGCCGAAAGTTGAGTCGGGATCAGCGCCTCGGGGCGCAATCCCGTTAGCCCCAACGCCGTGTCGAGGATAAGTTGGGCGGTGAGATAATCCTGTTGGCGGGCAAACTTGTCGGCTTCGGAGAGCAAATCCAAAGTCTGCAACATGAAATCGCGCGCGCTCGTATCTTGATGAGCCCGGGCCCAGCGCAACAACCGAAAGCGATCAATTTCATAAGCTGAGGTTGCGGTTGAAGTCAGCGCCGTCGAATCAATTGGAGCAGTGCTTGGCTCCTGTGCGAACAAAACGGGAAAATTATTAAAGAGAAAAAATAGAATTCCAATAATAAAAGCGGGGATGAAACGCTTTCGGGTTGTTGAGAGAATTTTCTTTGGGGCAAAATACGCCATCTGCGGGCAACGTGACGGAAAAAAATCCGTTGTTGTCCTTACGTGAAAAAAAAGATAAAAAATAGCGCGGTCATTTCGAGGTGATGACCGTCTCTCGAACATTTGACATTCTCCAACCAAAGGGCACGTTTATTTGATGCCACACTGCAAGATTTTTGCCGGAAAACTTCTTTTGCATTTTACTGAATTTACGAACGGCCCCACGCCCGCTTGCGCAAAACCTGCCCGCCGTGGGGCATAAACCCTGTACCGGAAAGGGCGAGTACAAAATAATACAAAAAAATTAAAATCACAAAAAAATTGGACCGGGCCATCGCTTTTGGAGAATTTTGAGTACCCCGTTCTATGAAAAGTGAGAGAAAAAACTCGTCGTCGTGATGCCTTAAAAAGGCATCACGACAGACGAGCGTAATAGCATTTATTCCCATTCCATCGCGCCGGCTTCACCGGTCAGTTGCTGAATCCGCTTTTCGATAATGCCAACGCGATTTTTTTGGCGCTGTTCCAGCGTCTCTTTCAATCGCCTTAAATCCATTTCCATGCGTTTCACTTCATCCTGGCGGTTCATTTCGCGCAAATCGAACAGTTGCGCAATCACGTTGGTCAGATTCGTGCGTGTCGTCCGGCGCGTCGCCTCATCCGAACTCTTGCGATAACTCTCGGATAGCTCGCGGCTCTGCCGCTCGAGGTCGCGAATTTTCATTTCGCGCTCGTATCGCACCGGATCATCCTTTTGAAAAACCTCCAGGCGCGCTTTTTCATCCAAAACCGCCTTCAGCCGCATGGTATAACGCCGTTGGTCGACAAGCTTGAATCGTTGCAGATCCTGCGCTTCCATCGGGTTGATTTGCGCCAGATAATCGAGCGCCTCTTTTTCCAGTTCGGGCGTCAAAACAAAATTTTCCGGTAATGGCGCCAGTGGCGGCTTTCTTCCTTGAAAAGGCGCGTCGGCGCGCGGCGTATGGGGTGCCACCTTCTCTTGAGCCAAACTGTGTTCAAGCATAACCAGCCCCCAAATCAACAGCATCACAAAAAACAAAGATCGGTTTTTCATTTTTAACTCTCCAGATATTTCCTTAACATAGACAAGCCGCAATCAAATGCGAATTCACGCGAATGCAAACATTAGCGCTCATTGGCGTTGATTCGCGGTCAAAAATGGTTACCAGCAAAACACTGGTTTCACTTTAAAAAAGCAAAACCGTTAACCAGCAACAATCTTTACAATTTTGAATTTTGCAATTCATTCTCCAGCGCTGCAATGCTGGTGCGCAAGCCCGTCGCTTGTTCATCCCATGAAAATTGTGCCACTGGCTCAAACCCATCTTGGCGGAACTCACCGCTGCCAAACACCTCATATTTCAAGAGTGTGTTAGCCAGCGCTTCGGCTCGAGTATCAAATACCTCGGCTTCCCAGGCGGATTGGGTTGGCTGCTGAAAAGCCAGATAGTGAAAACCCAATACTAAAATCGCGAACACAGCACCGGCAAATGCCAGCCGTGGCCTGAAGTCAAAAAAAATGTGATAACGGCGCACAAAGGCTTCCCACCAGGCCGAGCGCCGCGGCGGTTGCGCCCGCTGGATAATCTTGTGGATCACTGGCGCCGGTGCGTCGTAAAGCGGCAGACTGGCATATTGCTCTTGCACCGATTGCGCGTTATTGAAAACCTCCTGACAACGGGCGCAACTTTGCAAATGCAGTTGCCAGAATTCTTTTTCAGCCGCAGGCAGTTCATCGCTCAACCATAGCCACATCTGCAGCGGAAAATCGCGGCAGGGAAAAGTTGTAACGGTATTAGACATCGGCATACCTCAATTGTTGGCGCAATTTCGTCACCGCATAGTGCATGTGACTCAGCACCGTGTTGAGCGGCTCACCGAGTTTCTCGGCGATTTCTTTGAAACTCATTTCACCGTGCTGACGCAGCAAAAAAACTTGCCGCTGCTTCTCGGATAATTGCTGCACGGCGTTTTCAAGCAAATGGGCCAACTCCGCTTTTTCCACTTCGGCATCGGTGGCGCTGTGATAATCAATCGCCGCCGCCAGCGCGTCAGCATCATCCTGAAAATGGCCGCGGTGCACGCGCCGATGGCGCAGCAGGTCGACGGCCAAATTATTCGCAATGCCAAAAAGCCAGCCGGAGAAACGGCCATCTTCTTTGTAGCCCGGCAACGCTCGCAGCACGCGCACGAAAGTGTCCTGAAATAAATCTTCGGCGTTCTGTTGGTTACCCACCAGCCGCAAAAGAAACGTGAACAGCGGGCGTTGATATTTTTGCACCAACGCTGCGAACGCTTCCTCGTTGCCGTTTTGAAAATTGCGAATCAGCTCGGAATCGTCTACAGACATATTGCGGTCGACCGTTTACTCAAATAAACGCAATGGAGGCAATTTTATTGTGGGGGGAAATAAAAAACCGAGCGTTGACAATACCGGGATAGGGGCTGGCCGATTAAGTCAATTAAGCTCGGTTTTTGAGTGGTGACGGACCGGAATTAGGGGAGTTACCGGTCTCCGTCGAGTGTCCTATGCTTATTTTGTGTACAAGCATCATACCAAAAAACCTCGCTTTCTCATATCATAAAGCCCTTTGTATTTTCAATTATTTAAGATAAAAAATAATTCAGCGTTTTTTGAAAAACCACCCAGCGCCTCATTTTGATCCCAAACCATGGGTTCAAAATGAACCCAAAACTATTGGTTAGTTTTCTGCGCACTCAATTCATTGACCAGGGTCTGCGATAACTTATCTAAACACGTTTTCGTGCTTAAACTAAGCGCTTCAACGACAGCAGATGGAATTTTTTTAGCTACGGGTTGCAGATGCTCAAATTTTCCCTGCCAAACAACTCGCCGCGTCGCTGGTTCTTGGAGGCTCGCCGTAAAAGCAACTTTGCCAAACCAGTTGTTCTGCTCGTCCCATTCTTCGAAGGCCAACAGACGCCCGCTCAAAATATATTTCACATTTGCCGGCGTCGGGTAAGTGGTAACCGTCTCGAACAACCTGCTGTCCGCAAGGTAGCTGACCACTTTTTCAGTAAACAGATGCCGTGGCGGCGCGACCCAGCGGCGATAAAAATAATATTTTACTTCAAACGGTGAGTCGCGATAAATAATGCGATCATCATCGTAAATCACTTCAGATTGAAATTTTTCCACTCCCAAAGCAAAGGACAAGGGCGCGTAACCGTCGTTGAGTTTTTTATCCGGCTCAAAAGCTAATGTGTAATAAAAAGTTTCCGGCACCCCGCCGCAGCTTTGGAGCAAAAAGCAAAAGACAAAAAGCGCAAGGCAAAAAGCAAACTGCCGCGTAAAGTTGGGCGAATGCATTTCTTCGCTCTTGATCTTCACCAGAGCAGGGTAAAATGTCATTCCGGAGGAATCTTTTTTGCCGCCAGCGCTCGCCGTGAATTGTAAAAAGCTTCTTCCAGAATGATATAAAGTTGACGCTTGACTAATCTTCATTTTCGCTCTTTTTAAGGTAGTTTCCGTTCCGGTGGGTTGGACTTCCGCACGAGATTCCACGGGCGTTCTTTAATCGAGCGGCTGAATTGCTCGAAATGCTGCGAGGCGTCTTGCAGGCTTTGCATCGCTTCGTAAAAACTCGACTGATTTTGCGAAACCATGCCGTCCATAGATTGCGTCGCGCGGTTGAGCGACAACAACAGCGTGTCGGCGCGCGCCATCGTCGTGTTAAGCTGCGCCAATGTGTTCTCCAACGCGCTGGTGTTGGTCGCCATCATTTTATCGAGCTTGCCGCTGAGGCCTTGGAATTGCAGCGTCAGCGCATTCATGTTGGCGATAATGCCCGCGATATTTCCAGCACTTTTCTCCAGCAGCGTGTCGGTGTTGGCCAGCATATTGGAAATGTGCGCCCGGTTTTCATCCCGCAGCAGATCATTGACGCGAATCAGCAGCGTTTCAAGTTGGTCGCTCAATTGCACGAACGGCTCGCTGAGTTGCGTGAACGAGGGCACATCGCGGCTGCGCAACATGCTGCCGGAGGGCAACAACTCCGCGTTGGGTGAGCCTGTGGTGATCTCGATATAAAAATCGCTCATCAAGCTGATCGAAGACATGAACGCTTCGGAGTCAATCCGCACCGGCACGCGATCATCGACCGTGAGCTTGATTTCCAGCTTGGTTTTGTCATCCGGCGCGATATTGACGTCCGTCACCGTGCCGACCAAAAATCCGCCGAAGCGCACCAGCGAGCCGGCCTCGATACCGCCGACGTAACTGAACCGCGCCGTGTAGGTTTTCTCTTTTCGCTCCCAATCCACTTTCGCCATCGCCACAAGAAACGCGACAAACACGGCAAACGCGACAATGACTAAAATACCCGCTTTAATTTCGTTTGAACGGTATTCCATGCACTCTGACTCTTAATTGTACTCTTACTCCTACTCGCACTCATACTCTTACTCATTTCACGCTCATTCAAAGCGAGTATGAGTAGGAGAAAGAGTAAGAGTAGGAGTATAAAAATTATCCTTCTACCAGTGATTTTAAATATTCCGTACGATCAATCTTCTCCTCATCCGCCTCGCGATTTAAAAACTGCTGTACAATCGGATCAGAATTGGCGCGTAATTCTTCCGGCGTGCCGATGGCGAGAACGCTGCCATTGTGCAACATCGCAATGCGATCCGCAATCAAAAACACTGATGACAATTCGTGCGTCACCACGACGATGGTCATTTTCAACGCTTGATTGAGTTTGATAATAAGCTGATCGATTCCCACCGCCACCACGGGGTCGAGTCCGGCGGAGGGCTCGTCGCAAAATAAAATTTCTGGATCCATCGCAATGGCGCGAGCGAGTCCGGCGCGCTTCTTCATGCCGCCGCTGAGCTGCGCCGGCATAAAATCATCAAACCCGCCCAGCCCGACTTGCTCCAGTTTCATGCGCATCATAATTTTGACCGTCGAGGCTTCCAATTTCGTGTGCTCGCGCAACGGCATCGCAACATTCTCACCGACCGTCATCGAGTTGAACAACGCCGCGCCCTGAAATAACATGCCGATCTTGCGCAACACCGGCGTCATTTCTTCTTCGCTCAACTTGGCGATGTCGTATCCTTTAATAATGATCTCGCCCGAAGACGGCTTCGCCAAGCCGACGATGTGCCGCAGCAGCGTGCTCTTGCCGCAACCGGAGCGCCCAAGAATCACCATCGTCTCGCCGCGATAAATATCGAG
>CAYZFF010000127.1:0-5281 GCA_964477305.1 uncultured Cytophagia bacterium
GAAGAGCAAGCGCGCCGCGAGCCGGATCGGGTTGCGGTGATTTTCAACGAGCAAATTTTAACGTATGGCGCGCTGAATGCGCGCGCCAATCAGTTGGCGCATCACTTATTGGCGATGGGAGTTGGGCCAAATGTGTTGGTGGGCATTTGCCTCGAGCGTTCGTTGGAAATGATCATCGGCGTGCTCGCCATTCTCAAAGCCGGCGGCGCATATTTGCCGCTCGACCCGGCGTATCCCAAAGAGCGTTTGGAATTTATGCTCACCGATACGCAAGCGCCGGTGGTGTTGACGAAAAAATCAACCATTGAAAATTTTCAATTAAAAATTGAAAATTTAAAATTGCAATTCGTTTATCTCGACGTCGATGGGGATTCGATTGCTAAAAAAAGCCAAGAAAATCCAGCGGCCAGCGTCATTCCGGAAAATCTCGTTTATATCATTTATACCTCCGGCTCGACGGGCAAACCCAAGGGCGTGATGATCAGCCATCAGGATTTGATCATTTCAAATCTGGCGCGCATCGCTTATTTCAAACAGCCGGTGCACAAATTTTTATTGCTCTCGTCGCTGTCGTTCGACAGCTCGGTGGTCGGCATTTTCTGGACGCTGTGCGAAGGCGGCGCGCTATTCCTGGTTCCGGAGGCGCAACAAAAGAACATGGTCGAGCTGACGGAAATTGTCGAAGCACATCAAATTTCTCATTTGTTGACCCTGCCTTCGCTTTATGCGCTGATTTTGGAGTATGCAAAAACGCAACAAATTAATTGTTTGCAAACCGTGATCGTGGCCGGCGAAGCTTGTCCGAAAAAAATGGTCGATCAACATAAGGAAACGCTTCCCGATACGGCGCTCTTCAGCGAATACGGCGCAACCGAGACCACGGTGTTCAGCAGCGTTTATGATTGCCTGCAACAAACGTTGAATCTCGCGCCGGTCGGCGATCCGATAGCCAACGCGCAAATGTACGTGCTCGATGCCAATCAGCAGCCGCAGCCGCTCAACATTCCCGGCGAAGTTTATTTCGGCGGCGACGCGCTTGCCAAAGGCTATTGGAAACGTCCGGATTTGACCGCGGAAAAATTCATTCCGCATCCGTTTAGTTCAAAGCCGGGAGAGCGGCTCTACAAATCCGGCGATCTCGCGCGCCATCTGCCGAACGGCGACATTGAATTTCTCGGCCGCATCGACAATCAAGTCAAGATTCGCGGCTTTCGCATCGAGTTGGAAGAAATCGAAGCCGTCATCGGCCAACATCCAAGTGTGCGCGAAGTCGCAGTCGAAGCGCGTGCTTCGACTGCGCTCAGCACGACTGCGCCTGGTGGCAGCAAACGTTTGATCGCTTATGTTGCGCTGAGTCCGGAGCAACCGGCGAGCATTGCCGAGTTGCGCCATTACCTTGCAGAAAGATTGCCGGATTACATGGTACCGGCGCAATTCGTGAAACTCGACAGTTTGCCGAAAAATCCCAACGGCAAAATTGACCGCCGTGCTTTGCCCGATCCCGGCGAGGAACGGCCCGAATTGGAAGAAAATTTTGTTGCTCCGCAAAGCGGGGTCGAGAAAAAACTGGCGGAAATTTGGGCGGAAGTTTTGCGCGTCGCCAAAGTCGGCATTCACGACAATTTTTTTGAACTCGGCGGCGACTCGATCCTCAGCATTCAAATTATTTCGAAGGCCAATCGCGCCGGTTTGCGGTTCACGCCGGTGCAGCTTTTCCAGCATCAAACCATTGCCGAGCTGGCGAAAGTCACGGGCGCCGCGCAAACGATTCACGCCGAGCAACATGCCGTCACCGGCGCGCTGCCGCTCACGCCGATTCAGCGTTGGTTTTTCGAAAAGGAACTTCCCGCGCCCGATCACTGGAACGTCTCGCTGCTTTTGGAAATTCGCGGCGAGGTGACGGAGGCGCATTTCCGCCGCGCCGCGCAAAAACTTTTGGAGCAGCACGACGCGCTGCGCATGCGCTACACGCGCGATGCCGGCTGGCAACAAACGATAGTTGACGTTGCGTCTGCCGCCGCGCCGTTTGATCGCGTCGATCTCTCGGCGTTGTCGGGCGAGGCGCAGCTTGCCGCAATCGAAAAACAAACAAAGTCTTTTCAGGCCCAACTCAATCTGGCGCACGGCCCGCTGATGCGTTTTGTTTTATTCGAGCGCGGCGCCGGACAAACGCCGTATCTGCTGTGGGTGTTGCATCATCTCGTGTGCGACATCGTGTCGTGGCGCATCATGCTGGAAGATTTGCAAACTTTGTTGGAGCAATTGCGCCGCAACGCGCCGCTGCAACTGCCGGCGAAAACCACTTCCTTTAAATATTGGGCCGAGCAGTTGGCGGAATATGCGCAATCGCCCAACGTTCGTGGCGAGTTGGATTATTGGCTGTCGGTGATTCCAACACAACCGCCGGCGCTGCCGTTTGATTGCTCAAACGATCTTTCGGCCAACACCGAAGAATCGACGGGCACGATCAAACTCGCGCTTGACGAGAACGAAACACGCGCGCTGTTGCAGGAAGTGCCAAAGATTTATAACACGCAAATCAACGACGTGCTGTTGACGGCGCTGGCGCAGACTTTTGCCGAATGGACGGGCGAGCCATCGGTGTTGATTGACATGGAAGGCCACGGTCGCGAAGATATTTTTACGGGTGTGGATTTGTCGCGCACCGTCGGTTGGTTCACGATTTTCTATCCAGTGCTGCTAAAACTGGAGAACGCTGCCGACCCTGGCGCGACGTTGCGCGGCGTCAAAGAGCAATTGCGCCGCATTCCGAATCGCGGGTTCAATTATAGTTTGCTGCGTTATTGGCAGCGCAATCCGGAAATCGCGGCAAAAATGCAACGGCTGCCGGCGGCGCAAATTAATTTCAATTACCTCGGCCAGTTCGACCAAACGCTGCAAGAATCGTCGCTGTTCGGCCTCGTGCAGGAAACCAATATTTGCGACCGCAGCCCGGCCGGCATTCGCAGCCACGTGTTGGAAATCGTCGGCACGGTGATTCGCGGCTGCCTGCAAATCGAATGGTCGTACAGCGAGAATCTGCATCGCCGCGAGACAATTGCCAAACTCGCCCAAAATTTTATGGCGCAGTTGCGCGCGATCATTCAACACGGTCAGGCCGCTGACGCCAAAGATTTTTCGGCGTCGGATTTTGCGGATTTTAGCTGGGATCAAAATGATCTTGAAAATATTGCCGCGGCTATCGCGAGGTCAAAAAACTAATTTGTCATGATGAATAAAGACGAATCATGCGTTTAGAAAACGTTGAAGACATTTACCCGCTCGCGCCGTTGCAACAGGGCCTGTTGTTTCATAGCCTGTCGTCGCCGGAAACCGGTTTGTATTGCAATCAGGCGTTGTTCACGTTAAGCGGCACGTTGAACGTATCGGCGTTTCAGCGCGCGTGGCAGCGCGTGGTGGAACATCATGCCGTTTTGCGCGCGGCTTTTGTTTGGGAGGGCGTGAAAGAACCGGTGCAAGTCGTGCAGCGAAAAGCCGAAATGGCCTTTGCGCATCACGATTGGCGTGATAAAACGCCGATGGCGCAACAACAGGCTTTGGAAACGATTTTGCGCGCCGACCTCGCACAAGGTTTCGATCTCACCCGCGCGCCTTTGCTGCGCGCAATCCTGTTGCAAACCGCGGATGAGTCCCATGAATTTTTGTGGAATTTTCATCACCTCCTGCTGGATGGCTGGAGCATGTTCAAAGTTCTGCAGGAGGTTTTTTCTCTTTACGACGCCTACTCGCGCGGAAAAGAATTGCCATTAACGCGGCCGCGGCCTTATCGGGATTATATCGCGTGGCTGCGCCGGCAAAACCTAGCGCAAGCCGAAACGTTTTGGCGCAAATATCTGCAAGGCTTCAGCGCGCCGACGCCGCTGGTGGTCGATCAATTGGAAACGAAAAAAGCCGGCGATGAATTTGCCTCGCAAATGATTGATCTTTCCGCGGCAGCGACAACCGCGCTGGAAACGATGGCGCAGAAATATCATTTGACGTTGAACACGCTCATGCAGGGCGCCTGGGCCTTGCTCCTCAGCCGCTACAGCGACGAAGCTGAAGTGGTTTTTGGCGCGATCGTCTCGGGCCGCCCGCCGGATTTGAGCGGCGTTGAGTCGATGGTCGGTCTGTTCATCAATACGCTGCCGGTGCGCGCACAAATTTCGCCGCGTGCAACGTTGTTGGAATGGTTGAAAAAAAATCAGACGCAACAAGCCGAGCTGCGCCAATATGAATACAGCGCGTTGAGCGACGTGCAGAGTTGGAGCAGCGTGCCGCGCGGCGCTGCGCTCTTCGATAGCATTTTTATGTTCGAGAACTACCGCAAGGAAAGTTCGTTGGAAGAGATGAGCGCCGTTTTAAAAATTTCCAATGTCCGGTGGTTCGAGCGGCAGAATTATCCTTTGGCCGCCATCGCGATTCCCGGCCGGCCAACGACCTTGCGTTTAACTTACAATCGCCGCCGTTTCGACGACGAAACCATTGCGCGCATGTTGCGGCATTGGCAAACGTTGCTTGCCGGCATGGCCGCTCATTCCACCTGTCGCTTGTCGGAGTTATCATTATTGACGAGCACGGAGCAGCAACAACTGCTTGTTGAGTGGAATAACACGGCGTTGAATTTTCCACGCAATCGTTGCGCCCACGAGCTTTTTGAAGCACAGGCTGAACTTCGCCCGGATGCTGTTGCCGTTTCGCATCAAGGCCGCACGGTGACGTATCGCGAGCTGAATCGTCGCGCCAATCAACTGGCGCAGCGGCTGCAAAAAATGGGCGTCGGTCCGGAGACGCTGGTGGGCATTTGCCTGGAACGTTCGCTTGAATTGGTGCTCGCGAGTCTTGCGGTGCTCAAAGCCGGCGGCGCGTATGTGCCGCTCGATCCGGCATATCCGGAAGAACGTCTCGCGTTTATGCTGCAGGATTCGTGTGTTTCGGTACTATTGACGAAACAAAGAATCATTGAAAATTTCCAATTAAAAACTGAAAATGTAAAACTAATCTGTTTGGACAATGATAAAGAAAATTTTGCAGCAGAGAATGTAGAAAATCCATTTCGCCAAACAACGCCGGAAAATTTGGCGTATGTGATTTACACTTCCGGCTCGACCGGCAAGCCGAAAGGCGTTGAAATTCCGCATTCGGGTTTGATGAATTTGTGCGCGTGGCATCACGAAGTTTATCGCGTCACCGCGGCTGATCGCGCCACGCAATTTGCCGCGCCGGCATTTGACGCTTCGGTGTGGGAAATTTGGCCGTATCTGACGATGGGCGCGAGCCT
>CAYZFF010000127.1:5381-8075 GCA_964477305.1 uncultured Cytophagia bacterium
CTTCCTTTTATATTAGCCAATAATTACGGCCCAACCGAGAATACGGTTGTAACGACTTGGACGCCGGTTGATGATAAAACAGATTTGACCATCAGTCCGCCAATCGGCCGCCCCGTTGCAAATACGCAACTTTACATTTTGGATCGCAGCCTGCAGCCGGTTCCGGTCGGCGTTCCCGGCGAATTGCATATTAGCGGCGAGAGTTTGGCGCGAGGTTATTTGCGGCGCCCGGAGTTGGCCGCGGAGAAATTTATTCCGAATCCCTTTTCCCTCCGCCTTCAACCCTCAACTCTTCGCCTCTACAAAACCGGCGATCTCGTGCGCTATTTGCCGGATGGCAATATCGAATTTCTTGGGCGCATCGATCATCAAGTAAAAATTCGCGGCAATCGCATCGAGCTGGGCGAAATCGAAACCACGTTGTTGCAGCATCCGGCGGTGCGCGAAACGGTGTGTGTTGCTACGACGGCCCCCAACGCCACTAAACGCCTTGTTGCTTATGTCGTCGCAACGAAAAATTCTCCGGCGTTCGTTGAGGAGTTGCGCGCGTTGGTCCAAGCGAAACTGCCGGAGTATATGACGCCGTCAGCTTTTGTTTTTCTCGACGCGCTGCCGCTGACGCCCAACGGCAAAGTGGATCGGCAAGCCTTGCCGGCGCCGGAGCAGGCGCAAATGGAATCAAAAGAAAATTTTGTCGCGCCGCGAACGCCGCTTGAGAAAACGTTGGTGGAAATTTGGGCCGAAGTTCTCGGCGCAAAAAAAATCGGCGTGCACGACAACTTTTTCGAGCTGGGCGGCGATTCGATTCTCACGATTCAAATTATTTCGCGCGCCAGTCGCGCCGGCGTCAAAATCACGCCGAAGCAGCTTTTTACTTATCCGACGATTGCCGAGCTGGCCGAGGTCGTGGAGACCGCGCAAGTTGCCGAAGATGAGCAGGGCCTGATCTCAGGCGTGTCGCCGTTGACGCCGATTCAGCACTGGTTCTTTGCGCAAAATTTTGCCACGCCGGAACATTGGAACATGGCGATGCTCCTGGAGGTTTCGCCGGCGATGGAGTTGCCGATTTTGGAAAAGGCGGTTCGGCAATTGCTCGATCATCACGATGCTTTGCGCCTGCGTTTCTCATCAACCGCAACCGGCTGGCAGGCGCAGCACGCGGCCGGCGATAACTTTGCGCCGGTTTCGCGTTTCGATCTTTCCGCGTTTCCGGATGATGAACAAAGCACTGCGTTGCGCGCGCGCGCCGCTGAATTGCAAGCCGGTTTGAATTTGTCGCAAGGGCCGTTGCTGCGTTTCGGATTGTTTGATTTGGGGCCCAAGCAAGCGCAGCGTTTATTGATCGTCATCCACCATCTCGTCGTGGACGGCGTGTCGTGGCGAATTCTATTGGAAGATTTGGCGACGGCGTATCGACAAATCAGCGCCGGCGAAAAAATTTCGCTGCCGGCGAAAACGACGGCGTTTAAACATTGGGCGCAAAGATTGGCGGAGCACGCGCAATCGGAAAAGCTGAATGCCGAACTCGATTATTGGCTAAAACAACCGGCGGCGAGTTTTCATTTGCCGGTTGATTTTGCCGAAGGTTTGGAGAAAAATACCATCGGCTCTGCGCGCACAGTTTCTGTCGCGCTGAATGCAACCGAAACGCAGGCGCTGCTGCAGGAAACGCCGAAAGCTTATCACACCCAAATCGACGATATTCTGCTGACGGCGCTGCTTCAGGCTTTTGCGGATTGGACCGGTGAATCGTCGTTGCTCGTGAATTTGGAAGGCCACGGCCGCGAAGATATTTTGGAAGGCGTCGACTTATCGCGCACGGTGGGTTGGTTCACAACAATGTATCCGGTGTGGTTGCATTTGGCAGCCGCCGGTCGAGGTGAAGCATTAAAAGGCATCAAAGAACAACTGCGGCGCATTCCGCAACGCGGCATCGGTTATGGCCTGTTGCGTTATCTCAGCCGCAATCAAAGCGTTCAGGAAAAATTACGCGCTTTGCCGACTCCCGAAGTCAGTTTCAATTATCTCGGGCAGTTTGATCAGAGCCTAACCCAAACGGGATTATTTAAAATCGTTGCGGACGAGACCGGCCCCGTGTGCAATCCTCGCGCAAAACGCCAACATCGGCTCGACATCACGGCGATGGTGATGCAAGATTGTTTGCAGATCGAATGGATGTACAGCAAACATCTGCACCGGCAAACAACCATCGAAAATCTCGCGCAGAATTTTGTGAAGACGCTGCGTGCGTTGATCGAACATTGCCAGAATGTCGAGGCCGCCGGATACACGCCGTCGGATTTTCCGGGCGCGAAGTTGAATCAACAGGCGCTTGATAAGCTGATGGGAAAAATTCGACAAAGTGCACTTAAGTAAATTGCACCTCCCGGCGCGGTATATCAAAAAGGAATGTTTGACACAAGGATGTTCGAATATGAGAAAAAAATTTGTTTGCACGACCTTACTTGCGATCAGTGGCCTGCTGTTGGCGCCGGGGCATTCTTGGGCCCAGCATGAAACCTGTCTCGCGCCGACGGTGCCGGCTTCGGCGCTGACTTGCGCGTTTGGCGTCAAACCGCTGTCGCTAACGCCTTTGCTCAACGGCCAACTTTATGTGTCGCCGACGGATCGCGCGCAAGCGCCGTATGAAACATTTTTGTACCCCAATTCCAACGTCATGCCGAGCGCCCATCG
>CAYZFF010000127.1:8175-10621 GCA_964477305.1 uncultured Cytophagia bacterium
CCGCAGGAACCGAATGGCATGCCGCGTTTTCCGGAAGCGCCGTTTACCACGATTGCCAGCAAAAGATTTCCCGCGCATGCGCAAACGACCAAAGGCATGTTGAAAACGCGAATTCTCGATCTGCACAAGAAATATCCGAATTTGAAATTGCTCTATCTCACCAGCCGCAGCTACGGCGGGTGGACCTGTGAACCGTCTGCCAGCGGCAATGGCGAGCCGGTTGCATTAGAAGAAGGTTTTTCGGTAAAATGGCTGGTGGAAGATCAGATTTTAGGCAAGGATCCGGACCTGGCATTCAGCGGACCGAATGCGAAAGCGCCCTGGCTTGGTTGGGGCCCTTATCTTTGGGATCCAACCTGGACGCGGGATATGTACAGCGACGGCGTGCATCCTTGCCCGCCGGGCCAAATGGCCGTTGCCCAGAAGTGGTATAATTTTTTAATGCAGGACAGCACGGCGCGACCGTGGTTTCGCGATAATATTTTGCCGGCCGCGCCCGCGCCAGTAACCACGAAAGTGATCAGCACCAGCCGCATTGATTTGTCCTGGAATGCGGCAACGGACAATTCCGGCAGCGTCAAATATAAAATTTATCGCGGCGGCGCGCTGCTGCGCACGACCGCGGCAACGACGCATGCCGACGCCGGCTTGAATCCGGCGACGCTTTATTGCTACACGATCAGCGCCATTGATTCCGCCGGCAACGAATCGGCAAAGAGCGCGCAAGTTTGCGCCACGACGTTCACCACTGGAATTGCGAACGAGGCGCCGCCGGCGGCCTATCAATTATTTCAGAATCATCCCAATCCCAGCCGCGCGCAAACCGAGATGCGCTTTCAGCTTCCGACGGCGAATCACGTTGTTGTCAAAATTTATAATCTTGTCGGCGCAGAAATCCGAACGTTGACCGACGCGCCTTACGCCGCCGGCGCGCACAGCCTGCGCTGGGATGGAAAAGACAAACACGGCAAGTCCGTATCGAACGGTATATATCTTTATCAATTGCGCGCCGGCACATTTTCACAAACCAAAAAACTAAGCCTCTTGCAATGATGCAATGACCAATGACGAATAATCTCGAAGACATTTACGAACTTTCGCCGCTGCAGCAGGGCATGCTCTTCGACAGCTTGTCGAAGGAGAACGCCGGCCTGTATCTTTATCAAATGAGCTACGCCTTGCACGGCAAGCTGAATGCGGCGGCATTTGAGCAAGCCTGGCAGCAGATTTTGTCGCGGCATCAAATTTTGCGCGCTTCTTTCCATTGGGATGATTTGGAGAAGCCGGTGCAAGTGATTCACCGGCAGGCGCAACTGCCGTTTCAAACGCACGATTGGCGCGCTTTATCCGAAACCGAACAACGGCAGCGTCTCGCGGCTTGCATCGCAGAGAAGCAGCAACACGGTTTTGATTTCGCGCAGCCGCCGTTGCTGCAAATCGATCTCATCCGGCGCGCCGAAAATGTTTATCAATTTCTCTGGAGTTTTCATCATCTGCTGCTCGATGCGTGGTCGACTTCGCTGTTGTTGCAGGAAGCGCTGGAATATTATCACGCTTTCAATAAAGGCGAGTCGCTGCATTTAAAAAGGCCGCGGCCATATCGCGAATATATCGATTGGCTTCAGCAACAGGATTCGAGCAAAGTAGAAACGTACTGGCGCCGCGAGCTGCAAGGTTTGACGACGCCGACGCCGTTGCCGGTGGGCCGCTTGCAGGCGGAACGGCGCGGGCCGGTGGTGAATTACGACGAGCAACATTTTAGGCTTTCGGCCGATGAGAGTTCGGCGTTGCGCGCTTTTGCCTCGCAGCAGCAATTGACGCTGAACACGCTGTTTCAGGGGGCGTGGGCTTTGCTGCTCTCGCGCTACAGCGGCGAAACCGACGTGCTCTTTGGCAATATCGTTTCGGGCCGCTCGGTGCCGCTCGCCGGCATCGAAACGATGGTCGGCATGTTTGTCAATTTGTTGCCGGCGCGTGTGCAGGTTCCGCCGGCGCAAAAACTTGCGGCTTGGTTGAAAGCGTTGCAAGCCAAACAGGTCGAGATGCGACAGTACGAATTTAGCCCGCTCGTGCAAGTGAAGCAATGGAGCGAGTTGCCGGCCAACCTGCCGATGTTTGAAAGCATTTTGATTTTTGAAAACTGGTTTGGTGATTTTTCGCTGCAAGAGAAAAATCAGGATTTGCAAATTCGCGACATGCAGGGTTTTCAAAAAGGCCTCGGCCATCCGATTGCCGTCGCCGTCGAGCCTGGCGAGCAGATCTCCATTTCGATCAACTATGATCGCGAACGTTTCGAAGCGGAAACGATTCGCCGCATGAACGGGCATTTGCAAAACTTGCTGCGCAGCTTTATCGCAAAGCCGGCGGCGTCTCTTTCCGAATTTTCATTGCTCACCGCAGACGAAACGCAACAAATGCTCGTGGCGTGGAACGAGACAAAAACGGC
>CAYZFF010000128.1:0-10595 GCA_964477305.1 uncultured Cytophagia bacterium
CGGCATCCGAGTTGGCAGAGATTTTCGACGATCAGTGTCGGTACCCATTTGCCGCCGTGGCAAAAAATTTCAATGAGATCTTGGCCGGTATAAGAATGCGGCGCCACAAAGCGCGCGAGCGTGACTTGATCCAAGCGTTGGCCTTCTTTATTTATAAGCCAAAGCAGATGCAGCGTTCGCGGCGAAAGTTGGGTGATCTCCTTCCCCGCTTCGAGAAGTTGGGCAACGGCAGTCGTGGCGTTTTTGCCGCTGACGCGAATGCAAACAATCGCGCCGCGCCCGGGCGGCGAAGCGATGGCGACGATGGTGTCTTGTTCGGAAAAAGGAACCATAAAAAAATTGCCCCACGCAAAGGTGGGGCATTTATTAAAACTGAATTTTTTTGCAAGATCGTTGTGGCAAGTTCATTAAAAACCTTTCAAGCGTTTGCCAGGCAATCCGCAATTTTATTTTCTCTGCCCCGTTATTTCAATCTTCTTTTGGATAGCAACGAACTCATGCCGTGCTTGCGCCAGTCGGCCACAAACTGCTTGTAAGATTTTTTCTTCTCTTTTTTCTCCGGCGCGGCGGTCGGCATGTATTTCTGTTGCAAGATGCTCCACACGTTGAACAGCGTGTAATACAAATTCAAACCCGAAGGAAACGAATTGAAGGCAAGGGTCATGATGATCGGCATCATATAGACCATCGCTTTTTGCTTCGGGTCTTTCATCGTCATCGCTTGTTGGATGAACATCGTCACGCCCATCACCAGCGGCAACACGCAAACCAGGTTGCCATATAACGGAATGGAAAACGGCAAGGTGTAAATCGAGTCCGGCGCGGAAAGATCTTTAATCCAGCCAAAGAACGGCGCCTGTCGCAACTCGATGGTCGAGCGGAAAATGATGAAGAGCGCATAGAGTAACGGCATTTGCAGCAGCATAGGCAAGCAGCCACCCATCGGATTTACGCCGTGCTCTTTGTAGAGCTTCATCATCTCCATGTTCATCTTCTGTGCGTCGTTGGCGTACTTTTCGCGTAAGCGCGTCATCTCCGGTTGAATCGTTTGCATCGCTTGCATGGATTGGTAACTCTTTTTGGTCAGCGGATGCAAAATGACTTTTACCAGAATGGAAAAGATGATGATAACCAGGCCATAGTTGGGAATAAAACCGCGTAAAAATTTGAACGTCCACAACACGACTTTGCTGATCGGCTGGATAATCTTCCAGCCAAAATTCATAATCCCTTCGAGGCCGACGCCTAAGTTTTTAACGACACCGTAATCAAGCGGGCCAATGTAAACTTTAAATTCCTGGCTGAAATCGCGATCGCGCTCGAGCGGCATGGCGAGATCAAGTTGGTAGGATTTGTGAATAACTTCATCTTTGAATTTCGTGTTGCGCCCTTCATAACGCACGCCTTTTGTGGTTTGGCCCTGCGGAATGATGGCAACGGCAAAATACTTATTGCGCACCGCCGCCCATTGTGCTGGCCAATCGTCACTCCCTCCCTTTTTATAGGCATCGGACTTAACGTCAAATTCTTCCAATTCTTTGTTGGCAAGCGAATAGGCCATCGCGTAGCCCATATCTTCTGTCGGTCGCGGCTCGGTCACAGCAAGGCCGGTGTGCCAGCTCAGCAGGTAGGAATAGCCTTGCAACAGATCAAGCAAGTTGACGAAATCGATTTTGAGGTGAATCGTGTATTCGTCAGCCGAAAACGAATACGTCTTGCGCAGCAATTTGCCGTTAGCAAAAGTTTTGGTAAAAACCAGATCGCGTTTGTCGCCGGCTTCCAATAAAATGCTTTTGCCAAATTGATAATCCACGGCAAAGTTTAATTCACCGGTATTGAGCGAGTCATTCGTGGTCGCCAATTGCACGGCAAGATTGTCGGTGCCGTTGTTAAACAATGCAACCGGATTATTATTGTGGTCGGAATATTTTTTAAATTGCCAGCTTTTTATGCTGGCGCCCAAAGTGGTAAGCGTGCCGCTATACAGCGGCGTCTCAATGTGAATTTCTTTTTCCTGTGCGCGTTCCTTGGCAAAATTAATCGCGGCGGTGTCCGGACTTGTCGTTAATTCAAAAGACTTGGCTTCGGGAAGCGTCGGAACAATATCCGGTTGTTTGACCGCGGTCGAATCGGCAACCGGTGGCTGCGGCACATTGCCTAACATCCACTTTTGATAGAAGTCGGTGTTGACGAGAATCAACAATAGTCCGATGAGAACAAACGCAAAAACTGTTTTACGATCAAACTCCATCTGACAACCTAAAGGTTAGAAAAGCGAGAAAAGAAAAGGCTAAAGTGATTTCATGGTACCGGATCAAAGCCGCCGGCATGGTACGGATGGCAGCGCGCCAAACGCTTGGCCGTGAGCCAAATTCCTTTAAACGCGCCGTATTGCACGAGGGCTTGACGAGCATATTCCGAACAGGATGGAAAAAACCGGCAAGAAGGCGGCAACAGCGGCGAGATGAATTTTTGATAGACGCGAATGAGAAAAAGCAATAACGTTTTCATAACGCCACCAACACCGTCCGCAAATTAAATCCACAACGAAAAGGGAATCGCAACGAAATAAGTTTTAGTTGCGATTCCCTTTTCGTTGTGATTCATCCACCGCCTGCGCCTTAATCTTCATCGCCAGACGGCGCAGGGTTTCCCGCAGTTCATCGAAAGGCGCTGTCAAAATATTTTCATGGCCGATCAGCACAAACTGCAGCGACGCATGAAAATTTTCTTTCTCCAAACGAAACGCTTCGCGTAGCCGGCGTTTGATGCGATTGCGCTTGACCGCGGTGCGAATGCGCTTCGTTGCCGCAAACGCCACCTGTCGCGTCTCGCCCGGCAAACAAACGGCATCCAGCCCCCGGTCTCGAACAAAACGGCCGTTTTGAAAAATAACCGAAATGTCTTCCGAGCGGCGAATGATTTCGCTTTTCGCCAGGCCGGACTTTTTTTTACGGTTACTCACAACTCATGCGCCACTCGCCAAAGTTCGGCAAAAAAACTTGCAACCAATAATGAAGCTTCTGCCGATGTTGGCAGCCGCCACTTCTAACGTTCGTCGCTGACCGTCAAGCGTTTGCGGCCTTTGGCGCGGCGGCGGGAAAGCACCGTGCGGCCATCTTTCGTACGCATTCTTTCGCGAAAACCATGCGTGGCTTTACGCTTGCGGTTATGGGGTTGAAAAGTTCGTTTCATCTTTACTCCTCGAGGTGTCTAAAATTGTAAGTTAAATCAAAAATCTCTCAAATCTACACAAACTAATAAATTACCTTATTATATTGGAAAAGTCAAGCGCTTTTTCACAGATAATCTAAATTTTCCTCTTGACTAAATATGACGATTTGCTAAATTCACAAAGGCCAAAGAGAAAAAAGCCGCGTGGACAAGATGTGGATAACTTTTTTCACCGCTTGTTGCGACCAAGGCCCGGTCAAAATTTTTCTTGCTCAACAACTTGCACTACAACTCGGCACCATGCTCTTGAAACTATTTGCTGTTTTAAATACATTTAACTACCTGCTGTCGGTTGTTGTTTGCAAGTAAAGGCTTATTTTTACCGCCGAAAATCGTTGTGCCTTTTCTGAGACCCACAATGATTTGTAGAGTTTCCTGTGGATAACTTGTGAGCAATCCGAGCTGAGGAAGAAGGCATCTATGGTAAACGCCGCAGAACGTGCTTGGACGGAATGTTTAGGCTTGATCCGCGATAATGTGCAAGACTCTTCGTTCTCGCTATGGTTTCAAGCCACCAAGGGGCTACGACTAGAAAACCAAACGCTAACCGTTAGTATTCCCAGTCAATTCTTGCTGGAAAAAGTTAAAAATGGTTATCGCGAATTGATTTCCCGCGCGGTCACGCAGGTGTGCGGTGAAGAAACGCACCTCGATTTTCAGATTACCCCCCAAACCACTGCCGACGCTCCGGTTGAAGCTCCAGTCCACATTGCCCCAGAAGTGCCGCCGCCGCGGTTTGATACGATTTCCCAACTCAGCCCACATTACACGTTCAATAATTTTGTCGAGGGCGACGGCAATCAATTTGCAAAGGCCGCTTCCCTTGCAGTTGCCGAGGCTCCCGGCAAAACGTCATTCAATCCGCTTTTCCTTTACGGCGGCGTGGGATTGGGCAAAACCCACCTCGTGCAGGCCATCGGCAATTTGTCGCTGAGCATGAAAACGATTAAATCGGCGCTGTACGTGTCGAGCGAAAAATTCACCAACGAATTTATCTCGGCGATTCAAAACAACCGCACCGTTGAATTCAGCTCGGCGTACCGTAATGTTGATTTGCTGCTCGTCGATGACGTGCAATTTTTTATGGATCGCGGCAAAACGCAGGAACAATTTTTTCACACCTTCAACACGCTGCATCAAAAAGGCAAGCAAATCGTGCTCTCTTCCGATCGTTCGCCGAAAGAATTTACCGGCATTGAAGAGCGTTTGCTTTCGCGCATGCAATGGGGTTTGGTGGTTGATATCCAACCGCCCGATCTCGAAACGCGCATGGCGATTTTGCAAAAGAAGGCGGAAGAGAACAAAATCGAGATGCCGGCGGAAGTTGTGCAGTTGATCGCACAAAACATTACCAACAACATTCGGGAATTGGAAGGCGCCTTGATCAAGCTGTTGGCGTATGCGTCGATGTATCACCTCGACGTCAGTGTGAATTTGGCGCGGCACGTCTTGAAAGATATTTTTATTCAAAAGCATCGCAATCTTTCGATTGAAGATATCCAAAAAGAAGTCGGCGTGTTTTACAGCATTCCCGACGACATGATGCGGGCGCGCACGCGCAAAAAAGAAGTGGCGTTAGCGCGGCAGATTGCGATGTTTTTTGCCAAGAAGCTGACGAAACATTCGCTCAAAACCATTGGTCTGCACTTCGGCGGGCGCGATCATACCACCGTCATTCATGCGGTCGACACTGTTGCGACGCTGGTGAAAAGCGATCTTAAAGTCCGCGACGAATTGGAAACGCTGGAACGCAAGATTTTGTGCTCGACGCCGTAGGATTTATTTTAAGATAAAGTTATTTTTGTAATAATTTTATTCAAGAAACACGGATAGCGTTTAAGCGGATAGGGCGGATTTTTTTGAAGTAGTTAAATTTTTTTAATGCTTTGCAATTCGGCTGTGACCTCTGGGTAATCTCTCTATTGATGACGTTTTCTTCTTGACTTTCATCATACCGGGCATATATTTTCTCTCCACAATTTCTGCTGAAACTAAAATCGTTTGCACTGGAGCAAAAGTGAAGTTCATTTTTCTTCTGACGGCTTTCATGATGCTGACTTCCAGCCTTTGGGCGCAAAACGACATTACCCTCGCCGGTAGCGTCCGCCCTCACGCCCCCATTTCCATCGTCGGGCAAAAATCCATGATTGCCGGCACGGAAAACGGCGTTTTTGAAGCGTGGGTTTTTCCGTATCAAATTTGCCATGGCTTTCAATTGGCATATCAAAATAATGAAGCAACGATTCCGATACCGCTGACCGGCTTGGCGCAAAACATCGACGTGCGGCCGGAGGCAACGACAATCACCTTTTCTCATCCACTGTTCACGATTCGCGAAACGATTTTTGCGCCGGTGGACTTGCCGGCGTCGGTCGCAGTGCTTGAAATTGACAGTTATCAGGATTTGACGCTCATCGCCAGTTTCTTTCCCGACATGGAGCCGATGTGGCCGGCGGGGCTGGGCGGGCAATATGCATTTTGGGATGAGAAGAGCAAGGCATATGTGATTTCCGAAAGTCGGCGTTTGCGCAATGCGTTTATCGGCACGCCCAATGCCCGGCCGCTTTCCGCACCGCTGGCGCACGAGTTGGCGCAAGCGCCGAGTCAATTTGCTTTTGATTGCAAGCGCAATGATGGCCGCACGCAAAAATTCCCCATTATTATTGCCGCCGATTTTGCGAAACGCGATTCGGCGCGGGCGCTGTATGAAAAATTGCTCACGAGTTACGATGCTGAGCTTGAAAAGGCACGAAAACATTATCAAAGATTGCGGGAAGACTTTCTTTCAATTGAAACGCCGGATGAAAAACTCAACCTCGCGTTCGAGTGGGCGAAAGTCGCATTGACGAAAGGCTTCATCAATAATCCCGATCTCGGCGCGGGAATGGTGGCGGGATTCGGGCCGAGTGGCGCGAGCCAGCGTCCGGGCTTCGGCTGGTTTTTCGGCGGCGATTGCTTCATCAACTCATTTGCAATGGCGGGCTATGGCGATTTCAACACCGTCCGTGAGGCGTTTCGTTTTTTGCAAAAACGCCAGCGCGATGACGGCAAGATGATGCACGAGCTAACGCAAGCCGCGGCGCTGATCGAGTGGTTCAAAGATTTTCCGTACGGCTACATTCACGGCGACACGACACCGTATTATCTCGTCGCGTTTTGGAATTATTTGCTCGCGAGCGGTGACATGGAGTTTCTCCGCGAAAGTTGGCCGTCGTTGAAAAAAGCCTATATGTGGAGCCGCACGACGGACACAGATGGCGACGGCTTGATGGAAAATACCAAAGCCGGCCTCGGCGCCTCAGAACTCGGTTCACTCCGCGAAGCCAGCGGCGTGGATATTTTCCTCGGCAGCGTCGGCGTGCAGGCCTGGAAAGCAATGAGCGAGATGGCCAATTGGCTGGGCGAGAAGAAATTAACCGACGAAGCCGCGCGCTGGCATCAAATGGGGTTGGCTTCTCTCGAAAAGAAATTTTGGAATAACGAAAAACAAATTTACAATTTTTCCATCACGCAGCAGGGACAAGTGAACCCCGAAGTGACGGCGTGGGATGCGTTTCCGATGACGTTTCGGCAGCTTGATGAAGCGCACACGCAAGTTATGTTGGAACGCCTCATTTCTTCGGAAATTTCGACGGATTGGGGCAGTCGCATGCTCTCCAATAAAAGCAGCGCGTATGAGCCGCTGGCGTACAACAATGGCGCGGTGTGGCCATTTCTTACCGGCTATAATTTGTGGGCTATGTTTAATTACGGCCGGGCCACTGCCGGTTTGCAAATGCTGCGCAACCTGGCTGAATGGACTTTCGTCGACGCGCGCGGCTACATGCCCGAAGTCGTCAGCGGCGAGTATTTTCGTCCGCTCGACACCTCGGTGCCGCATCAGCTTTTTTCGTCGTTTGGATATGCGGTTGGGGTCAGTCGTGGCTTACTCGGATTGGAACCACGTTCGCCGGTTGGCTCGTTGGCCGGTTCGCCTGTTTTGCGTTTTGCCCCCAGTTTCCCGCCGGATTGGAATAAAGTTCGGATTAAAAACATTCGCGTCGGCAAAAGTGTTTTTGATTTGCTTTATGAACGCAATCTTGGGGGCATCGCCTTGACCGTCGAACGCACGGCGGGACCAACTTGCACGATTGAATTTTCGCCACAATTAGAAGCGGGGGCCGAGGTCGAACAACGATTCCCGCTTTTGCTTAAAAGTGAAAAAAATGCCAAAGCCCAGTTTGCGGTTTTTGAGGGAACATGGCTTGAGTTGCCATACGAACCGTTACAAATCGGCCAGCGCTCGCAACAACTGCGCATTCTTTCCGAAAAGCTTGATGGTGATCATTTTGTGTTCATGTGCGAAGGTATCGGTGGCAGGGTTTACGATGTAGTTTTGCACTCGCCACGCGATATTTTTGCAATTACTGGTGGTGAGTTGGTCCCTTCTGACAGGGCGGATATTATTCGTTTGAAGTTTGCAGAGCCGATGGGAGAGTATGCGAAGAAGGAGGTTTTGTTAAAGCTTAAATAGCTTTTTATTAACCAGCAGCACAAAAAACATTTGAATTTTATGCGTAAAATTTTTATATTTTGCCACGGTTTTTTAAGAGTATGATTTCCTCTCACCCATCGCGCGAAGGAGAAAAGCCATGCCCAAACGTCTAATGACCATCGAGCGTCACATTATTGAACAACAGAAACAATTTCCCGCGGCCACCGGCGAGTTTTCGGCGTTGCTGTATGATATTGCGTTTGCCGCGAAAGTGATTTCGCGCGACGTGCGCAAGGCCGGTTTGGTGGATATTCTCGGCTACACCGGCTCGGAAAACGTGCAGGGCGAGCAGGTGCGCAAGCTCGATGAGTTTGCCGATGACGTGATTTTCAAAGCGATGGATCACACGGGACGTTTGTGCGTGATGGCGTGCGAGGAGCGCGAAGACATCATTCCGATTCCCGATGAATTTGAATGTGGACACTATGTTTTGCTTTATGACCCGCTCGACGGTTCTTCCAACATCGACGCGAATGTGAGCATTGGCACTATTTTTTCGATTCATCGTAAGATCAGCAACGGGGCGCGCGGCACCAAAGAAGATTGCTTGCAGCCGGGTCACAAACAGGTTGGCGCCGGTTACGTCCTTTACGGCTCGTCAACGTTGTTGGTGTATACTGCCGGTCGCGGCGTGCACGGTTTCACGCTGGACCCGTCAGTCGGCGAGTTTCTGCTGTCGCATGAAAATATTCAGATTCCCCAACGCGCGACCATTTACAGCGTTAACGAGGGCAACACCAATAACTGGGATGACGGAATGAAGCGCTATATCGCTCATCTCAAAACGCCGGACAAAACCGCGGGCCGGCCATATTCGTCGCGTTACATCGGCTCGCTGGTGGCGGATTTTCATCGCAATTTACTGTATGGCGGCATCTTTCTTTATCCGGCGGACAAGAAAAGCCCGAAAGGAAAATTGCGCGTGCTTTATGAGGCGAATCCCCTGGCGTTTCTGGTAGAGCAAGCCGGAGGCGCCGCCAGCAACGGCCAGCAACGCATTCTCGATATTCAACCAACTGATTTGCACCAACGCACGCCGCTGCTCATCGGCAGTCACGATGATGTGCAGGAAGCCGAAGAATTTTTGCAAGGTAAAAAATAGCGGCGCGCAACAAAAATCCTTGACATCAAGAAAAAAAATTGCTACTCTTCTTTTATAATTCACCTCGGCTGTGCATGGCCGGGAAAACAAAAACCGTTTTAGGAAAGGGGGCTAATATGGCCCGTGGTTTAAACAAAGTGATGCTGATTGGTCACCTCGGCAAAGACCCGGAGTTGAAATATACTCCCGGTGGCGCCGCGGTCGCGTCGTTTAGTCTCGCGACCAACGAAAGCTACAAAGACAAAGAGGGCAATCAGCAGGATAAAACTGAATGGCATCGCCTGGTCGTGTGGAACAAGCAGGCGGAAATCGCGGCGGAGTATCTCAAAAAAGGGCAGCAGATTTTTGTCGAGGGCAAATTGCAAACCCGTTCTTGGGAAAAGGACGGCCAGAAGCATTATATGACCGAGGTCGTCGTGCTTAACTTTCAGATGCTCGGCCGCAAAGGCGAGGGCGGCAGTGGCCCGGATGTGCCGGTGCCTTCCGACGACATGGCCCCGCCCGTGCAATCTGGCGGCGAAGATTTGCCTTTCTAATTTAATGATGACGAACGCAATTTAAGGAATCCGAGCTTGTCCGCAGGCTCGGATTTTTTTTCGCGCTTCCCAAAAGAAAAACTTGAAATTCGGCGTAGAATTCTTATATTGAGGCAACGTTACAACAACATCAGCCACAAAGCCGCGACCCGATAAGCCCGAGGCGAATCATTCACAATGTGGAGACGAGCATGGATCAACTCGTGAGCGCCGCGCTACGGGCGAAAACCCAGGCGTTGGCACCGTATTCAAATTTTCATGTCGGGGCTGCCATTGAAACGGCGGCGGGAAAAATTTATACCGGCTGCAACATCGAATCCAGCTCTTATGGTTTGACGTGCTGCGCCGAACGTGTTGCGATTTTCAAAGCGTTGTCCGAAGGCGAGCGCAGCTTTACCCGCATTGCGGTGGCCGCCGATACGGAAGAATTTTGCACGCCGTGCGGCGCGTGCCGGCAAGTGTTGTGGGATTATGGCCGGAATCTGGCAATTATCTGCATCAACCAGCACGGCGCCATGGAAAAAACGGAATTGAAAAATTTGCTGCCGGAAGCGTTTGATGATCATCTGTTGAAAACCAGGTAGGAAAAAGCGAAGATGGCGCGAGGGATTTTGATCGGCGTTGCCGGCGGCACCGGCTCCGGCAAGACGCTGGTGGTGCAACACATGATTCAGCAACTCGGCTCCGACCGGGTGGTGGTTTTGCAGCAAGATTCATATTATAAAAAACTCAATCATCTCAGTTTTGCCGAGCGGGCGGCGCAAAATTTCGATCATCCGAATTCGATTGATTCGGAATTGCTGATTCAACATGTGGAAGAGTTGCTGAATGGTTGGACGGTGGATATTCCCGTCTATGATTTTACGACGCACACGCGCCGTGAGGAGACGCGCCGCGCCGGCCCGCATGACATTATTGTTTTGGAAGGCATCCTGATTCTCGATAATCCGCGGCTGCGCGAGTTGATGGATATCAAGGTGTATGTCGATACCGATCCGGATATTCGCTTCATTCGCCGTTTAAAACGCGACACGCAAGAACGTGGTCGCACCGTGCAATCCATTATCGACCAATACGAGAAAACCGTGCGTCCGATGCATTTGCAATTTGTCGAACCGACCAAGCGCTATGCCGACATCATCGTGCCCGAGGGCGGCTACAACTGGGTGGCGATTGATTTGCTGAAAAC
>CAYZFF010000129.1:0-10570 GCA_964477305.1 uncultured Cytophagia bacterium
TATGATTAGTTTCGAGGCCAAGCCATATTTGGATCCAAAAGAATTGTAACGATTTCTGCGCTTTGCGGCTTTTATAATGAATGGTTTATTATTCAAAATGCCGTAAAATGGTGGCGCAAAGTTTATCCCCAAAAAGGAGACGTCGTAAAATGAGTGAGCAAGCTATGATCGATTCGAAAAGCAAAACCAGGCCCAAGGGCAGTGGCGGCAGTTCCGGGCTGATTAGTGCAAACGGAAATGGCCACAACCTACAAACTTTAAGTAATGGCCGGCCCAAAGGAAAAGGCGGTAGCCCAGCACTTCAGGACACCAGCAGCATGCTTTACCAACAAACTTTAGTCAACGGTCGGCCCAAAGGCAGTGGCGGAAGCCCGGGTCTCGCTGCGGCTTATAACCGCGTAGGAAATGACTGGGTGCGGCAAGCCGTGCAGCAGCCAATCCTGATTGATACCGCCGTCGTTATTTACAGCCACGCGGTAGAGAACGATCCATATGATCCCGGTTTGATGATCAATTTGGGCATTGTTAATTTAATAAAAGGTGACGTGGTCGCTGCCCATAACTTGTTTGTTGCGGCCTTTGAATTGAGTGAGAAGAAGCTTGACGCACTTTATGCCATCATGGGACTTCCAGCCGAGCAATATAAATTTCCTCGCGGCAAACCTTTTTATGAGGCTGAAACCCTTTTACGCAAAGCGCTCACCCAATGCGCCAAGATGCCGCCAGAATCTCCCCGGGCTGAAGAAAAGCGCATAAGTCCAGAAGAAGCGAAAGAGTTTCTGTACATCAAAAAAGTTGACGCTGAGAAAGACTGATCTTGTGAAGTTAATTTTAAGAAGGCCTCTCGCCGCTTTACTCATGCTCGGGGTGGCGGCGATTTTGGCGATCCAGTTAGCCCAAACCCGCGCGGCCCGAACGCTGGAAATCGTCTCGCTCGAGTATCGCATTGCATATCGCGGCACCTATAGCGCTGATTCAAGCCTTGTGCTCATCTTGTGGGACAAACTTTCGGCGGCGCAAATTAAGCGCGATAAGGAGTTGCGAGCAACGATAACGACACTGATCAAGGGTTTGGCCAAAATGCAAGCCCGCGTTATCGCGCTCGATTTCTTTTTCGAGGAGCGGAAAGAGCCGCGAAGCGATAGCTTGTTGTGTGAGGCCATTGAGAAAACGCCTCAGGTCGTCACCGCATTTACACATTACGATGAGGTTATCGAACCTAAAATTACGGCCTCGACACCAGGCGTGCATGACATCGAGAGCTATCAGAACTTCTTCATCGCGTCAGATAGCGTTAATTTGATGCCCAAATTACACTACTCCAAAGCCCGGCTTGGACACGCGGTTTTTTTCAAAGACACCGTCACGTATGAAATGCGCTCTTTGCCTCTTTATATTAAAAGCGACATTCCGCGAGCCGCCTTATCGTTGGAAATCGCTAAAACCTATTGGGGGATTACCGACAAACAAATAAAAGTCAACGGCACGACCTTAGCGCTTTTCCCCGCCGGCAGAGAACCGATCCGAATTCCGATAAATAAATTTGGTGAATATGACATTAACTATTTCGGCGCGACCGAGGTTTTCGCCCGCCGTCATTCGTTCTATGACATCTACAATTTGTGCAAAGCCGCGCTTGCGGATTCCGCACCCGCCGTTCTAAATCGGGATTTTACGGATAAAATCGTGCTGATCGGCAGTGTCATGAATGGCGATGAATTTGTCACGCCGTTCGCAACCTCTTTTCCCGGGCTTTTTATCCACGCCACGGCCGTGGATAACATTCTACGCGAACAATTTCTGATCCACCCGCCGCAAGGCACAGACTGGGCGATTTTATGCATAATCGGCGTCTTGTTGTTTTGGCTATTCTCTAAATACAAGCTTGTCGGGCAAGGCGTAGGTGTCGCCTTGATTATCGCCGGCTATACGATTTTAACTTTTATACTCTTCGACTATACGCGAATTATTGCGCCGTTAATTTCAGTCGTAGCTTTTGTTCTTTTGGCAGCGGCCATGCAAGGCCTTAATCTACATCTCACGGCCTTGCGACGGCAAGGAATGATCAGACGGCGTATCCGCGAGATTGTGGATGCTCGCACGCAATTACGGTTGCGCAAGCAATTCAGCAATCTGGTGCCCTCGCCGCATTACTTCTTTGCCATCGACTCTCGCGAAGATCGCGAGAAATACACGTTTATTCATTGGTTAAAATTCGTCGAAATCGGCGACCCGGGCATCGCGCCGTTTGAGCCGGAGATAAAAGTGTCGTTGCCTGTCCATAGAAACGAGATTAATAAGCTCGAACACGATATTCAGAAACTCTGGCAAAAATATTCTCAGGGCGTCGCGGCTTCGGCGAAACGCCCGGCCAATCTTGGTGAAGAGCTCAAAGCCATCGGTACGCGCATCGCTGCTGATTTTGGCTTGAAGCCAACATTCGCCGAGCTTTTTAACAACAACCACGCCTCTCTTCCGCTCAAACTGGCCGTCAACGATCTCAAAATTCCATGGCAGTGGGCATTCAACGAACCGACCCAAGGTTTGCTTTGTGAAAGCTATCCCTTGGGCTTCACTTTTTTCGACTCAGAAAAAGAACATCCCGCCAAATCCGATCGTCCCGAGCCAAAGAAAAATTCAGAGGCGGCCGGCGGCCGAATGGCTGTGCTCTTCTATGGCGATTGGCAAGGGCATCCCCAAAAACATTTGCATCATGTTCGCGATCAAATTGTCAACTTGCAAGGTCAACTGACATGGAAAGATTGTTCTACGCTGGTGGTTCGCGACAAATGCCAGGACTTTCTGAGTCGCCTGACCAAGGCCTGCGCTGAAGGCAGCAACTTGCGGCTTATCCATTACGCTGGCCATGCGGAAAAAGGTTTTTTAGATGTCGGCGAAAATGATTATTTAAAATCCAATACGATTTCGGGAAATTTAGGCCTGGCCTTCCCTTCACGGCCACTCGTTTTTCTCAACGCCTGTAGCTCCGGGCGGCTGGCGGAAAAATGGGATAAGATGGATAACCTTTGCACGGAGTTTCTCGCTTGCGGCGCCGGCGCCTGTATTGTCACGACTTTTGATGTTTATGAGAAAACGGCCAATCGCTTTGCCCAAACCTTTTATGAATACTTTGTGACGAAGAATTTAACTGCCGGCGAAGCCTTGCAATGGACCATCATCGATTTAGGCAAGCCGGATAAGAAAAATGCTTACGATCCGGATTATGATATTACGCGATATTTCTATACATTATATGGCGACCCGACCATAAAATTTTGAGGCACACGAGAGCTTTAATAAAACCACTATTGCAAAATCGCATATACGAGAAACCTGCAGGATCAAAAATAGAACAGCCGCAAGGAGGGCGCAAAAAAGGAAGCACGGATTATTTTCACTTTTATTCGAGGGAAAAATGCCCCGATCTCGTGACGATGACGCGAAAAAATCGCGTAACGAAGCCGCCCAAGCCCTCATTCGCGATTACCAAAATGGCGAGGCGCAAGCCTTCACTCGCTTAGTGGACCAGTACTGGCAATATATTTTCAAAAGCCTGCGCGCCAAAGGGGTTCCAACGGTGTGCGCCGAAGACTATACACAGCAAATCTGCGTTCGGTTAATGAGAGTTCTTAAAAACTTTCGCTTTGATTGCTCTTTCGAAAGTTATCTAAATACTATCGTTAAAAATCAGGTGATCAATTATTATCGGATGCGCAATAAGAGGGTAAACGGCTATCGTCTCCACTTGTCATCTTTAGAGGAATTGCTTGCACTCGCCGGCGGTGAGCAGCCGCCGTTTGACATTACAGACGTTAATGCACTGTCACCCGAAGCCGGATTGTTTTATGATGATCTACGCCGAATTATAGCCGCCTGTTTGCGCTTATTCAAAAGTAAACTCACTAAACTCGTCATCTGCCTGTCCTTGAAGGGATTGAAGCAGCGTCATATCGTGGCTTTACTGGGGATTCCCTTTGGCACGGTTGGCGGCCATTGGGAACGCGGCAAAAAACGGCTGCGCTACTGCATCCGGAAAAATTATCGTGAAAGCCCGACTCTCGCTTAAGCACCCTACATCTTTCACGTTTTTTTGAATCTTAAATTTACGAGGAGTCTATGCAATGCCCAACTAAGGAAGATCTTCTACTCCATCTGGTCGATGATTTTGGAGAACCGCGTGTAGAGGATACGCTCCCTGAACATCTCGAAACTTGCTCCAAATGCCGTGGTCAGGTGCGCACTTTGGAACGTGTGCTCGACACCATGCAACAAGAAAGCGGGCGGGACTGTGATGCTGCCATTGACAAACTTTTGGATGACCTCAAAACTCAAGCACCCGCAGTCGAACAAGGCGATAGGGATGAACATCTCCAGGAATGCCGAGCTTGCAATACTTTACGGCTGTCCTTAACCCAAGAGCTTTCCTTCGCAGAAGTTATGGCTTTGGATTTCACTGTGCCGGATTCACTCAAGCAGCGAATTGAAAAAGTTTTAACGAGCCCTTTGGACCAGTCGCCGATTAAGGACATCATCGATGCCCTCGTTCATCAAGTGGATGATCTCGTTGACCGCATCACGCTCATTTTACAGCCCAATCCGGCGCCAGTTTTTTTGGGCAGTGCCGTCCCGGGAACCGCACAAATTGAAACCACCTCAACAAGAGATCTCTACATAGAAGTCGGGGAAGCTAATCGAACGGTAAAAATTTTTTCCGAAAATAATATCGAATTAGGTCAGCAGATTTCCAGTCCGGCCGGAACAGTTGTCTTCAAGGATTTTGTTCCAGCCACATATAAACTGTGCGTCGAAGGGTTCGATATCCAAGGGGTTGATTTATGGCCGTAATCCAGCGCGTGGGTATTCATCGCATGCATCACCTGGCTAAAGATATTGATGTGTGCAGGACAACTTTCAAAAAATCTTATTGCCGTTGAAATATTCAAGCATAAATCACATATTCATCGCGAGCAAATTTGGGATGGGCATGAAACTGCAGCACTTTGGCCTGGCCCTGCAAAACTTTGGTGACCATCAAGCGGCTGAGTGGCTGCAAGGTTGGCAACGTTTGTAATTCGGCCAAAGTAAAAAATCCGGCGTGGTCAATTTCAAAGCCGTCCACTTTTACGCTCTCGTTTTCGGCGCGGAGCAAAAAAATGAAATATACGCCATTGGCTTCCGGCTCCACACGGTTACGCAAAGCGATGAGGCCTTCCAGCTTCGCTGAGACGCCGGTTTCTTCAAAAACTTCGCGTTGCACAGCCACTTCGATGTTTTCATTGCGCTCAACATAACCACCGGGAATAGCCCAATCGCCGGCATTGCCCAGCGCCCGGCGCGCCAACAAAACTTTCTCGCCACACAAAACTACCCCGCCAACGCCGAGCGCGTAACCCGTGCGGTATTTCGATTCGTCAAAGGCCATAAAAATTATCCGAGTTTATTTGCCAATCCCAATTTTTTCATCTCGTTACTCAACCGCCCGGTGAGCATCAACGCCCACATTTTCCAATCGCCGATAAACGAGAACCACGGATATGTGAAGGTCGCCGGGCGATTCTTCTCCAAAAAGAAGTGGCCAATCCACGCAAATGCGTAACCGGTGAGCAACGCAGTAACCAATAATCCAAAGCGCTGCGTGGTCAACGCGTAAATAATTTGCAGCAGGGCGAACGTGGTGCCAATAAAATGCAGCCACCGATTCGCCGTCACCGCATGTTCACCGAGATAAAACGGCCAAAATTCTTTGAAGGTTTGAAATTGTTTTTCCATGTGCCTCCTCCGTTTGCCAGCTATCAGATTCGCCGGTTGGCGTTACGCAAATTAACTGGCGCGTGAGCCAACCGGCCAACAATTTACCGATTCACCACCATCAACTTTTGTGTGGCGATTTGACTGCCTGCTTGCAACTGATAAAAATAAATTCCCGCCGGGGCGCGTTCACCGTTGGCGAGACGGCCGTCCCATTGCACTTCGTATCGGCCTGCCGGTTGCGCCGCGTTCACCAGCTCGCGCACATTCTGGCCGAGCAAATTGAAAATCCGTAGCGAAACCGGGGCTTGGTTCGTAAAGGGTAATTCGTAACGAATCGTGGTCGCGGGCGTGGTGAGCGCGAGTGGATTCGGCGAGTTTTGCATCAGCACAAAACGCTGCGGCAGTATCGGGGGATTATCCCGTACCGCCACGGTGTTGCGCTGTGATTGCGTTTTCCAGGTTAATGGTTTCGAGGCTTGATTATGCAAGTCTACGGCGACGGTACGCGGCTGGTCTTTGCCAAGAATGTAACTGGTGACGAGCAAATTGTACGAGGTTTTGGTGATCTCACTGGCGGTGGCGAGAAAACCGCTGTCGCCGTACGATTTATTATCGCCGCTATCAACGGTGCCGTCATTGCTGCCGCTCGCGGAGTCGTGAAAATAAAATCGGCGCGTTGTGCCGAGATTAGTTGGCAGGGAAAAAATATTGATGTACGAGCCGTGGGCGCTGCTCATCATGTACCAATTGAGATTCGGCTCCGCCACAGTCGCGCCCTGTGCCGCGTTCAAGCGGCCGGCGGCGCCGGTGACCGTGATGGCGTTCGTCACATTTTGATTGTACCATTTGGCCCCGTTGATGTTAGCCGCAAAATCAACGGACTGGCGGAGCAGCGTCACGCGCACCGCCGAGGGAAGCGACGTCAGATTCAACGACGTCCCCAACACCGTCGAATAAGCGTAATAGCGAATCAGAATCGGAAAATCAATATCGGTACCGAACAGCGAAATCCGTTCACGCAATTCGCGAATGAGCCGCGTCCGGCCATCGCGGATGGTTAGGCTGAGCAAATTAAAATTATCTTCGCTAAAAGTCAGCGGCAGGCCGATATTAATTTGAAAGCGCAATTTTAGACGATCTAAAAAATTAGTCGCGCTGCCATTTTCGCTCACCGGCACAAGCAACGAATTGTTAAGACCGTTATCGAGATGGCCTTCTTCATAACTTTGTCCACGAATGACATCTTTGCCCGAGCCGGTTGAAGGCGGCGCGACATACGTCACATAATCCTTTACGGCTGGCGCCACGCTCAAGGTCGTCGAACGAAAGAGATAAACGTAACCTTTGTTGGCGTTCACCGGATCGGTCAACTCAATTTCGTAGCGTTGCGAGGTAAGCGCCGAGGCGTCATTGATCCACGCGTTGGTCGGCGCTTTGTCGCCCGCGTCGCGAGTCATAAAAACCAGTTCATCCTGATCATCCAATTTGCCGTCGCCGCGTCGAAAGTACGTGGGGTTCGCCGGCGTCAGCGAATCCGGCTCCACTTCATCAAATTGAAACGGAATCTGTGTCCATGTGCCAGCGCTGTATTTGTAAAGAAAAAGCTGGCCCAGTGTGGCGGTGTTATTGGAAAAATCGGGAAACTCTTTGCCGGTGAGAATCACCGGCTCGTACGGGCGATTGAGGTTGCCGGTTTGCGCGGCGGCAGGTGCAATGAAAAACGCAAACGTTACGATTGCGGCGAGCATAACGAACAGAGGCTGCAGGATCTTTTTGTCAACGTATTGCATGCCTTTTTCTCCTTAAAAAGGTTAAAAAGAGTAATTGAAATTGTTGCTCCACTTCTCACCAGCCATTGGGCTATAACATTCTTTCACGACAGAAAGATAGCATTACGACAACCACTGAAACTGGCACTCCCTGCCGGTATGGCCGGCAACGGGGCGAAACTCAAATTGAAAACGATCCCCGCAACGCGGCGTCCACACATACGACCAATTGGAACAGCGCCCCGCTTCGCAAATGCGCTGCCCGCTATGCGTGACGGCCAGGCCGAAGCAAAGCAGATCGCCGGATTCGTTGACGAGCGAGCTTTTCATTGGCTTCAACCCTTTGCCAAATTTCCAACGCAGCACGGGAAATTGTAACTCGCGTAATTTTTCTTCAAACAAACCGGCAACCAGCACACCATCCAACGCCTTTAACAGCGCGGGCGTCACCACCTCGTCAGTATAGTTTTTCGATGCCACTACACCCGCGAGCAATTCACCGCCATCTGGCAAAACACGGCGGGGTTGAAATTTCAAATTCCCCAAAACCCACAAATCTTCGTCGTACAGAAGTTGTCCATAAAACTCATGCACGAGCACATCAATCATTTGCGGCGGGCGAAAATTTTGCAAGGGCGTTTCGATGACTTCAATTCGTTGCGCCAAATTTTTGGGCAATTGCGCGACGCGCTCGCGTGCCAGCTTTGCCAGCAATGGATTTTGTTCAATCGCATAAACCTGACGCGCCCCCAACTTGGCCATTTCAATAGAAAGCACGCCGAGTCCACAACCGCCCTCGACACACACGGCACCGTGAATGTGTTTTTGCTGCGCGCGCAACAGGCGTCGAAAGGCCCGCGTCCGTTGAATGTCATCATAAATCGAAATGAACGCCAGCAGATCATCTACTTCACGAAAGCGCCGCGGCGAGAGACGGTTCAGAATATCCATGCGGGTTCGCAGGGCGCAAAGTGCAGAGCGCATAAAATAATTGCCATGCGCCTTGCTCTCTGCGCTCTGCCTTCAGTTCGTCCCTTCTTTCCGATCCAACAAAAACATTTCCCAAAACAGCGACGTTGCATAGCCCTGATAATCGGTGTTGGTTTTCTTACGGAAGCCGTGGCCTTCGTCTTTACCGATGAGGTACCAAACGCTGCCGCCGTTTTTGCGCACGGTTTTCACCATCTGCTCGGATTCCGTTGCCGGCACGCGCGGATCATTGAGACCTTGAATCACAAACAGCGGTTTGGTTATTTTATGCGCGTTTGCAGTCGGCGAAATTTTCAGAAGAAATTCGCGCATTTTCGGATCGCGCTCGTCGCCATATTCGACGCGGCGCAAATCGCGGCGATACGCCGAAGTGCTTTCGAGAAAGGTCACAAAATTGCTGATGCCGACGACATCCACCGCCGCACGGATCCGATCATTATATGCGCATAATGCCGCCAGCGTCATGTAGCCGCCATACGAGCCACCGGTCACGCCCACGCGCGTCGCATCCAACTCCGGCTGCTTGGCGATCCAATCCAGCAGCGCGCCGATGTCTTGCACCGACTCTTCACGTTTGTAGCCGTTGTCCAGCGTTAAATACGTTTTGCCGTAACCCGTCGAGCCACGCACGTTTGGAAAAATAACGGCGATGCCGAGTTCATTTAGTAAATATTGCGTGCCGGAACTAAAGCTTGGAAACGATTGCCCCTCCGGGCCGCCGTGAATGTTAATAATTACCGGCGCTTTTCCATTGCTTTGGCGCGGCTTGTAATAAAACGCCGGAATCAGACGCGGTTTGCCATTCATCTGGTCAAACGTCGGATAGCGAATCAATTGCGGCGCAATAAATTTCTCCGCCTGCAATCCGCCGACTTCGCTGTGCGTCCAGCGCACCAATTCTTTAGTCGCCAAATTAATCGAGTACGCATCGCCCGAGGTTTGCGCATTGTTCAGCGTCATGCCCAGTTCGTTGCCGTCTTTGGAAAATTCCAAACCGCCGATCAAACCAACAGGCATTGCCGGCAAACTCATTGCAACCCAGTTGGTTTGCCAATCAAAAACGTACAATTTACTGATACCATCTTCATTGGTGACATACGCCAACCGCCGGCCATTGTCGGACAGAGTGAAATCATCAACATCCCACGCGAGATTGGCCGTGATAACCGTTTTCTTATTGGCGGCCAATTCGTAATACGTGAGTTGCTGAAATTCGCCGGACTCATCGGAGCTGTAATAAATGCCGTTGCCGTCTTTGCTCCACAACGCGCCGCCGTAGGCGATTTTTTTGTCTTTTTGCGGATTGAAAGGCGTGAGTTTTTTCGTGGCGAGGTCGCAGATATAAAGATAGGATTCGTTCGCCGAAATGCCGTGCTCGACGATGAGCTTCGTGTTATCCGGCGACCAGTCGCGTGCGCTCCAACTGCCTTTGGCTTCGACGACGATTTCCGAAACGCCCGGCTTATCGAGGCTCATCACGCGCACATCGCTATCCGTGCCGTTGCGCAGCGTGCTGGAAAAAGCAATCCACTTGCCGTCATGCGACCACGCGCCGCCAGTGTTGCGCGATTTGCCGTCGGTGAGCAGCGTCGTTTTTCCCGTTTCGATATCGAAAAAATAGCCCTGAAAAAATTCCGCGCCGCCGGTGTCCATGCTGAAGAGAAAACCGTTGCGACCTTTGACCGGATAATAACTCGCGCCGCCAACGGGTTCTTTAAAAAAAGTTAATTGCCGCCGCGCGCCACCCGGCTGTTCGACATAATGAATTTGCGGTGCGTCCGCAAACCGCGTTGCGATCAACATGCCCGGCCCGTTGGGATTCCAGCCCTGAAAGGACGCCGAGCGCACGTTTTGATATTGATTCATCCGCTCGATGAGGCGCGGCGGAATATCGGGGATGCCGTCGATCACCAGATTGCCCAGCTCGCGCGGCTGGGCCCAAAGCGCTTCGCTAAAAATGAACGCAAAAAACGCAACGAGTAACAAACGACGATAAACCATAACGCGTCTCTCCAAAAAGTTTTGGGTAGCCAAAAAGTTTACCCAATTATACACCGAAA
>CAYZFF010000130.1:0-8747 GCA_964477305.1 uncultured Cytophagia bacterium
CCACGATGTTGTCGGTTTTGCCCGCTGCGGCAATATCGCTACGCCCTTTGCCGCCGACGCCGACACAGGCGATGTTGAGTTTGTCGCTCGGGGCGACATAACCCGGGCCGCCCAACACATGGCGTGGGACAATCATAAACGCCGACGTCGCCAACGCCGAGGCGCCCAAAAATTCGCGGCGCGTGAGTTTGGTTTTTTGCGTTTGAGAATCTTTCATGGTGCTTCCTCCTGAGTTTTATGTTTAGTCGTAAAGTTATTTTCGAATCTTCTTCATATATTCAACCGACTGCTTGAACACCGCCACATCCACGTCCGCAAGTTTTTTGATGTACAAACAAGATTTGCCGGTTTTATATTTTCCCAATTTACGAAACAAAAGTCAATGCATGATTTTTTCTTCGTGTCTTGGTGTCTTCATGGTGGTTAATAATTTAGCCAGATTCAATTCATCAGCGCCGGCAACACCGCGCGCACGCCGCTTAATTTGCCGCCGGCTAAATTTCGAAGCCGCGCGCAAGCGCCCCAGCCGCCGGCGCCTTGCGTAATTTTGAGCAGCAACGAATTTTTACCCTGTCGCAAACCAACTTCAAACACATCTTCACCTGGGTTCACGACGCGGTTGGCATTGTTCGCATGCACCAATTCACCGTTGAGCCAAACTTTCACGCCGTCATCGCTGCCCAATTCCATTTTCACCCGCTGCGCTTGATCCGACCAAATTTCGGTGCGCAAATACGCAGCGCGATTTTCACCGCCCAAAACCTGATCGAGCCGCAGCAACCACGGCGTGGCTTGATCGGCGCTTATTGGCATCACCTGCCATTTGCCGCCGGATTTTTCCGGCGGCTCCGGCGGGAAAGCATAATCAAAAATTCCGGCGTCGCTACTGGTGTAAGCTTCCGAAACGAGCCACGCCGTCAGATAATCGCTCGAGCGCTCAATTTGCTGCAACAGCGCCCGCGCTTCGCGCCAATGCGGCAGCGTGTCATTTTTTGCCTCGCGCAAAGCTTGTTGCAATAAAACTTGCGTCTCCGCCGGATGGCTGCCGCTCACCGCCTCGGCAATTTTCACCGCAGCGACTTCAGCTTCTGCACGCAACGCTTCATTTTTTTGATGCGCCACGGCCAGTTCCAAAGCGCCCACGGCTTTGACTTCCGCCAGCCAGCCCAAAACCATTTTCTGTTCGCTCGAATTGGCTGCCAGTTCCATGGCGCGTTGAAATTTTTTGATCGTCGCCTCGGAAGGCAGTACGCTTTCAAAGCGCAGCAAGCGCACAAATCCGCGCAAGGCCAAAACTTGATGCGCCGGTGTTTTCGATTTCTCCGCGATGGTCAAAAGCTGCGGGGCGGGTTCGGCATTTGGCCACTCCGAAAGTCCGAGAATCGCGGCGGTTTTAATTGCAGCGGCGGTGTCATTGAGTGCCGCCAATAAAATTGGCAATGCCGCCGGATCACCGATGCCGCCCAAAACATGCAACAACGATTCGCGCACAGCCGAGGGCGTTCGCGCCGGCAAATTTTTGAGACGCGCCATCACCACTTCGCTCTGGCGCTGCACCGGCGGTGATTTCAGTGCCACCGCGATGGTGGTTTTTTCAAGTTCGTTGCGTTCGCCTTCACTCGGCGCTTCCATCAGCAGCGTAACGACATCCGGGAGATGCCGATCATCCGCTACTATCTTCAACGCATTGATCGCTTCCAAGCGCACGCGCGGCTCCGGCGCTTTCGCCAGTTGCAACAACGCCGGCGTTGCCGCATTAATGCGGCGCTGATTCGCCGCGAGAATCAATTCAACTCGCAGTTCCGGCGTTGCGGCATTAAAATTTTTAATGATGGTGTCATCAATCGCCGCGCCGCGCAAACGATACAAACTCTTGCGCGCCGTTGCTGCTTCGTCACCTTTCTGCGCGGCAATTTTTGCCAGCGGCAACACCGCATTGTCGTCGCCAATTTTACCAAGTGCTTGCAGCGCGGCTTCGCGCACTTCGGCGTGAGGACTCTGTGCTGCGGCCATCACCGCTTGCCGCGCTGCCGCATCCTGCCGTTCCGCGAACGAAGTCAAAATTTTCGCTTGATTCGCCGGCGTCAACTTCGGTAAAATTTCTGCAATTCCCGTGACGCTTTCGGATAACGGAATTTCATGCGCCAAACTCGCCGCGAGATTTTGAGTGGCTGCATCGACGGCTTGCAATGACTGCAAAATAAATTCAGCGACATGGCCGTCGCGGGTTCGCGTCATGCCACGCATGGCGGCGTAACGAATGGGCGCGGTAAATTTAGGTGAATTTAATTGCGCATAAATACTTGCAGCCTTCTCCTTTTCACCGTGCGCAAAAAATTGCTCGGCGCAATTTAAATAGGCGTCGCCGGCGAGAGCTTGCAAATCGCCGGAAAGTTGGCTTTGTGCGCGGGCTAAAATTTTTGCGGCCTCTTCGCCGCCAATTTTTCCCAGCGCTTTAATCGCTGCCGCTGCAATCAACGGATCGGCAGCCGTGACGAATTTACCAAGCAGAACAACAGCCTGAATATCGCGGCGCTGGCCAAGCGTGTTGATGATGCCAACGCGGGATTTGCCGAAGGCTTTTGTCAGTGCTTCACGCAGAACTTGGCCGGCGGCCGGATCGGCAATGCGTTCCAGCGCAAACCGCGCCATTTCCGCCGTGGTCGAATCGGACAACATCTTTTTCAAAACGGGCACGGCCTGTTTCGATCCCCACAAACTGAGCTGCTCGCAAATAAACTGTTTGCCGGGCAGCGTCGCTCGGCTCGTGAGAATTTGCAAAAGCCGTTTTTCATTCTGCTGTTGCAATTTGGGCGAAGCCGCCGAAAAACGCAAGTATTCATTTAAATTTACCAGCGGTTCGCGGCTCTGGCCGTATTCGTAAGTTGCAGTGGCTGCTAAAAGCGCTTCGATTTCACCAGGAGCAAACGTCGATTCCACCTCGCAAGGCAATGGCGTCGTATTCACCGGTAAATCGCCGAGCGCGAATTGAATGCCATCGAGAAAATGCCGCAGAATCGCAGGGTTCCAATAGATCGCATGATTATGTCCAAACGAGCTATAAAAAACGCGACCCTTGCCAAAATCCCGCACCCAACTGATCGGCACGTCGCGGTCGCTGAACCGCACGCCCGGCGCGGCGCGGTTGGTTTGATCGGCCATATCGAGCGCAACGAGCACGCGCGCGTTTTGCCGTAAACTGCGCGGGCGAATGCGATAAATCTCATCGCTGATTTGAAAATTTTTGTTTTGAAATGCGGCATTGAGCGGATGCGAGGGGTCAGCAATTTTCACCGCCCACGTGCCATTGGCTTGCCACGGATGGCCATCAAAGTGCCCGCCCATCATGTCACCGGCGTCCGGCCAATTATAAAAATTATCTGTCGCCGCATGAATCCCAATCACGCCTTTGCCGCTTTTGACAAAATCCATTAAACTTTGGCGCAACGTTAAATCCTCAAATGCAAGCTGCGTGGTGCTGGCAAAAAGCACGGCGTCAAATTGCCGCAAATTCTCCGGCGCAAACGCCGACATTTCCGTACTTTCGATGGCGGTAAAAGCGCCGGTCTGTTTTCCCATCAACGCCAGCGCTTGCGCGGCATACGGAATGGAACTGTGCTTATAACCTTCGGCGCGCGTGAAAACCAAAAGCCGGCGCGGCTGTTTTGACTTTACAGTTGCTTGCACTGGAATCGCTTTCGCGATTTTTTGCAAATCGTCCAGAGGGATTTGCGCGAAAGCGAGACCGGTCATCAGCAACCAACTCCAGACCGTCAGAAAAAAACTTGTTTGTTGATTCGACATAGGTTTTTAAGGTAAAATAACCTTCAGCATCTGCGCGGCCACGAGTTGATTGCCGGCGTCATTCAGATGCACGCCATCAGTCGTGAGAACGCTTTTTTCTTTGTTCTCCTGATTATATTGGGCCAAGTGTTTCATAAAAATTTGCCGCAAGTCGCACAACGGCAGGTCATGTTTCGCAGCGAGATTTCGAACAATCTGGGAAAATTTGTTCAAATCGTTGTCCAACTCATTTTTACCTTCGGCCTTCTCGCCTATCACGGCGGGTGTGCACAGCGCAACTTGAATGCCGTTGCCCTGCAACTTGCGAATGATCGCGGCATAAAATTTTTCAAACTTATCCGGATCGGTGCCAGTGCCGAGCAGTTTCTTATGCCAAACGTCATTGACGCCAACATAAATGAACACCCAATCCGGTTTTTGGCTCAACACGTCGTCATCCAAGCGCAGAAATAAATCATAAACTTTATTGCCGCTGACGCCGGCGCCGATCAATTGATAATTCGAGACGTGTTTTTCTTTGAGCATTTGCCGCAGTTTGGCAATATAACCGCCGGGCTGCACGCCCAACTCAGTGATGGAATCGCCGAAGAAAACAATTTTAAGCGGCTTGGCATTCTGCATGGCTATAATGAGTGAACAGATCGCGAGTAAACTACCAATGCTTGAAAATTTCTTTTTCATTTGCTGCCTTTATTTAAATGCACCACGATCCCCGCATCGGCCGCGAGAGCCAACGGTCGGCCTCGAGATCGTTGACGAAGCGCTCCGCCGTTGGATTCCACTGCAAAGGCCGGCCAAGCCTCATCGCAATGTTGCCGAGGTGGCCAATCAGGATGGCATGATGCGCGACGTTCGCCGGCGTAATCGTTTGCGCCCGGCTGGCAACGCAATCGAGAAAATTGCCAATGTGATCCGTGCTTTCATAAAGATGAATCTCGTTCGGTCCAATCACGGATTTCAGCAGCGATTTCGGATGCGCGTCAATGCCGGAGCGATCGACATAAACCCAGCCTTCGGTGCCGAAAAATTGCGCGCCCATGCCTTTGGGCTGCTGCTTTTGATCCGCCACGATCATCGTAAAGCCCTCGGCATATTTGCATTCGAAATAATATGATTCCGGCGTATCAAACAGCCCGTCTTCAGCCGGTGGGAAAATCGCGCGGCCTTCAATCGCAATGGGCGCCGAGGCTTCCGTATTCATGCCCCAGTTTGCGATGTCGCAATGATGGCCGGCCCAATCGGTGAGCTGCCCGCCGGAGTAATCGCTGATCCAACGAAAATTCCAATGACAGCGGCTGGGATTATACGGCCGCCACGGCGCCGGGCCGAGCCACATCTCGTAATCAAAACCTGCGGGCGCCGGGCCGGGTTGCGTGCCGCGATTTTGAATGCTATTGCCATACGGCAAGCCGACGCGTACCGTGTGCACTTGGCCGATGCGGCCGTTCCGCACCAATTCGCAGCCAAAACGAAAATGTTGCTGCGAGCGTTGCCAACTGCCGGTTTGCCAAATCACGCCGTAGCGTTGCACGGCGTCGACAATCGCGCGCCCTTCGGAAATCGTGCACGCCAGCGGCTTCTCCCCATAAATATCTTTGCGGGCGCGCGCGGCGGCAACGGCGATAATGCCGTGCCAATGATCGGGCGTCGCAATCATCACCGCGTCGATATCGCGCCGCGCCAGCACGTCACGAAAATCATTGTACACAGCGCAGTCTGAATTACCGTAGGCCTTATTAACCAAATCGCGCGCGTTATTGCGATGCGCTGTATCGACATCACAAACCGCCAGCACTTGCGCGTTCGGCTTGGTCAAAAAACCGTTCATATTGCCGGTGCCCATGCCGCCCACACCGATGCAGCCGAGCGTAACGCGATTGCTCGGCGCCACGGCGCCATTGCGGCCCAGCGCGGCAGCAGGAATGAAATATGGCGCCGTTACCGCCGCGCCGAAAATATTTTTGATGAATTGCCGTCGGTTCATAGAATTTCACGTCAAGGCGAATATAGAAAAATAGAGCAATAGTTTAATACCACCAAAGCACTAAGACACTAAGGAAATCTAATGCAGCGGCTGTTTATTCTCTTGGTGCCTTCGTGTCTTAGTGGTAAACAGTTATCCAGAGATTTCTGATTCAATCACTCTTCTCTTGGACTTCCTTCCGCGCGTGTTTTTCAAACCAGCTTTGCATATACAACAGCGAGCGCAGCGCGTTCGAAGGCTTGGAACTGGTGCCGTGCCATTCATCGTTGAAACGCAACATCACCGTCGGCACTTTGCGCATTTTAAGCGCCATGTAAAATTCCTCGGTCTGCGAAATCGGCGTGCGCAAATCGTTGACGCCGGTCATCAACATCGTCGGGGTTTTCACGTTGCCGACATACATCAACGGCGAGCGCTCCAAATGCTCGCTCGGATCTTCCCATGGCAGCTTTTTAAAATTGCGATACCAGCTCGCGCCATCGGTGGTGCCGACAAAACTCAACCAGTTGATCACCGGATAATTTGACGAAGCCGCGGCGAAGCGATCGGTGTGGCCGACAATCCACGCCGTGAGCACGCCGCCGCCGCTGCCGCCGTACACGAATAAGTTTTTCTCGTCAATGTAGCCGCGCCCAATCACGTGATCGACGCCCTTCATCAAATCATCATAATCTTTGCCGGGATACGAATTTTTAATTGCATTGCCAAACGCGCTGCCATAACCGGAGCTGCCGCGTGGGTTCGTATACAGCACGACGTAACCTTTGGCCGCGTAATATTGCCAGCCAAAATTAAAACCGACATTGAACATCGCATGGGGCCCGCCGTGAATGCTCAGAATCAGCGGATATTTTTTGCTCGCGTCAAAATCCGGCGGTTTGATGATCCAGCCTTGAACATCAAAATTGTCCACCGATTTATACCAAATTTCTTCGACCTCGCCAAGCTTGATGCCGTGCAACACGTCGTCATTCACCGCGGTAAGTTCGCTGATTTGCGTTGGCGTCTTGAGCGAGAACGTCACGATGTCGCCGGGTTGTTGCGGCGTGGACGATGTGCCCACGACTCTGCCGGTGCGATTAATATCCGAAACGGTGAGGAGATGATTGCCTTTGGTGATCGGCGAGGCTTGCTCCTGCAACGCGGTAAAATATAAGTTGCGCGCGCCGCGGTCGCTCGCGTTAAAATAGAGACCCTTGCCGTCCGGCGCCCAAAACAGCCGCTCCGGCGTGCGATCCAAATTGCTCGCGATTTCTTTTGCATTCGAGCCGTCGCGATGCATAAAATAAAGGTTCTGCTCATAAAACGTGTCGTCGGTAAAATCATGTCCGACATACGCGATGAATTTGCCGTCCGGCGAGGGCAACGGATTCGCGTCCGGGCCTTGGCGTTTGGTGAGTTGCGTAATGACACCGGAGGCAACATTGACGGCGTAAATTTCCGATTCTCGCCACTCGTATTCAGCGTCGTCAACACGGAGACCGCTGAACACAATTTCTTTGCCATCCGGCATCCATTCGGGTGCGTTGTGATTGTAATCGCCGGTGGTGAGTTGGCGCGGCGTGCCGCCATCGGCCGGCACGATGAACACGTGATTAAATCCTTCTTCGAGAAACCCCTGCCGATCACGGCGATAATCGAGGCGGTCGATAATCTTCGGCGCCTCTATCCATTTCGCGCCTTCCGGCTTGGGCGGCATTTTGATGTCCCAATTATCTTTTTGCGGCACGAGCATGGTAAACGCCAGCCATTTGCCGTCCGGCGACCAACGCAAATTTGCGGGGGATTTTTCCACATGGGTGATTTGCGTAACAGCGCCTTCGGCGTCCATCCAGCGCACGAAGATTTGCGTGCCTTGCGGTTTGCCCTTCGCGAGAAAAGCGATTCGCGCGCCGTCCGGCGACCACTGCAGCGCCGAGCCGTCGATCAAAAAGCGATTCTTCGCGCCATCAGCATTCATCATCCACAGCGAGGACTCGCGGCTGTCGTTCAATTTGTCAACCCACTGGCGCGTGTAAATAATCTGGCTGCCATCCGGTGAAAGCTGCGGCGAACTCACATCTTCAATTTCCAATGCCAAATTGAGTGCCAATTTGCCTTTGTCTTTTTCAACTTGCGCAAAACTGGAAGACGTCACAAGCAAAATCGCCAACATAATCTTTAAATAAAAATTATGTTTCATAAAGCCTCCGAGAGGATAGTGGATTAAAAACATGTTCGTTGCATTCGAAGTAAAAAATCTGTACATTAAAATCAATCCCACAGGGACGATAGTAAATTCATACAAATTCGGAGTCACCATATGGCCCAAACCGCATTAAAGTACGATATGGCCGTGGCGGATAATGGGCGTGTAGAATTACACGTTCCCTTTCCCGCCGGCGCACGCATCACTGTTTTTGTCATAGAAGACACTACCGAGGCTTTTGCGGATTTATTATCTGCAGCACAAAGTAGTCTCGATTTTTGGGATAATCCTTATGACGATGAGGATTGGAACAATGCTTGAGCAGGGTGATATTCTCCTCATTCCTACCTATTCCTTCCACTGACTTGTCGTCGGTAAAACGGCGCCCAGTTATTGTCATCTCAAATAATTTGTACAATCGTAAAACCACCGATATAATCGTTGTGGCGATGACTTCAAACCCACAACCAGCCGACTTCAGTTTCACAATTCACTCTCCCGATTTAATCAAAGGGCAACTGAACCGTCCTGGCAAAGTGCGTGTTGACAAAATCTATACCTTATCGCAAACGATTGCGGTTAAGACTTTTGGCCGCGTTAACTCGCAGACACTTACACGCATTCACAACATCCTACAAGATTTAACAACGCAGAAACCGTAATTGCAATTTTAAATTGGCTTCTGCAGTCAAGCACAATCTCGAACTCACGTCACATTACTTTTCCCCAAACGCCGCATCAAAAGCCACCGCCGACGGCTTGAAATCAATT
>CAYZFF010000130.1:8847-10555 GCA_964477305.1 uncultured Cytophagia bacterium
TTACTTTTCCCCAAACGCCGCATCAAAAGCCACCGCCGACGGCTTGAAATCAATTTTCCGGACAAACGCGCACGCCTCAGCAGCGCCGTGTTCGCGATCCATGCCGCTGTCTTCCCATTCGATTGAAAGCGGGCCGCTGTAGCCAATCCGATTCAAGCGGCGAATGATTTCCTCAAAATTTATCGAGCCGCGCCCGAGCGAACGAAAATCCCAGTAGCGATCTTTGTCGCCGAAATTCAAATGGCCGCCAAAGACGCCGGAACGCTTCATTTGCGGCGACCACCAAACATCTTTCATGTGGGCATGATAAATACGGTCGCCAAAGTGCTCGAGAAAGGCGAGATAATCCACGCCCTGATAGCCGAAGTGACTCGGATCATAATTGAAACCAAACGCGGCGCGACGCCCGACCGCTGCAAGCGCGCGCTCGGCGGTCACCAAATCAAATGCAATTTCGGTGGGATGCACTTCCAACGCAAAACGCACGCCGACTTCGTCAAACACGTCGAGAATGGGATTCCACCGCGCGGCAAAATCTGCAAAGCCCGTTTCGATCATCGCGGGCGTGACCGGTGGAAAAGAGTAAAGCCAATGCCAAATGCTGCTGCCGGTAAAACCGTTCACGACTTTGACACCCAATTTTGCGGCGGCGCGCGCCGTTGCTTTCATTTCTTCCGCTGCCCGTTGACGCACACCTTCCGGCTTCCCATCGCCCCACACGCGCGGCGGTAAAATCGCTTGGTGGCGCGCATCAATGTTGTCGCAGACGGCTTGGCCAACAAGGTGATTGCTGATCGCCCAAACTTTTAATCCGTACTTGGCGAACAGTTTATGCCGGCCTTCGCAATAATCCGGTTCTTGTAGCGCGCGATTCACCTCAAAATGATCGCCCCAACACGCTAATTCGAGTCCATCAAATCCCCACGACTTGGCTTTTTGCGCCAGCGTTTCCAATGTCAAATCGGCCCATTGGCCGGTGAAGAGAGTAACGGGTCTTGCCATTAAAATTTCTCCTTAGAATTTTACAGAATACGTGCCTTGACAGGTAATCCCTAACCCGCTCTGCCTTAATGAGAGAACATTATTTGAATAAGTGATGATTGCCGAACCCGGAAATCCAGCGATGGTTTGTTCCGGAACGGTGATGGTATTCTGCCGTGTCAATTCCCCGGACACGATATCCGGAGTAGGGTCACCGGTATGAGCGTGTAAAATAATGCCAAAATTCAATTCACCTTTTCCAACGGAAATAATTAACGTATCACCCGGAAGATTCGTGCATTGGTATGTTCCCGCCCAATTGCCGATAAATTTTTCACGATCCGCTGATGTTAAGTTTTCCGATGACGGGCTGAACGGATCATCGCTTTTACAAGCAAACATCATTGCCAGCATCAATGAGATAATGAAAAATAAATATACGCGCCGCATTTTCTTATCCCTCGTTTAATTTATGAGAAAGCGGTATAACATTCCTTTTATATTACTGCGGCGGCGTGTATCGCGCGTTTATCCAGCCGCGCCGCTGGCTGCTCTCGACCACAGCATGAATGAAATGCACGCCGCGCGCGCCGTCTTGCACTGTCGGAAAATCGGAATCAAATTCGCCCGGTGCCACGCCGGAGATTTTGGCGGCGATCGTATGCGCCGCGTTCCGATAAATATTGGCAAACGCTTCGATGAACGCTTCAGGATGGCCAAACGGCAA
>CAYZFF010000131.1:0-10518 GCA_964477305.1 uncultured Cytophagia bacterium
TTTCACAACCAAAACGCATTCACAATATGCTTGATCTCCACGCCGTTCAAGTCTTTGGCGACGGCGATCACATCGAACCGGCAATCGCGATCTTTAATTTCTTTCACGGATAAATAAGCCAACGCCACCCGCCCAATTTGCCGCTGTTTTTTTCGCGTCACCCAATTGAAGGCTTCACCCATCGTATCGGATTTTTGCGTTTTCACCTCGACGAAAACCAGCATGCCGTTGTCGTCGGCAATGATGTCGATCTCGCCGTGGCCGTAGCGAAAATTGCGGTCGATAATTTGATAACCTAATTTTTCCAAAAACTCGGTGGCGCGTTGTTCGCCCCAATTGCCGAGGGTTTTGGTGGGAGTTGGCATGGTGGCTCTCCTAAAAGCATGGCGCAAAGAGCAGAGCGCATGGTGTTAGTGCTATGCGCTTAGCGCTCGGCACTATGCTGTTGTAACGCCTTGGGCCGAAACGACCGCCGATGAATTTCACACGGTCCGTGTTGTTGCAACGCCGCGAGATGGCTGCGCGTCGCGTAACCTTTGTGCTTGTCAAAACCGTATTGTGGAAAGGCGCGATGATAATCCAACATGAGCCGATCGCGCGTGACTTTGGCGATGATCGAGGCCGCGCCAATCGTGAAGGAAAGGCCGTCGCCTTTGATGATGGACGTTTGCGGCAAGTCTATTTTGGGATTCCGGCGGCCATCGACGAGCACATGCTGCGCGGCAGGGGAGAGTTGGTCGAGCGCCTGCCGCATCGCTAGCATCGCGGCCTGGTAGATGTTGATTTGATCAATCTCTGCAACCGAAACGATGCCAACGCCGTAGCTGCGGCAGCTTGCCATAATCTGCGGATAAAGTTGCGCGCGCCGGTCGTGCGAAAGTTTTTTGGAATCATCGACGCCGGCAAGAAAAAATTCTTTCGGAAAAATAACCGCCGCTGCAACCACCGGCCCGGCCAAGGGGCCGCGCCCGGCTTCGTCAACCCCGGCCACATGCGTGAGGCCTTGTTGCCACAGCAAACGTTCAAATTTTAGTTTATCCATCAAATTGAAAATATTAAATTTTAAATTGCAAATTTAATATTGAGGATTTACCCTCCGCCACCTTTTCCGCTGGGAAAAGATATTTTAATAATCGCGGCAAATCATCACGCCAAAACCCCCAACTGTGGCCGGCGGCGACTTCGTGGTAACCGAAACGCGCGCGGCCCAGCCGCAATGCCTCGCGCATGCGATAATGCATGTCGATAAAACTGCCGGAGTTGTTGACATTGGTTTCATAGGCGCCGCAGGAAATATAAAACTTGTAGATGGCCGCATCGGATTTCTCCAGCAGGCTAAAAATTTCGCCGTCATTAAAATCAAAATAACTGGATTGTCCGGCGGCGCGGCGAAACACGGCGGGGTTTTGCAAAGCAATATAAAAAGAAATCAAGCCGCCGAAACTGGCGCCAAGAATGGCGCGATGATCGGGGTCGTCGATCACGCGATAGCGTCGTTGCAGGCGCGGCAGCAGTTCAGCGCAGATAAATTCCGCGAAGCGCGGATTATTGCCATATTCCGTCCGGCGTTGTTCTTTAATCGGCGGCACGCAAACGGCGACGAGCGGACGAATTTCATGGTTGTAAATCAGATAATCGAGCGTGCGCTGGAGTTGCGCGAACTCGAGGTAATCCAGCCCGTCATTCACATACAAGGTTGGATAGGCGACCTGACTCTCGGCATAGCCGGGCGGCAGGTACACACGGATGGGACGCTGATTGTTGAGCGCCCGGCTGTGCATCGTGAACGTTTCAATCTTGCCGGTTGGTTGCGGCGGTTGGCCGTCGAGATGGGCAAGAGGCTGGTAGCGTGGCATACGCAATTCGGAATTGGGCCCAAAACCGCTCAACACTTGATGCGGATTCGCCGGGTCGAGTGTCCATGTGCTGTCAACGACGAATTTATAATCCAGCCGCGCCGAATCGGGATATTGCTGCTCGAGCGCAAAAAGATCGGTTTCGCCGAGGCGCTGAAATTCCGGGCCGGGTTGCCAACTCGTCATGTCGCCCGCGAGTTGGAGTCTTTTTGCCGTGCCTTTATAAAGGAAAAGCGCAGTGGAATCGTGCACGAACGGCAGGCCTCGGCGCTGATATTCCTCCCACCATTGCTGCGCGAGCTTTTGTTGCGCTTCGACATTTTCGGCGAGGATAATTCGACTTTGCAGTTTAGCGAGATCACCCTGCGGCAGTGGCGTGCGATTGCACGCGAATACGAACAGCCCGATCATGGCATACAACAAAAATGGCCTCAACATGAGACACGCCTTTCCAGCATCCAAAAAATGTTTTGGGTATCCGGGTTTTGCGAATCGTCCGGATAAAAATCTAATGCGGGTAACGCAATATAACGAATGCGGGTTGGGTTTTCAAGCAAAATAAACAGCATTGGCTTCCCCCAAAAAGAAGTGTCCCGTTACAATGTGACGGTAACGGGACACGACGGAGGTGGTTTATTTGAAAGGTACAGCGACACAGGTTCAGGTTAAATGGTCTGCAACTCGCGAAGATTTATTTTTTTCGGCAAGCGCTCCAGTTGTTTTAGCTCGTCGCGCAGACGGTCCTGGACTTCACGTTCAATGAGTCCTTTTTCAAGACCTTCGAGGTGGCGTTTGAGCAATATTCCGGCTTCGCCGTCGTTGTCACTGTCGAAGTTGTGAATGCGAATCTTGCTTTTCTCCGGAATCCGAATGCGTTCACGATCGGGCGTGAAGAATTGGAAACCGTGGCTGTTTTCGGTGTCTTCAAATTCGACTTGCGCATTCGCGTTTTTGCCCTGCCGGACATACTCGACACTCACTTTATCGCCGTCTTCATAATCGCGCAGCGCGCTGATCAAATCATCGGCATCGGTGATTTTTTCATCGCCGAGGCGCGTAATCACGTCACCGGCTTTCAAACCGGCTTTTTCGGCGGGCGAATCCTTGCTCACCGACAGCACCAACACGCCGCTTTTTTCCTCAACTTTGAAATAAGGCGCGAGGTCGCGATTCAAATCTTGCACCTGCACGCCGAGATGAGCGCGATTGCCCGCCCAAACGACACTTGGGGAATGGCTGCCGCTACCGCCCCAACTGAACGTCCTGGCGCTCGACTCGCTGCGGCGCGCGCCAACGGTCACTTCCAATTCACGTTCTTCGCCGTTGCGCAAAATTTTTACTTTTACTTTTTTATCCGGGGCCGTGTTGCGCACGAGTTGAGTAAAATCGTCGGCTTTTTCCACGGTTTTGCCGTCGAAGGACAACAGCACGTCTTCATCGCGCAAATTGGCGTCGTCGGCCGGGCTGTTTTCCACCACGTCGGTAATGAGCAAACCGCTGCGGTTGCCGGCTTTCATGGTTTCGCGCAACGACGGCGTGAGTTCCTGCACGCTGACGCCGAGCCAGCCTTTTTTGGTTTTTTCCACCGCGTTACCATCACGCAAGGTGATGAAGAACAAGCCGCTGATCAACACCAGGAAGGCGAGCGCGCCCGTCATGCGAAGTGATAACATTTTTTGCAACATAGTCAACTCCAGTTTGAGGGTAATAGATAAAACTTAAAATGTAAATTTTATGTATTTATTGTTAAGCTAAAGCCTGACACGCTGTTTGACTTCGGAGCATTGATCTCGGGTCATTCAATAAGACCGCTGCCGCAGATAAAAAGTTTTGTATATCGAAAATTTGTTTGTATATTGATTTAAACGTAACTACCGCGTCAACGTCTATACTTATGTAAGACTTGATTTGAGTACTCAAAACGCTGCGCCAGCAGAATCCGGATCCTTACTTTGAAAGAAGCATGAGTCGACAAGCCGCATTAAAGATGCAAGTGGCGACGAATTCGGCAGATCAATACGCCGGGTTGTCCGAAATCGATTTGATTACTCGCGCGCAGGAAGGCGAGGCGTTCGCGTTTGAAGCGCTGTATCGGCGCTTTGCGCGTACAGTTTATACGGTGGCGCATCACATGCTCGGCAACCATCATGATGCCGACGAAGTGATGCAGGAAGCCTTTATCCGTATTTTTAAAAACCTGTCACGTTTGCGCAGCCCGCAAGCTTTCACCTCGTGGGTGTATCACATCACGGTGAACCTGTGCATGGATTTCCGGAAGGCGCGCACTCGCAATCGCTGTGAACCATTGGAGGGCAACCTCCGGCAGGGGGAAGAAGAGCGGCATTCGCACTTTGAATTGGCGACGGCCAAGTGGGTGCGCAATCCCGAACAAGTGCTGGAGAACAAAGAATTGTTGACACATATCACGGCGGCCATTGACTCTCTGCCGGAGCAGCAAAAGGCCGTCATTCTTCTGCACGAAGTGGAAGGCGCTTCCAAAAAAATGATTTCGGAAATTTTGGAATGCTCGCTGGTGACGGTGCGCACGAATTTGCATCACGCCAGAAAAAAACTGCGGCGGAAATTAATGAAGTATATGAATGCGTGATTTCGCCGCAAATGTAACTTTACCCATTAACGGGCGAACCGGCCAATCGGCAAACGCCTTTAGAGCTATGCGAGAGAATATAGTGAACTGTTTTGAAATCGAAGAACACCTGCTCGATTATGTTGATAATGAATTGAGCGGTTCCATGCAGCAGGTGGTGGCGGAGCATTTGCAAACGTGCCTGGCTTGCCGCAAGGAAATTGAAAACTATCGCAAGACCGCGATGTTGCTGCAATTGCGCGCCGTGCCCGAGCCGTCGGAAAACTATTGGGATGAAAGCTGGGAAAAAATTCGCGCCGGCTTTCAGGCCCGGGTGCTGTCGATGTCCGAAACGACATTACAGGTGCCGGCGCGCTGGCAATGGCTGCAGCATTTCAACTGGCGGCCGTTGGTCGGCGTGGCCGCGATGTTTCTGCTTATTATCGCCGCCGTCGTCTGGTCCTGGCAGGCGAATTCCCGGCAAATGGCCGCGCAACCGCCAAAACGTATTTATCTCGAACCGCAGGTTGCCGGGTATGACGATAATCTGCATGACGACATGAATCGGCAGATGGATATTTTTTATGCCGGTCGCGCCGCTTTTGGCTCGATCGACCCGATCTCGAAAAGTGTAATGTTGGTGCGTCTGGAGACGAATAACCGATGAATTCCGAACTGGAAAAACGAACGCGGGATGAAGACAGCCGATAATCTGCCGATGAGTGTATATCGCGGCTTGCTCATGTTTTTTCTGATGCTGCTGGTGAGCGGCTGCAGCGAACGCCGGAAAGAGGTGCTGCTGGAATTTAAGCAGCAGCTCAATGAGAAATATATTTATCATGTTGCCGATAGTGTGGAATGGGAGTTGGTGGACGTTGATCAAAAACGCTATGTGCTGCAGCATTTGCAAAATCAAAGATCCGAGATGGTCGTCGAATCGCTGGATTCGGCGCTGGTGCGTTCATTAACGATGATGTTTGTGGTCACGAAGGACACGGTATTGAATGCGCCGGATTTCGTCACCCGCCGCCGTAATAAATCCCAAGTGGGGCATGAGTTTGGTTTTGTTTTGCGTATGCGCAAAAATGGCGAAGTCATTAAGGTCGTCACCGAAGACCCTAAAGTCGCCTTCCAGTTCGACCGTTCGTATAAACCCAGCCAGCCGGTTTTTCCCGATCAAGCTATTGCACCCGGCTACAAGTGGGCACAAAATTTTTCAGTTGAAATGCCGCATAACGGCAACTCGACCATCGCCACGACGGAGTATCGGCTGAACGGTTTTGAAAAAATTGGCGAGTTTGATTGCGCCGTGATTGATTTCAACGGCGCACTGGAATACGAGGATAGCTATAAACCGCCGGAAACTAAACCCGCAGAATTTCTGCTCAGAAAATATCGTTCACGGTTCACCAGTGAAGGGCGGCTTTTTTTTGCCTATCGCGAAGGTTTCATGGTCAAGAGAACGAATTTGATCACTTCGACCGTATACACGACGAGTTACAATAAAGATAATACCGAGCAACAATCACAATCCGTGGCCAAAGATTTTGAATTGATCACCCTGACGGCCATCCATCGCGCCGGGCATGAGTCAATCACCTATAACATTCCATAAGCCAGGTTTGCCGATTAACGGGCAAACTTGTAAAACGCGCCGATCAAAGCTTTCCTCAAAATTGAAGCTGCTGTGTATTACCCCCGATTGTGAGGCGGAAGGGCGGTGAAGCAGCGTGCCTAATTTTCTTACAATATTTTAATCTGCTCACCTTAAATTTCCGTTGCATGAAAGCGCGGTGTCTTGTAAATTGTCCGCGGCAGTTTAATCAATAGAAAATACAATGCGACGTCGATTCCAACACGCCTTATTTTTCCCGTTTATTTTTTTTGCGTTTCCTATTATAGCGCAATCTAATTTGGAGCGCGGCTGGCAGTTTTTTCATCGTGGCGAATACGATTCGGCAGTACAGGCATTCGAACGCGCGGCAGCCGAACCGGCCGGGCGCGTTGACGCGCCGGTTGGGCAAAGTTTGGCACTCGAAGAAATGGGCGAATATGATCGGGCCCGCTCGGTTATTGCCGGCAAAACGCCCACGGCGGAGTTCTCCAACCGGCTTGGCGAAATGGCGTTGCATCTCGGTGAGCAGGCTGAAGCTTCGCGTCATTTTAACGAAGCCCTGCGGCTGCGACCAGCGTACCGTCCGGCGCAGCTCAATGCCGCGATTTTGCAATGGCATCGCGGCGACCGCGCCGCCGCCCAACGCACCTTTTCCACCTTTCTCGATTTTTACCAAACCTCGCCGCCACTCTCGGCGGCCGATCTTGTACTGGTGGCACGCGCGTGCGTTTACCTCGAACGCTTTCAGGACGCGAATCGCTTGTTCGGCGAGGCGATCAAAAAAGAGCCGGCTAACTGGACGCTGTACATTCCGTGGGGTGATTTATTTTTAGAAAAATACAATGTCGCCGAAGCAACCGGCATTTATCAAGACGCGCTGAAACGAAACCCTCGCGCGGTGCCGGCGCTGTGTGGATTGGCGCGCTGCCTGGCCACGGAAGATATGCGCGAAGCGGTCGCCACGGCACAACGCGCGCTTGCCTTGAACCCGAACTCGCCGGAGGCCGGCACGACATTGGCTGAGTTGCATCTTGCGATGAATAATGAAAAGGAGGCCACGGCGGAGTTGGAAAAAATCAGCAGCCGTTTCCCCAATTATTTGCCCGCCCTGGCGCTGCGCGCGATACTCGCCGATCGCCGCAACGAAACGGCGACGGTTTCGCGGCTTTGCCAGCAAGCGGCGCAGATCAATCCGAAAGCACCCGACATATATATTCGCCTCGGTGAAGATGCAGCCCGGCGCTATCTTTTTCGGGAATCCGTTGACTATTTCCGCCAAGCGCTGACGCTTGACCCGGAGAACTGGACCGCCGTTGCCGAACTGGGAACGAGCCTTTCGCGTCTCGGCGAAGAGTCGGAAGCCAAGACTCTGCTCGAACGCGCTTTTGCACGCGATCCGTACAATGTGCTCGCCGGCAATTTACTCAATTTGTTTGATGATTTTGCCAAATATGACACGATTCGCACCGCGCATTTTTTGATTCGTTTGCATCGCGATGATAAGCCGATCATTGGCGCAACCGCGGCAAGTTTAAGCGAGGCGGCTTACAACAGCATGGCCGCGCGTTACCAAGTGCCGTTGCCGAATCCGATTCTCCTCGAAATTTTTCCGAAGCATGATGATTTTGCCGTGCGTTGTTTCGGCTTGCCCGGCGCGCAGGTTTTTCTCGGTATTTGCTTTGGCCGCTTGGTGGCGATGGATTCGCCGCGCGCCCGTGGCCAGGGTGATTTTAATTGGCAGGAAACTTTGTGGCACGAGATCGCGCACGTGTTTCATCTCGAACTGACCGCGAATCGCATTCCGCGCTGGTTGGCTGAGGGCATCGCGGTTTATGAGGCCACCAACGCGCGCCGGGAGTGGGATATGAATATGGAAGTCGTGATGATTCGCGCGCTGCAAAATGAGCAGCTTTTGCCGCTGCGCGAATTGGACGAGGGATTCACGCGCCGCCCGGATTTGGTTTCGCTTGCCTATTATCAGGCGTCGCAAATTATCGTCTTTATCGAACGCAAATACGGCTTCAACAAAGCGCTGGCGCTTTTCCCGCATTTTCGGCAGGGCAAAAAAACCGAGGCGGCGATTAGCGCCGTGTTTGGCCAATCCGTGGATGATTTTGACCAGGCTTTTCAGGAGTTTCTTCGTGAGCGTTTTAATACAACGCGCGTGAAAGTCGAATGGCCGTATGCCTCAACCGCGCCGGAGAAAGGGCCTCCCAAAGAAATCGCGGCATTGCAGCAAGCCGCCACGAGCGCACCGCAAAATTTTTTTGCGAACCTGTATTATGGCGCGCGTTTGGCAGAAATTGGCAACGCAAGCGAAGCCGAGAACTATCTTAAAAAAGCCAAAACCCTGTTGCCGGAATATGTTGACGAGAAAAATCCTTATCTTTTGCTCGCCGAGCTTTATTGGAAACAAAATCGTCGCCGTGAGGCCGCAGCCGAACTGGAATATTTGACCGCCAACAACGGCAAAAGCTTTGCGGAAGCCGTCCGATTGAGTGAATGGCAATTGGCGCTGGGCGATACGACAGCCGCAACGCGCGCCCTCGAGCGCGCGCTGGCGATTTTTCCTTATAAAGTTGAACTGCAAAGTCAGTACGGGCGTTTACTCATAGCGCGCCGCCAGCCGCAAAAAGCGATACAAACTTTTCGTATCGTGCTGGCGATGAATCCGGTTGATCGCGCCGAGGCCTACTGCTCGCTCGCGCAAGCTCACCTCGCGGCGGGACAAAAAACACCGGCGAAAAAGAATGCCCTGTTAGCACTGGAAATCGCGCCGAATTTCGACCGGGCCCAGGAAATTTTGTTGCAAGCAGTGGAATGAGTTCAAATATTTTAATGCGCTCCTCAAACAAAAAACTTACTTTCAGTAGCGCGACATTTTGCGCCCTGCTATTCGGGTTGCAAAGCCAAATCAGCCTCGCGCAAGCGCCAATCCCGCCGGCGAACAACGGCGCCACATCGTCCGCGCAGGCGTTTACGTTTGTGCGCGTGCAATGGGAAGGAGGGCGCTCGGGGTTCGGTTTTTCGGGCCGCGGCAATGGGCCCCTGTGGGCGCACGATTTTCCAACCGCCGAACAGAATCTTTACACGGCGCTCGCCGCGCTAACGTCGCTGCCGCTCACGCATGAAAACAAGATTGTGACTTTGCAAGACGACGAAATTTTTAATTTTCCCTTTTTATATATTTGTGAAGTCGGCTATTGGACGCTCGCTGAAAAAGAAAGCGAGCGCTTGACCGAGTATCTGGCGCGCGGCGGTTTTCTGATTGTTGATGATTTTCGCGGCGGATATGAATGGAATAATTTTTTCGATCAAATCAAACGCGTTACGAATAAAAACCCCGAACCAATTACCATCGACCACCCGATCTTTCACTGTTTTTTTGATTTCGACAAAGTAGGCGATCATGCGCCATACGGCGGTTTGCTGCCGCGTTATTTGGCCATTTATGACGACAAAGGCCGCATGGTTGCCATCATCAACCACAACAACGACATCGGCGACGGTTGGGAATGGCCGGAGAACGACGAGGCGTTTTCCACCGAAGCTTTTAAATTGGGGATTAATTATTTGATTTACGCGATGACGCATTAAATTTTTGATTCGAACGGTTGGCAAAATCTGAATGGCAAAATTTTATTTTCGCTGATGGAACGCTACATGCACTTGCTCAAAAAAATTTTATTGTCGCTCAACCTCGTTCTCTTGGCCGGTATATTAAGGCCGGCGCGGGCGCAAATTGTGCAGAACGACATGTTCACATTTGTGCGCATCAAATACAGCGCGGGCGGCGGGGCTTTTGCCTTTCGCATGCGTTTCAACAGCGACAGTTGGGAGGTGGACTATCCCACCGCGGAAGAAAACTTCCTGCGCGGCATGCATCGGCTGACGCAACTGCCGGTGAACGATCAATCGTTGGTGGTTACGTTTTCCGATCCGGAGATTTTCCAATATCCCTTCGCTTACATGCTCGAAGTCGGTAATCTGAAATTTTCACAAGCTGAGGCGGATACGCTGCGGGAATGGTGTTTGCGCGGCGGTTTTTTAATGATTGACGATTTCCACGGCACAGCGGAGTGGGAGAATTTTCGCTTTGAATTTAGCAAGGCTTTTCCCGACCGTGAGCCAGTGCGTTTGCAAGCGAGCCATCCAATTTTTCATTGCTATCATGATTTTAGTTCATACCCGCGGGTGCCTGGGCTTGGCCCATTGTTGAGCGGCCGCGTCTTCGAGCGTGATGGATATGATCCCGAATGTTGGGGCATTTTTGACGACAGCAAACGGTTGATGGTTTTAATTAATCACAACGTTGATATCGGCGATAGTTGGGAGCATGCCGCCGATCCGCGTTATCCGCCCGAGTTTTCGCGCGTAGGATATAAGCTGGGAATTAATTATATTGTTTACGCTTTGACCCATTAAATTTTTTAATCTTACTCATTCTCTTACTCTTACTC
>CAYZFF010000132.1:0-10465 GCA_964477305.1 uncultured Cytophagia bacterium
ACTACGTTGAAGTTACGGTAACAATTTGCGCAATCGGAGTAGCTACAATTCCACGCCAATTTCGACGGTTTTGCTGAAATATTTGTAACTTGAATAGGTCGCCGAAAACATCAAGCGCAACACGTATTTTCCCGAGGGCACGGCCGGCAGTTTTTGCAAAACGCGAGGGTCGTAACTGCGCTGGTTATCGCTCACCGTTGCCGCAATCGGCTCCCACTGGCCGCTTAGAAATTCCTGTTGCGCGCCGGAAAAGCGCAATGTTTTATCCAACGGTCGCGCGAGTACATTGCCGTTCAGGTCAAGAATTTCCGCCGTAACATAGGCGGTTTCGGTGAGAAAATAATCCAACTGCAACAAACGCGGGTTCGGATACGGGGTGGCGCGATGATTCAAGGCATCCACGCCGATCCAATAATATTGCGCGGATTCACGGTCATCGACCAGCACCTGGCCGAAACGTTTGTAAATCGCAATTCCACGCGGCTCACGAAATTCCTTATCGCCGTCGCCTTGCCTACCAAACGAGGTTAAATAATTCAGGTCGCGGTCGAATTTATGCACGCAATGGTTGTTAAAATCGGTGACAAAAATGTTGCTGTAATAATCAATGGCAACGTACATAAATTTCACATTGGCCTTGCCGAGCGTCGCGGCGTTCGCCGTTTTCAACAGGCGGCCGGAGTGAGAAAATTTTTGCAACCGCTGGCCATCTTGATCACTCACGACAACAAAATTATCCTTATAATACGACCATTGTTCGGTGCTATCGGTGGCGGCAATGCCGGCGGGAAGGACGAATTGCCCGGTTTTATCCCAGGTTTGCAACAATTGATCATTGCGAAAAACGAGCACACGCTGATTGCCCGTGTCGGCGACATAAACCGTGCGATCCGCGGAAATGGCTACATCACGCGGCGCGGCCAGGCCGCCAAGTGCACGCACCCATTTCAGCTCCCGGCCCGGATTAAAAAAATGCACGACGCGGTTATTGCCGGTGTCGGCAAGATAAACTTCCCCGGAACGATGCGCCGTGATGCCATGCGGCCGATTCAGCCGGCGTTCGTTTTTTTCATAAAGGCCATACACGGCGATCGCGGTCATTGAGGTATTGTAAATGATTACATTCTGGCCGGAGTTGACGCCGTAAACCGTGATCTCATCATCATCTTTTGTTTCTTTGGGCTCATCCCAGGTATCGAGTCGCGTCACCGCAATGCCCTGCGGGTTGTGGACTTTGACGCGATTTTGCATGTACAAAAACAGATGCTTCGCTGTTGCTTTGCGCACACCGTACGTGTGTAAAAAAGCTGGAAAGACTAAAGTCGTGGGGTCGTATTTCTCATCAGGCGCCGCCGCAAAAAAGAGTGCTGGCAAAAAAAACAAACCAGACAAAAAATAAACCGTGCTGCGGGCGAAACGAATTCTATGCCGGCGGGCTTGTTTTGTTTTCATAATACAATTTGCTTCACTGGTTCTTTTTATAAAACCGTCGTCTCGGCGTCATCGGCGTTCAACTCCGCTTCCGGCGGTTGCTGCGCCGCCATTTGCCGCGCCGTTTTTTCATCCTTGACGGTGTGAAAATATTCCCATATTTTTTGCGCGAGACTTTCCGTAACGCCCTGCACCAGAATCAACTCATCCACCGCCGCCTGGCGCACACCTTCGACCGAGCCGAAAAATTTAATCAACGCGTTGCGCCGGGCCGGACCGACGCCGGCAATGGCGTCCAACTCCGACACCGTCGTACGCTTCGTGCGCAGCGTCCGATGAAATGTCACGCCGAAGCGATGCGCTTCGTCGCGCAAGTGTTGCAGCAATTTTAAACCGGAAGACGTTTTCGGAATGTTTTGCGGATCGGGCGACCCGGGAACGAAAATTTCATCCAACCGTTTGGCCAGCGCCGCCAACGGGATCGGCAGACGCAGTTTCTGCAAAACCCCAAGCGCGGTGTTGAGCTGGCCTTTGCCGCCGTCGACGAGAATCAAATCCGGCAGCGGCATTTTTTGCGCGAGCGAGCCGGAATACCGCCGCGTGACGGCCTCGTGCATCATCGCAAAATCATCCGGCGTTTGCTTGACGCGAATTTTAAATTTTCGGTAATCGGATTTTTTCGGCCGGCCATCTTCAAACGTCACCATCGCCGCCACGGCGTCGGTGCCCTGAATGTTGGAAATGTCGAAACACTCGATGCGGCGCGGTGGTTTCTCCAAATGCAAATCGCGCTGCAACGCGGCAATACTGTGCGGCACTTTTAGCCTCGCCTGCATTTTTTGCAATTTGAATTCTTGCAAAAGCAGATGGGCATTCTTCGCGCACATTTCAACCAGTTTGGCTTTTTCGCCAAGTTGCGGAGTGATCAACTTGACCGCGCCCTCCCGGCGCGTTTCGAGCCATTGGCGAATTTCGGCGCTCTCCGCAATTTCCACCGGCAAATAAATTTCTTCCGGAATGAAATCGGCTTTCAAATAAAATTGTTTGGTGAAGGAAGCGACGACACTCTCGAACTTTTCGCCAAACACGCCGGAGAGATAATAATGCTGACGGCCGAGAATTTTGCCGTCGCGCACTTTAAACACGGCCCCGGCCGCGTCTTCATCTTCCATCGCCACGGCGACGATGTCGCGATCGGTCAAATCTTCCGAGACCATTTTCTGCTTGTATTGAAATTCTTCGATGAAGCGAATACGGTCGCGCAGCTTCGCGGCCTGCTCGTAGAGCCGCTTCTCGGCCAGCGTTTGCATTTTCTCTTTCATCTCATTGATGACGAGCCGGTCGCGGCCGTTGATGAAATTCACTACCTGCTGCACCACTTTGCCATATTCGTCCGCCAACATCAGCCCCTCGCACGGGCCGTCGCATTTTTTGATATAATAATCGAGACAAAGTTTGTACTTTTTACGGGCAATGATTTCCGGAGTGAAATGATAATTGCAGCTCCGGATCGGAAAAATACGTTTCACCGTTTTTAGCAGCGCTCGCATTTGCCCGGCGTCGGTGTACGGGCCATAATATTGCGAGCCGTCTTTAATGATGCGGCGGGTTGGAAAAATACGCGGGAAGAGTTCGTTGGTAACGCGAATATAAGGAAAAGTTTTATCGTCTTTGAGATTAACATTGTAGCGCGGTTTGTATTCTTTGATCAAATTCATCTCAAGAATCAGCGCCTCCATTTCCGAATCGGTGACGATGACTTCGAGATCGGCCACGCGCGCGACGAGCCGGAACGTTTTCGGATCGAGTGGCCGCGCCTCCTGAAAATACGAGCGCACCCGGTTCCGCAAAACCTTGGCCTTGCCGACGTAAATGATCTTGCCGCTTTTATCTTTAAATTGATACACGCCGGGCCGGGCGGGCAGGTTGTCGAGTTTGTCTTGAAGCGTTACGGAAAGGTTCATGCTACTTAAGCATCATTAGAATTATAATTCATCGTCATCAATTTCAGCGATTTTCATGAGATGCTTTAGCAGACCAAGTTTAAGTGGCTGGTTTCCATGAATTGGCACAGATATTCGAGCAGGGTTTCCGGGCTTGGCATACACATGATGACTTCCTTTTATTCTTTTCAATTGCCAGCCTTTTGCTTCGAGTAAGCGCGCAAAATCCTTTCCGGAGACGCTTTTCAAACGGCAACCTCCATAACGCGGTCTTGCGCTGATACCTCGTGCTCCGCAATATCAACCGATAAACAGGCTTCCACGGCTTCATAAAGATTGCTCAGGAGTTCCTCGAATGTCTCACCCTGCGTTACACATCCCAATATGGCCGGGACTTCTGCCCAATACCCGCCTTCAACTGCCTGATGAACGATAACTTTGAGCTTCACGGTGCGCTCCAACGGTTCAAATGACGATGACCAGCTTCTGATTTGACAACTAAAAATATGAAATACACTCACCATTAGCAACAAAATTTTCAACGCGGCGAAAACAGGATTCATTTAAAGCGACGCAAACTTACCACTGGGTAATCACCTTACCCAGTTCCTGTTGAATTTCACGCTGCATGTCTTCGACAAAGCGAATCACCACGGGATTGGGGGCGATTTTGAACCACGGGCCGTTGTCCAGGCGGCCTTCGCAGGTTAAACGCAATGTGGCTTCGGCGGTGTTGCGGCGATTGACGAGGGTGATTTCTAAACGATGGCGGGTCTCGGCGATTTCGCTTTCGATTTCAACCGCGTCTGGCGTGAGATGACGCCAGTCCGTGTCGATGAGGGAGGTGTTGCCAAGCTGCGTGCGATGATAGCCGTAACGATTCAGCGCATCGACCACCGCGCGGTACAGCGATTCCAACGTCGTGCTGCGGCCAAAATCAAATTTGACGGACGGGCGCAGCGAATTCTTGCCGGTCGACTTGGTGCCGCCGCAGCCGTTGTACAACAGCAAAGCCGCAAGCAGAGTAAAACGCAAAATTTTTCTCATGATATTTGCTCTCGTTAAAATACAAATGCTCCGCTTGAGCAGCGGAGCATTTGCATAAAACTTCAAGGTATTGAATCGGGAAGATGAATCGCAGCAAAATTGTTTCGCTTAGAAATTCGGATTGTTGTTGCGTTCATCATCGGTGATCGGCAAAAACTGCCAGGTGCCGGCGGGCAGGTGGAATTTGCCAAAACGCCGTTGATCGAGCAACCGCACGCCGGTGACAAACAATTCCTTATCACGTTCGACGTAAATGCCGTCAAGATTAATTGAAGTCAAGGCCGCCAACGTGTGCGAGGCACGAACCGCGTTGACGCGCGGCAGCGCCGCGGCGGCATTGCCGTCACGCACGTCCAACTCGGCCAGCATCAATGAATTTTCCTGCCAGCTCATAAAATCCAGCGGCGAGGATTCGGTGGCATATTTCGACTGGCGTTGGAACGTCACGCTGCCGCCGACAATCGGGCTAAGGGCAATACGATTCTTCTCCAACGGATCTGCGGTTACATAGGCGAGAAAACGCGGATCAGCGACGTACTGCGGCCGGCCCAAACCCGCTTGTTGCCAATAAAAATTCGTCGATTGCGTGTTGTATTTCCCTTGCAATGCCGGATCCGGAGAAACCATGCCGGCGGCAGCCGCAGTGCGGGCGGCGGCAAAATTGCCGCGAACCAGATGAAGCCTGGCAATAATCGAACTGACGACGCGCGCATCGGCAGCCGCGGGCGCATTCGTCAACGCCAATTGCAGCTTTTCCAGCGCCAGATCGTACATCTGCGTTGAAGGAATAAACGGCCCGTTATCAATAACGCCGCCGCCTTCCGTCGGATTGAGGGCAAAATAAGCGGCGTACAAATACCGCGCAATGCCGCCGTACAGATAGCCGGTAAAATTGGCTCTTTTCGCCAGGGTCGCGTCAATTCCAGAAATGGCGCCGACCCGGCGGACCAAATCATCGGAAAAGAACCGTAATTCACCCAGCGGGTTGTACGCGCCATCCACGGAGTTATTGTCCAACGTGATCGTGCCAAAATCGATATCGCGGAACGTCGGAAACGTGGCGTTGGGCACCCGCGAATCAAAAATGAATTCATCCGACAAACCGCTGGACAACGTCATCACCTGCGCCAGCGTCGTGGCAAAGCGAACCTGCACGCCGTTAATCAAAAAATTTACTTGCGCGGCGTCGTTCAGCCGATCATCCGGAACCTGATTGATCACCGGATCGATGGAGTTGCTGAAGTCGGTGCAAGCGCCGGCGAGCATCAGCAAGGCCGCCAGCGTTATAAAAACAGAAAAACGTTTCATGTCAATTCTCCATAAAGTGGAATATCGTCGCGTCGTCTCGACCCTTTGTGGGTCGCTGTTGAAATAAAGAACCCGGATATGACAGTGCCCCACAAGGGGGCAAGGCTACTACAAGCCAAGATTGACAAAGAAATTAAAGGTCTTGCCTTGCTGCAGGGTTAAAAAGTCATTGCCGCGAGTTAAGCTGCGCGAGCCATTGTGGTTGACTTCCACGTCGGCGCCGCTGTACTTGGTCGTGGTCCAAATATTCCGCGCCGAAAAACCGAGCACAACGTTGTTAACATAGCTGCCGGCAAAAAACTTGGGCAGGAGATCGACGAAATTGTAACTGACGCTAAGTTCGCGCAATTTCAGAAAATCCGCATCTTCGACGAAATTAGCATTGACGCGGTGATCCAACCGCGCAAATTTTTCAGCCGCTGCCTGATATTCCGCGCTACCCGGCGTCAGCGGCGTTACTCCGGCCACTGCCGCGGAAAACGAGGCGACACCGGCGGCTCTCGTCGTGCTGCCGGCCAAACCCAGCTCGGTGGCCAGTTTGTTGAATTCCGGATCATTGCCGAAACGGCGCGAGAACACTTCGGTAAAATTAAACAAGCTCAAGCCGGTTTGCCAATCCGCCAGCGCATAGACGTTGAAGTTTTTGAGGAGACGGAGATTCACGGTGAACGAGCCGGTGTGGCTCGGAACCGGGTTGCCCAAGGCCACGCGATCGGCAGTCAACGCCGCGCTGGAATAATATCCGGCCGCGTCATAAGTGGCATTGGTCACCACGCGGCTATAAAATTCATGCTTGCGCAATCCTTCTTTGATAACGTTGATATCGAAGCCATCAAAAATCGGTTGGGCGCCGCCTAAATCCAACACTTCATTTTTCTGATAATTGCCAATCAGGGTCATATCCAAGCCAAAATTTTTGGAATTGAACGGATTGGCGCGCACCAACGCTTCGACGCCGGAGCCTTCAATCTTGCCGACATTGAAGGGCAGGGCCGTCGCAATTTTGCCGGTGGACGGCGAATTGCGGAAATTAATGATCGAATCATCGAATTTTTGGCTGTAGTAGGTAAATTCGATGCCGTAGTTTTGAAACAACTCGGCGTCAAAACCCAATTCGATTTCTTTCCCACGTTCCGGCTGGATGGCATCATTACCGATCGTGGCCACTGTGGCGCCAACGCCGATGCCGCCGGTTTCCGCGCGCCACAGCAGCGGAATGCCATCAAGCAGATCAGGCAAAATACCGCTTTCGCCGTAGGCCACGCGCGCTTTCAGCAAGCTGAAAAAGTTGGGCAAGAAACCATAGCGATCCAACCGCACCGCCAGGCTGGTTTTCGGGTAATTGATGCTCGGCGCTTTTTGGCCGACCACGCTCGCATAATCGCGACGCAAACCGAAGGTTAAATAATACTGATCGAGATAGTTGAACGAGTGCTCGGTGAAAATACCGGCTTCGCGGCGGTTTTCAAATTGTTCATCGGTTTGGGCCAGTGACGCGCCGGCGCCGATATTGGTAATCAATTCCGTATTAAAGGTGAATTTATCAATAAAGGAGTTCTCCGTGCGGCGATTGAGCAATTGCGCGCCGACAATCGCCGTGCCTTTTATTTTTGAACTCAACAGGCTGTATTCATACTGGCCGCTCATCGTGTAGGTGTAATTCGCCACATGCCGGTTAAAAATACGCCGCGTGCCGGCATCGAGTTGCGCCACGCCGTAGCGATAATTGAGCGGATAGGTTTGGTCCTGCCGGCGGCTATCATCATCGATGCCGACCGTGAACTTGCCGGTGAAACCTTTGAACGGCGTGTAATCCGCGCCCAACGAGCCGATGAAACGATTGGTGCGGGTTTCGTCTTTAATGTTTTCCACGGCAATGCTGTCGGTAAACAGATAGGAGGTGGCGCGCAAAAGCGTGTTGCCGAGGTAACCCAAAATATTATTGTCATTGTTGGGCCGCGCCACGTTGCTCAGCGCGTAGCTCGAGCTTACGTGCAGCGCGAGTTTTTCACTGGGAAATGCGTCGATGTTGGCGCGCAAATTTTTGCGATCCAGAAAATTATTCCGCATGATGCCGTCTTCATTGCGGCTATCGAGCATCGTGTAGTATTTGAGCCGCTCGTTGCCGCCGGTGGCGCTCACCGTGTGCTGCTGCAAATCACCGGTGCGAAAGATCCGGTTGGCGCTGGCCGCCGAAACGAAATCGCTAGTGCTGTATTTGAAGTTCTGTTTATTCGCGCCGCCGATGAATTTGTAATCGAGCGAAATGCCACTGCCGGAACCGGATTTCAGCTTGCCACGTTTGGTGGTGACGAGCACGACGCCGTTTGAACCACTTGTTCCGAAAGAGGAGGCCGCGGCTGGCCCTTTGAGAAACTCGATATTTTCAATTTCTTCAGGATTCAGCGTGTTCAGTACACCCATCCCTTGACCACCGACGCCGAAACCGACGAATTCAGAGTTATCCACGCGCACGCCGTCGATGTAAATCACCGGCTGCTCATCGCCTTTCAAACCGCCGCCGGAGCGCACATTGAAACGATAGCCCGAACCGACATTGCCCGAGCTGGCCGAAACGTTGACGCCGGCGGCCTTGCCGGTAAGCAACTGCGTTACGGTTTGATAACTATTCGTATTGGTCAAATCGGAAACTGCCACGCGCGAGGGCGACACCCCGGCGACCTCCTTGGACATACTTGAAGCGATGCCGGTGACGACGACTTCTTCCATATTTAGAGCGTCTTCGCGCATCGTCACGCTGATGTTGGCTTGTTCGCCCTCAGCGACTCGAACATCAATGGTTTGACTGCGATATCCCACAAAGGAGATCACCACTGTGTATACACGTGGTTGCAGAGTGGGAATGGTGAATGAGCCATCAGTTCCCGTGGCGGCGCCGACAGAAGTGCCGACAACAATGACATTCGCGCCCGGTAACGGCTCACCCGTTTTCTTGTCGGTGACTTTGCCAGTAATGCCACCCGTAAACGGCGACGCATTGGCGGTCAAAGCGAAGCTTATGCACAAAATAGCAAAAGCCGCCAGACCGCGCATAGCGGTGGAACGTAACAACTGAGACATACGTACTCCCTCGTGAAAGTAAGTGATGAACAGTTAATTAAAATTTTAAGCGAATTTGAAGTCGAAGATTGGGAAAAAACGTGACCACGTAACTTTAACAGCTTGCCAGATATCTGTTAAAAAACCGAAGGAAAAACTTATTGGGAAATGAATGCTGTGACCAAGAGAAAGAAAATTAAGCAAAATAAATATTACAACTTTAATGCCAAAATTGTAATATTTATTTTCCTATTGTTAATAAAAAACTTAATCAACAAAGCTAAGCGCAAGGTTTACTTTTATATGCAATTTCTTGCATCTAAAAACAGGTTTTGCACAGAACATCTTCTGCCAAAGCATCCTAAAAGTATCGTGCCGTTTGTGATTCACTATCGAATTGTTCATCTATTTATAAGATCGCCTTCCCCAGCAACGAGGCCATAAGCTCGGCGGCAACTTCGGCGGTTTTATTTCTCTGATCCAAAATTGGATTAATTTCCACGACATCAATTGAGCCGATGCAACCGGTATCGGCAAGAATTTCCATAACGAGATGCGCCTCGCGATAGGAAATGCCGCCAGCGACAGGTGTGCCAACGCCCGGCGCATCAGTGGGATCGAGGCAGTCCATATCGAGGCTCACGTGAATTCGGTGCAAGTGTTTCAACCGGGCGAGACCTTCGCGCACCACTTCGGCAATGCCGCGCTCGTCGATGTCACGCATCGTGTAAATGCCGATGCGGTTCTCTTTGAGTAAACGTTGTTCTTCCAGATCGAGATCGCGCGTGCCGATGAGAATTACCTCCGAGGCTTTCAGCTTGGGGCCGGGCCGTCCGAGGTTGACCAACTCCGGGCGCCCCAACCCCATCAACGCCGCCAATGGCATCCCATGAATATTGCCACTCGGCGAGCTTTCCGGCGTGTTGAAATCGCCGTGCGCGTCGATCCACAGCAAGCCGGACGGCGCGTGATGCGTGACGCCGCCGACGGTGCCCACGGCAATCGAGTGATCGCCGCCGATAAACAAAGGAATGGCGCCATCGGCCACGGCTTTTTGTCCCTGTTCATACATTGCTTCGCAAGCCTGCACCACGGCAGGGAGAAACGCCATGCCGCCACTCTCCGGAAGCGTGTCGCGCACTGGCACTTGAATGTTGCCGACGTCTTCAACTGTGAGCCCCAATTTTCGTAGCCGCTGCGAAAGCCCCGCATAGCGCAAGGCACTCGGTCCCATGTCCACACCGCGACGTGATTGGCCCAGGTCCATCGGAACGCCGATAATGCGAATCGAGCTTGCCATATTCTTGACCTTTCAAAAATTAGGAGGGCACAACTGGGGTTTTGGCAAATCAGTAGCTTTAAAACGCTGCAAAGCCGTGCCACCAACTGGAAAGAATATGCAAAAAACCCGGTGGAAAGTCAAGGCGTAAAATAGCACGGAATAGTCGTTAACGCCGTCAAACTCCGAATAAGATTCTGAAAATATTCTAATGCAAAAGCCGGTTAAACACGGAGCCACGGAGCAAACAGAGAAAGCACGGAGGCAATAAATGTTGAAGATTTTCTAAAAAGCTTTTCTCCGTGACACTCCATGAACTCCGTTGCTCCGTGTTAAAAAACCTTGTCTCATACTGTCCACCGGCTTCGGTTTTCAACTTGACTGAAATTCCGCATTA
>CAYZFF010000133.1:0-10444 GCA_964477305.1 uncultured Cytophagia bacterium
GCCCAGCGCGAAGACACGCCGCTGAAAGTTTTTGGGTACTTCCAAAACTCCTTGCAACATTGGACGGTGTTTAAGTATCAGCCGGCGCAAAATTCTTTTGGCCTGCAACAGCTCAATCTTTTTTTTCAAAAAGATTTCTACCACAATTGGACGGCTTTTGTTAATTTTGAAGCATTAAACACCTATTCCTCGAGCCGGCGCTGGGGGGCGTTGAATCTGGAAGAGGCATGGGTGAAATACAACCCCAACATGAAATTTAATTTAAAACTCGGTCTGCAAATCCCGATTTTTAACAACCTCAATGAAGTCAAAAACCGCACGCCATTGCTTCCCTATATTATCCGGCCGTTGGTTTATGAAACCTCGTTTAATGAGTTTATTCCCCTGGAAGAGTTTGTGCCGGCGCGGGCCTTTGTGCAGGCATATGGTTTTCTCCCCGCCGGCGAAGCGAAATTTGATTACGCCGTTTATTTAGGCAACAGCCCCAATATCAACGATGACCCGAAGAACGGCCAAACCGGCGTCGATACGACCACCGCTTTTCTGGTCGGCGGTCGCTTGGGCTGGCGGTATCGCGAATTAAAATTTGGCCTTTCCGCAACCCATGAAAAAAGCAATGGCTTTGTTAGCGTGGCGCCGCTTCTCGGCCGGCCAGCCGAAGATTTGCAGGAAATGCCGTTGAGGCGTTGGGGAGGCGACTTGTCCTATAATCTGGCGAATTTTTCCTTTGAAAGTGAAATTATTAAGGTGGAGGTGGATGCCGGCATTCCGGAAGTGGATGTGGCGCTCGATTTTTTTTATGCCACCCTGGGCTATCGCTTTACCCCTGCGCTCTACGGCTATGCGAGCTACTGGGTTACGGATGTGAAGGTAACCGTGCTGATTCCCGGCGATGAAAGAACGGATGATGAAGATATTATCGTGTCAACGGCAGGCGTTTCTTATGATTTGAACGATCGCATCCGTTTAAAAAGTCAATTCGCCAGGGTGCGCGATTATGATAAAATCAACCTTGTTACGCAAAGTGTTCTCGAAAAGCAACAGGACAAATTCAACATTTGGTCCATTGCGGTTTCGGTATTTTTTTAATTAAAAGGCTATTTAAATCCCCCACATGGGGAAATAGGTATGAGGTTGAGAATTGCAATAATGGTTTTTCTGTTGGCCGCGGTGACCAATTCCTGGAGTCAGATTGTGGTCATTGCCCATAAAACGGTGCCGATAGATACACTCAAAAAATCCGAACTGCTTGATTTCTACACCTGCGATATTAGGAAATGGAGCAATGGGCAACCGGTGGTCGTTTTTGATTTGAAATCGCCGAGCGAGGTGAAGACGGCATTTTACGTTTATCTGGGAAAAAGTTCTTCGCGAATGAAATCCATTTGGTTAAAAAAATTGCTGTCCGGCGAAGGCGAACCTCCGGAGGCGATGGATTCCGAAGAGGAAGTTTTGGGGAAAGTTGCCGCCACGGCCGGGGCCATCGGCTTTGTCAGTAAAGTGCAGGCGCGAAAAGATGTTAAAGTTATCCTGCAAATAAATGCTGAAAAGAAATAGGCCGGCAACCCTGGAGGGCTGCGAGTTGGCTTAAAAAGCGCAGCGGAAAAACAACCATTGCATCCTTAATATTTTGTGCTATATTTTTAAAGTAACCCATTTCGGCGTGAGCGGGCGCAAACAGCGTGTTCGCGGTTCGCTTTCAAAGAGGTAACATTAGAGGAGAATTCATCATGTGCGGCATCGTCGGTTATCTCGGTAAAAAACCAATTGTCCCGGTTTTGCTCGAAGGCCTCAAACGGCTGGAATATCGCGGCTATGATTCCGCCGGCATCGCAACCTTTTCCAATGGGCATGTGAATGTCGTCAAACAGGCGGGCAAGATTTCCAACCTTGAAACCCTGTTGCATAATCGCGCCATCAACGGCGGCGTGGGCATCGCCCACACGCGCTGGGCAACGCACGGCGTGCCCAATTCCACCAACGCCCATCCCCATACGGATTGCAAAGGCAAAATCGCGCTGATTCACAACGGCATTATTGAAAATTTTGGCGTCATCAAAACGGATTTGCTTTCCAAAGGCCATGAGTTCAGCACGCAAACCGATACTGAGGCGCTGGTGCATTTGATCGAAGAGTTTTATCAACACGGGATGTCATTCGATGAAGCGGTGCGCGCGGCGCTCTCGCAGGTGGAAGGCACGTACGGCATCGCGGTGGTGTGCAGTGACGAACCGGATGTGATTATTGCTGCCCGCAAAGGCAGTCCGCTGATCGTTGGCCACGGCGAGGGTGAAAATTTTGTGGCTTCGGATGTCTCGGCCATCATCAATCACACCAAACAAGTCAGTTACCTGGATGATGGTGAGATGGCGGTGGTGCGCCGCAATGGCATTGAGATTAAAACCATCAGTAATTTGCCGGTGCAAAAACAAATCGAGCAAGTGGCGTATGATCTTGGCCGCATCGAAAAAGGCGGATATGATCATTTTATGTTGAAAGAGATCATGGAGCAGCCGTCCACCATTAAAGACGCGATGCGCGGCCGGTTGATTAAAGATGAAGGCATGGCCCGGCTCGGCGGCATGCGCGAAGCGATGGACGCGCTGCTGAATGCGAAGCGTTTTCTCATCACCGCGTGCGGCACCTCCTGGCATGCGGCGCTGATCGGCGAATATATGATCGAAGAATTTGTGCGGGTGCCGGTCGAGGTCGAATATGCCAGCGAGTTTCGTTATCGCGATCCGGTGATCGAGGAAAATAACGTCGTCATCGTCATTAGCCAATCCGGCGAAACCGCGGACACGCTGGCGGCGCTGCGCGAAGCGAAACGCAAAGGCGCGACCGTGATCAGCCTGTGCAATGTCGTCGGCTCGACGATTGCGCGCGAGGTGCATGCCGGGGCGTATTTGCACGCCGGCCCGGAGATCGGCGTGGCCTCGACGAAAGCTTTTACTTCGCAAGTGACTTTGCTGGCGTTGATCACGCTGTTTTTGGCGCGGCACAAAAACATGTCAGCGGCGAAAGGCGCGGAGATCGTGCAGGAACTGGCCGCGATCCCGGAAAAAGTGGAGAAAATTCTGGGCCTGAGTGAGCAGATCAAAAAGATCGCGCAGCTCTATCATCTCAACAATAATTTTCTTTACCTTGGCCGCGGGTACAATTTTCCGGTGGCGCTGGAAGGCGCATTGAAGTTGAAGGAAATTTCTTACATTCATGCCGAAGGCTATCCGGCCGCGGAAATGAAGCACGGCCCGATTGCGTTGATTGACGACAACATGCCGGTGGTGTTTATCGCCACGAAAGATGCGACTTATGAAAAAGTCGTTAGCAATATCGAAGAAGTGCGGGCGCGGCGCGGCAAGGTGATTGCGATTGCGACCGAAGGGGATGAAGAGATCAAGAAACGCGCTGATCACGTCATTTATATTCCACAAACGCAACCGCTGTTGACGCCGATTTTAACGATTATTCCGCTGCAATTGCTGGCGTATTACATCGCGATCATGCGCAATTGTGACGTGGATCAACCGCGCAATCTCGCGAAGAGCGTGACGGTGGAATAAGCCGTACGGATCATCGCGAAGATTCGTTTAATAAACGCGGATATCATGAAAGAGAATTTGTCAGGGTTTGACAAAGTATGAAAAATTTTTTCTCGCGCATTGGCCGCAAGGTGTTCGGTGTTTTGCTGTGGTGTAGTTTGGGTGCAAATGTTTTTGCCCAAAGCAAAACCGCGGCGCCAGTGGAGACGCAGTTTAAGCAGGGTGTCGATTTTTTTAATGCCGGGCGGTATCGGGAGGCGCTTGCCAGTTTTGAAGCCCTGTTACCGGCTGGCGCTAACCACCCCCGTGTCGCCGCGGCGTTGTATATGCGGGCGCGTTCGGCGTATCATCTCGGCCGCAATGACGTCGCCCGGGCGGCGTTGGATGAGTTGGAGCGCAGTTTCTCTAAGAGCGCGTACATGCAATACGGCCATGCGCTGCTTGGCGCGCTGGCGTTTCAAAACGAGGAATATCTGGAGGCGGCTGTCGAGTTTTTGCTCGTCGTGGAAATTGGCAAAAATCCTTCCCTGCGCGCGCAAGCGACGCAATGGCTGCGAGTCGTTTTGGAAGATTATCTTGTGCTCAATGATTTGCGGCGTTTGCGCAAAAGCTACACCGGACCGAAGGGCACCCCGTATGTGGTGTTGGCGCTGGCCAGCGACGAGTTCACCGCCGGCAATCGCGAAAGCGGCGAAAAACTCATTGATGAATTTCTGCGGACGAATCCAACCACGCCATTGCGCGCCGAATTGGAAAAATTGCGTAAAACCGGCGGCGAAACCATGGCCAGTGTCGTACGGGTTGGTGTGGTATTGCCATTAAGCGGCATTGATGCTGACGCCGGCATGGGCGTTTATCGCGGCATTAAATACGCTCAACTGGTTGCCGGTACGAATAATGATGGCCCCGCCATCGAATTGGTGATACGCGATTCGGAAAGCAGCATTTTGCGCGGCTTGAAAGTTACGCAGGAATTATTGGAAGATCCCGCGGTGATTGCAATCGTCGGCGAAGTGGACAATGCCACCACGGGCGCACTGGCGGCGTTGGTGAATGCGAAAGGGGTGCCATTTTTAGCGCCGGTAGCGACAGAAACCGGCATTGGCGCGTTAGGTGAAAATGTTTTTCAACTCAATGCCGACCGTGAGCGTAAGAGCCAGGTGCTGGCGGAATATGCGTATAAGTTTTTGAATGCCCGCACCTTTGTGACCGTCGCGCCGCAGGATGATTATGGCCAGCAGATGGCTGATGCCTTCAGCGCTGCGGTGGATAGTTTGGGCGGGGAAATTTTCGCGCAAAAATGGTATTACGGCGAGCCGCAAGATCTCGGGCGTTCGTTCAAAGCGATTCGTGCTGCAGCATTTCGCCGGGCTTATAAAGACTCGCTTCAGCTCAAATCGCATAACGGTGGGCCTTCACCCAAATTGGCTGACGCCGAAGAAGTGAACGTGCCGGTAACCAACCTGAACGCGATTTTTCTGCCGTTGCACGAGGACGATATCAAGTTAGTTGCCGGCCAGCGGGCCTATTTTAATTTGCAGAGCACGGTCATCGGCGGCGAGCACTGGTACATGACGGATCTGGCGAAGAATAAGGAACTGCAGCGATATGTTGACGGCGCCATTTTCGCGAGCGATTATTTTATCGATCCGGAAAACGCGCGCTTTAAACAGTTTCGCAATGATTTTCGCACGCGCTTGGGCGTTACGCCGGAGAAATGGGAGATTTTTGGCTATGATGCGGCGAATCTCCTGTTTAAAGCGGTGCAACAGGGCGGGCACAGCCGCAGCCAGTTGCGCGCGGCGTTGGGTAAGGTCGACAACTTCATGGGTTTAAAAGGTGAGATCGCCTTGAATAATCCCAGCAAGATTAACAGCAAGGTGAACATTTTGCAAATCCGCGGCGCGCAGATTGTGAAATTACGGTAAGGCAAAAGCTAACCAACAAAATGCTCAACCCTGTGTTGGTAAAGCCAAAGCGGAAACGATTCTGTAGAGGTATCGCCCCGTCAAGGCAAGTCTTGATAAGATCAAATCAGTTAGAGATATGCCAGAGGGTCCGTGGAAGGTGATGTTGAGGTAGCTTTTTAACAATCATTGGTATGTGTAATTAGAATCAAGGAGATGTTATGTTGAAACGGTATGTCTTTGTTGTTCTCGCCATTCTATTGTTGGGTTCCTTCAGCGGCAGTGCATTTGCACAAAGCAATATTGATCTAAACGGGATCGGCCTCAAGCTTGGTTTTGTTGACCCCGAAGGCGTTGAATCGGTGATCGGTTTCGGCGCCTTGGCGGATTTGGGCACGATTACGCCAAACATAATGCTCGAAGCCAATCTGGATTATTGGTCAAAATCAGAAGGCAGCAGCAGTTTAAACAGCATCGAAGTTTCCTTTCGCGATTTGATTGTCGGCGGGACAGCCAAATACATGTTTAAAAGCGCCAGCCCGAAATTTCGGCCGTTTGTCGGCGGGGGTTTGGCGTTTCATTTCTTCAAAGCCGCGGTGAACTCTTCCAATCCGCTGGTGGGGAATAGTGATAATTCTGAAATGAAAATTGGCATTCATCTCGGCGGCGGATTGTTCTACAGCCTTTCGCCGCAACTTGATCTGCTCGCGGATGGCCGTTATACCATCGTCTCGGACGCGAGCCAAATCGCCCTGCAAGCCGGCGTGGTTCTGCGGTTTCCCAAATAATGGCACGAGGTAAAACTGCTGCGGCGTTTTTAAGCTCAACTCCCACTGAAACCGCATTTCGGTGGGAGTTTTTTGTTGAGCAAAAACTCCGCGGGCGAGAGATTGTGATAGATTGCCAAAATTTAACTTTTTTAAAGCCGGAAAAAAACTTGCAAACCAGCTAAAAACGCCCTATATTTATAGGGTTTAGGTTCGCAATTTCCCGGCGCAGGCTTATCTCGAAAAGGGCATGAAATACGACGAATTTCTGGATGAATTTCAAAGCGGCCGTTTGCAAGCGGTTTATTTTTTCAGCGGCGACGAAACGGGATTCATTGACGAAGGTGTAGAGTTGCTGGTGCAAAAATTGGTGACGCCGGAAATTCGCGATTTCAATTTTGATGTGTTCTACGGCAGCGAAACGAACGCCGGCCGCGTGATTGACAGCGCCGCGAAATACCCGATGATGGCGGCGTATCGGGTGATTCTGCTGCGGGACGTGCAGAAAATGCCGCCGGGCGATCTCGAAGCCTTGGCGAGATATGCGGCAAAACCGAGCCGTACGACTTATTTGATCATCACGCAACGAGACAAAGAGTCACGCAAAAAGGGCCTCGAGGTTTTGCGCAAAGCAAGCACCGCCGTCGAATGCAAAGCCTTGTATGAAAACCAAGTCGTGCCGTGGATTCAAAAATATGTGCGGCGGCTGAACCTCGGAATCACCGGCCCGGCGGCGCAGTTACTGGCCAGTGAAGTGGGAACCTCCACTTCGTTGTTGCGCAGCGAAATTGAAAAAATTCAGCTTTACCTCGGCGACCACAAAACGGAAACGCGCCAGGAAATTACCGAAGAAGATGTGCAGCAGGTGGCGGGATTTCGCAAAGAACATTCGATTTTTTCATTGCAAGATGCGGTGGGCGCGAAAGATTTGAGCGCGGTATTGCGAATTTATGAAAATTTGCTGGTCAACACCAATGCCGGCGCGATGATCAGCAGTTTGGCGCGTTATTTTGGCCATTTGCATTTAGCGCACGGCCTGCCAACGCGACGGGAACAGGCGCAACTGGCGGAGAAAGCCGGCGTGCACGCATTTTTCGCCGAGCGCTTGCAAAAAGCGGCACAAAATTATTCGCCGGCGGAAGTTTGTAACGCACTGGAAGTTTTGTTGCATGCCGATTATTTAATGAAAACGCAAGGCATTTGGGAAGCGTTGGTTATGCGGCTGATGTTGATTGCGATTGTGCGCGGTTACGCACCGGAGTTTTTGCCCGCAGCCGCCAAGGAAGGACGATGAATGGCGGAGCCCAGTCAAACGCCCGATGGCAAAATCAGCGATGAAGATCTGATTGAAAAATTCCAACGCGGCGATCTGTACGCGTATGAATTGATCGTGAAACGCTACAAAGATCAATTGCTGAATTTCGTCTATCGTTTTTTGAACAATCAGGAAGAAGCTGAAGATGTGGTGCAGGAAACCTTTCTGCGGGTTTACCGGAATCGCCATGCCTATCAGCGCGTGGCGAAATTTTCGACATGGATTTATACCATCGCCGGCAATTTGGCGCGAACCGAGTTGCGGCGGCGGCACCGCCGGCGCTTTTTTTCGCTCTCCAGTTTCGGCGCCGAAGATAAAGAGTATGAAATTTCCGATGAGCTGCTCAACCCGGAGCAGCATACCAACACGGTATTGAGCGAAGAAATCATTCAGCGCGAAATCAATAAGCTGTCGGTGAAGTTTCGGGAGGTTATTATTTTGCGCGATATTCAGGAACTTTCGTATGAAGAGATCAGTAAGATTATTCGGGTTCCAATAGGAACAGTCAAATCGCGGGTGAATCGCGCGCGCCTGCGATTGCAAAGCCGCCTGAAACATTTATTGGACAAAAATAAGTAATTGGCACAATTCATTAAAGGAGTTACACTCTCTTTAAACTTGTTACGGTAAAGGTTGAGTATGAAAAACTGCGAGAGGTTCACGGAACTTTTCTCGGATTATGCCGAGGACGGGCTGTCGTCCGCCGAGAAACGTGAACTGGATGTTCATTTACAACAATGTTCGGAATGCCGCTCTGCCGTCACCGGCGTCGTTAATCTACGGGCGAATCTTCGTCAAATGCCCGGACTAACCACGTCGCCGGATTTTGAAACCATTTTGCGCACGCGGATCAAAATGGAGCGCCGGCCGCGCCCAATGCCGATGTGGAATCGGGGCCATTTTTCGCCGTTCCGCTTTGCCGGTTTGGCGACGGCGGTCGGGGCTGTTGGTTGTTTGTTTTATCTGTGGCCGCGTTTATCGGATGCTTCGTTCCAGCCTGCCTCTCCCACCATCGCTGTTTCTCAGTTGCAAGCAACCCCCAACGGTGTTCTGTCATCGGTTACTCCCGCAAAAATCAGGTACACCTTGGATCGGGTAACGCCGCAGTTATTGTCGACTTTGGGCTCGGCCAGAAGGAGCTCGAAACGCGCTGCAGCAACACCATTGGATTCATCACAAGCCGGGACGCCGTCGTACCCATCGGCCACTCCGGTTGCACATCAGTTGATCACCTTTTAATCAGGCCTCTTTGTGAACTATAGGTGTTCTTCCCGCGCCGCTGCTGTGCCAGAAATTGTTTTATGTCATGTTCGCGTTTTTGCTGTAGCCGCTGTTTTTTTGTTGACGCCGCAGGGGCGCGCTCAAAATTTGTTGACCTCGCTGGAGCGCGAAATGCGCCAGTTGGTGGAAGCGGCGCGCCCATCGGTGGTGACGATCATGGCCACCACCGACGGGGAGAAAATCGAGAGCGGCGGTTTGTTGGGCCTGTTTCGGGGAAAAGATAACCGTTCCGCTGAAGTCAAAGTCGGCAGTGGCTTGATTGTGAGCCGCGATGGTTTTGTGGTCACCAAAGAATCGGTGGCGCGTGGCGCAAAACAAATTGAAATGGCGCTGGCCGACGGCATTCAATTTCGCGCCGAAATTGTCGCGCTGGATTCTGCCAACGGCGTCGCCGTGCTGAAAATGTCCGGCGAGCAGTTCACGCCGGCGCCCATTGGCAGCGCCGAATCGGTGGAAGCCGGCTCGTGGGTGACCGTGATTGGCAATGCGCTCGGCATGCCGCAGGCCGTGTCCATGGGCGTGGTGAGTGCCGTGCATACCAACGGCATCATTCAAATTTCCGCGAATGTGGATCCGGGCAGCAACGGCTCCCCGCTATTTAATGCGCAGGGACAGGCGGTCGGCATCGTTTCCGGGCGCATGGGGCTCGGCGCCACGAATATCATTCCGGAAAATTATTTCAGTTGCACCGCGCTGGTTTTCCCATTGGCGGCGTATCTGCCCCGGCTGCGGGAAATCGTCCAGAATTATTATGAAAGCCGGGGCTGGCTGGGGATTCGGGTGATGGCGGATCCCAGTGAGCGCCGGCATCTGCGCGTGTTGAGTCTGGTCAAAAACAGTCCGGCAGAACGCAGCGGCTTGCAGGTAGGTGATGTCATTATCTCGTTTGCTGGCAAGCCGGTTGAAGTGGCGACGAATTTGCCGGCGCTGGTTGCGGCATGCAAACCGGGCACCAGCCAAACCCTTAAAGTTTTGCGCGGCGAAAACGAGATGAGCTTTGACGTCCAAGTTGGACATGCGGTGCCGCTGGCGTTGAGCGAGTTGCATGCCGTTGAAACGGCGTTGTTGAGCGAAGCGGAAACTCGCCGTGTCAAAAACTCGACCACCGTGGAGTTGCAAAAGTTGGAGACGTTGCAATTGCAGCAGCGTATTCTAAATCTCGAGCGCGAATTAAAATATTTGCGCAGCTTACAATTTAAAAATTAAATTCATTTCAGGTTAAATCTAAAGGAGTAAATGCAATGGCTAAAAAAGAAGGCGGTTTTCAGGCGAAGGTCGCCAAGACCGCGGCCACCGGCGCCACCTCGGCCAACAAATGCCCCAAATGCGGCGAACCGGTGCAACCGGTAAAATTTGTGGCTTCCGAGCGCACCGCGCAAGGCTCGTACAAATATAACGAACGGCATGTGGGTTTGTGTAAATGCACGAATCAAGAAGTTTACGGTTGAGAATAATGCGGCGGGCAAGAATTTAATTCTGCCCGCTGCTTTTTAATGAAAGCGGTTTTCTCGTGATTTTAGCGCGCGTGATTGGCACCGTGTGGGCGACCCGCAAAGATGAACGCCTGCAAGGCTTGAAAATGCAAATCGTTCGCCCCGTAACCCTCGACTATAAAGATCGCGACGGTTTTCT
>CAYZFF010000134.1:0-10357 GCA_964477305.1 uncultured Cytophagia bacterium
CATTCACCTCGTCATGTCATTCCGCAGGAATCTTTTTCCAAGTGAGCAGCAAACTGGAACGAAACAGGATTCTTCCAGAATGACATTTGGGGATGTGGTCGTGATATTACCGATTTTGATTGTCAAAACGCCTGAAGGCGCTACTACGAACGAAAACTCACCACGACAGTTGCGCTTGCAAAATCACGTTGCTTCCCGCATACGTGCGCTCATCTTGATTCTGTGCCGACGTTGTCAGCAATAGATCACTGTTTAGTCCAATGCGGAGCGCCGAATTGGCGTAGTAATTGAGTCCAACCAGCAATTCGATGGTATTGAGATCAAACGTCTCCAAATCCGGAACGAGCAAACTGGAAACCACGACCGGCTCGAAGCGCGATTTCGTAAAATAATGGCCGTAAAGAATTTTGCCGCCGACAAAATAAACGTTTTTGCCGTCGCCAAAACTTTTTTCAAATTCTGAGGCGAACGGATCCTGCCCGAACATCGCTTCGATCTCGACATGATGTTTTTCGGTGTCGCGCAAAATCTCGCCGCCAAGCGCCCACACCGTTTGCGAGCCCCCGGCAATTTTGTCCAATTGCACCAGGCCGCTGGCGCCGAGCGCAAACGCGCCGAGCGCGTTCAATCGCGCGGAATGGCCGACCGCGGTGATGTTGTGATCTTCGCTATATCCGAGGCCGAGCGCGATACCGCCGCGGCGAACGTCGGAGCGCGCTTTGCGGTAATAACGCAGATTGACGTCCCGGCCCACGAAGCCAAAGGGTTCGAGATAGCGATACAGCAAGGTCCGCTCGGCGGTGAGCAATTTCTCTTTGGGTTTTTGAAATTCGAGGCCAAATTGTTTTTCATTTTGGCCGAAGTCCAGCCCTTTGGCTTTGCCGAGATCGACGGTAAAAAAAGCCTCGCGTAATTCCATTTCGTGGGTGTCGGACTCGCCGCGAATATCGATTTGCGCTTCGAGGTTTTTATCAACCTTGACATTGAACTGCACTTTGGCGCGATAAAAATTTTCGCGAAAACGGTTGTTGTAAACGTACTCCGTGCCGGTGCGCAGCCATCCGGAAATCGTGGTTTTGGCCTGCCCGTAAATTGGCGCGGCGTTCAGCAAAAATAAAATGACTATGGCGGAAAATCTTAAGCTGGCAAGTCGCATCGAATTGGCCCTATGCTGGTGATGAATTTTTTTTCATTGTCAATATAATATGCGGCCCGGGGAAAAGCAAGTCTGTTTAAACAATTCGAGTTATTCCAAAGCAAACGACAAAACCTGTTGCTCCCAGCGCCAATTTTCATTATCTTGTGTTTAGTCGAATTTACTTCATTACAGCAAAAAACGATGATCGCAATTCAATTCGTCCAGTGGCTCGTCGTGGCCGTGTATGTTGCCGCCTGGTTTTATTACGGACGCTTCTTTCGCAATGGTAAAGCGCTGGAAGGCGTGCGCGCCGGCCAATTATTGGCGTTGGCCACCGGCCTGCATTTGTTATATCTCATCCATCTCGCGATTTTCATCGGGCATTTGCCGGTCACCGATGTGTTCGAGTCTATCACCACCTGTGTTTGGCTTTTTGGCGCGGTGTATTTGAGCCTCGAATGGCGCTTGCAGGAACGCTCGCTCGGCCTGTTCATCCTGCCAATCATCATCATCCTGCAATCCATCTCAAACCTTTTTCTCGATTTCAATCACGAATTGCCGGCTATTTTGCAAAACGTTGTTTTTGAAATTCACGTCTTGATGATTCTATTGTCCTATTCGGCTTTTGCCATTTCATTTATTGCCAGCCTGCTTTACGTGTTGCTGTCGCGCGACATCGAGAGAAAAAGCCTCGGTTTGTTTTACCGGCGCTTGCCTTCGCTGGCGTTTTTTGATTCGTTGAGCAATTTCGCCGTGACGACCGGGCTGGTTTTTCTGACTGCCGGCGTGGCGCTCGGCATTTACACCGGCATCGAAGTTTCGGAAACTTTTTTTGACGCGTGGGACCCGAAATTCATCGCGGTGGGTTTGACGTGGCTCATTTATGCATTGCACCTATTCTCGCGCCGTGCCGCCGGTTGGCAGGGCAAAAGAGTTGCGTTGATTTCGCTGGTCGGATTTGGGTGGGTGCTGTTTTCATTTCTGGTTGTTTCTTTAGTTTTGTCAAAGGTGCATCAGTTTCAATAATGTCGATTCAGGCGTATTACATTTCTCTCGAAGCCGCGCCCGCGGGCAACCCTGTCGCCGCTGATAAGGAAGCGGCGTTGCCACAACACCAGGTTGTTGCCTGGGCAACTATTGTGCGCGAACTGCTGGCCAATAAAACCTTATCGGCCAGTGAGCTGATGTCGACGGCCGTGAATGCTTTTGCCCAGACGCGCAAAACCCAACCACCATCGCGATCCGACGAGGCCTTGGTCGTCATCGGCGAGCAATTTGCCGAACTCTATCTCATCACCGAAAACACTGAGAATCATTCGAGTGCGGCATCTTCCACAACGGCGCCACTTCCCAGCGGCGTAGCGAAGTTGACCGAGCCAGATGCGATCATCCAATTCTTCCGTTCTGCGTTGGGGTGGTTACCCAATGGCACGCACGTGGCGGCTCATGTCGAAACGTTTCGCCGGGCCCATGCACTCGCCGCGGAGCATGAGCTGGCCGGCGTCACGCTCAACCGCCTCTTTCAGCGCGCATTGTGGTTGTATGAAAAAGTCCGCCTCGACACCGATTTTTTTCACACCGTTGCCGCAGTTGAAGAGGTTTTGCTCGAAGTCGCGGGAAAAATTTTTGGCGGTTTAAAACAGCGCGCGGCATTTTTGGTGGGCAGCAACCATGAGTTTCCGCGCGTTGCCGACACCTTGCAGCACGCCGGGATTGGGCGCTTGTATTTTACGCCGCCCGCCGCAGAAAAACTTGCGTGGAGTGCAATCGGGCAGATCATCTCTCTCCAGCCGGAGGATGCGCCGCCTTGGCCGCAGATCGACCTCCTGCTGTTGCTCGATCACGCCGAGCAAAATTTGTTCACGCGCGCGTATTTGCAAAAAATAATGCAGGCGCGCCAGCAAACGCCGCTGCTGCTGGCCGACTTGACTTCGGCCCCGGCACGCGACGGGCTGGAGAAAATTTATAATTTGTTTTATTTTTCCCGCCGCGACCTGGAAGGCATGGTCGAACAAAATGCGAAAGCCCGCCAACAAATAGACGCCGAAGTGCTGAACTGGATTCGCGCCGAAGTGCAACACTTCACCCAATGGCTCGCTTCGGAAGATCGTTTTCATTTCGGCTCCATGGTCGGCCGCAGCCGGCAAATGCAACAGGTGTTCGAACTCATTGCGCGCATTGCGCAATCCGACATTACGGTTTTGATTGAAGGCGAGAGCGGCACTGGCAAGGAATTAGTGGCGCGCGCCATCCATCAATCGAGCAGCCGGGCGCAGCGTCCACTGATCGCAGTGAATTGCGGCGCTTTGCCGGAAAATCTTTTGGAAAGCGAGTTGTTCGGCCACGTACGTGGCGCGTTCACCGGCGCGGTGAATCACAAGCCCGGGCTTTTTGAAGAAGTCAACGGCGGCACAATTTTTCTCGACGAGATCGGCGAAATGTCGGCAGCGCTGCAAGTAAAATTGTTGCGCTTCCTGCAAGACGGTGAAATTAAACGCGTGGGCAGCAACGCCGTATTGAAAGTTGACGTGCGCGTGATTGCCGCCACCAATCGCCGGCTGCAGGCGCTGGTGCAGGACGGCAAATTTCGCAGCGATCTGTATTATCGGTTGAATGTGATCGGCCTGCAATTGCCGGCACTGCGGGAGCGTCCGGAAGATATCGAAATTCTCGCGCAACATTTTTTGCGTAAATTTACGAGCCGGATGCGCAAGTCCGCCACGTTCACGCCGGCGGCGCTGCGGCAATTGCGGCAATATGCCTGGCCGGGCAACGTCCGCGAGTTGGAAAACGTTTTGGAACGCGCCGTGGCGCTCACGGCCAACGCCACCATCGATGTTGTTGATCTGCCGGCGCCGCTGCGAACCCCTCCGGCTTCCACCCACAACGGCGCTGCGCGTCTGCCTTTAAAAGAAATTGAACGCCAATATATTCTCGAGACCGTCAGCGCCTGCCATGACAATTACGACGAAGCCGCCCGCGTCCTCGGCATCGGCCGCACCACCCTCTGGCGCAAGCTAAAAAACTATTTGGATCAAAATGGCGATTTTGAATAAAGGCCTGCCAGTTAACTGTCCAAGCGCTTTTTGCTGCCTTCTTGAGAGCTAAAGCACCCGGACAGCCTGCCCTGTGACGAATCGAGTTCTCGAAATGAAGGTTTTATCTTACGACCTCCCTATTTTTACCGCGAGTGAAATGGCCTTCATGGTTTCTGCAAAGGCCAAAGCCCGGCGGCGCATAAAAATCATGTAGAAGCATAAAAATCAAGATTGAAGTTGACTTTTAAACGATTATCATTTATATTGACGTGTTTCAAAAAATTAGTTTTCTGTTACTAAAAATAATTCGACCAACAAAAAATTCCGGAGGGGCTGGAGGAAGAAATGAACGAAGACGAAATCCGGCGATTGGTTAAAATCGTCGAAGAGAGTGGTATTGCCGGCCTGGAAGTCTCCCGCTGGGGACGCAAGGTCAAAATTTCGAAATATCCGGGCCAAGCGCCTTCCGCACCGATGCCCCATGTGCAAATCCCTGCGCCCATGTCAGCGCCAGTGACGCAATTGCCGCCGGCTGCTGCACCCGCTGCCGCTGCGCCAACTCCGGCGGCATCTAAAAATCTTGTTGAAATCAAATCGCCGATGGTGGGCACGTTTTACCGCGCCCCGGCGCCGGACGCCGATCCTTATGCGCAGGTCGGCAGCGCGATCAGCAAGGGTCAAGTGTTGTGCATCATCGAGGCGATGAAATTGATGAATGAGATCGAGGCTGATTTTTCCTGTCGTATCGCAGAAATTTTAGTGGATAACGGCCAGCCGGTCGAGTATAACCAACCGTTGTTTCGCGTCGAGAAGACTTGATTTTGGAATGCAGGCTTCAATTTGCAATTTTAAGCTGAGGATCGAGACCCTTTGAAAAAAATCCTGATCGCGAATCGCGGTGAAATTGCCCTGCGGGTCATTCGGGCTTGCAAAGAATTGGGTATCAAAACCGTGGCGGTTTATTCGGTGCCCGACGCGGATTCGTTGCATGTGCGCTTTGCCGATGAAGCCGTGTGTATAGGGCCGGGCCCGAGCCGTGAAAGTTATTTGAATATCCCGCGCATTATTAGCGCCGCGGAAGTCACCAATGCCGAAGCGATCCACCCCGGCTACGGATTTCTCGCGGAGAATGCGCATTTTGCCGAAGTCTGCGCCTCCTGCGAGATCAAGTTTATCGGGCCGACCCCGGAAATGATCACCTCGATGGGCGACAAGGCGTTTGCGAAAGACACGATGCGCAAAGCCGGCGTGCCGACGATTCCCGGCAGCGACGGTTTGCTGGAAGATGCCAAACAAGCGTTGCAGGTTGCCGGCGAGTTTGGCTATCCGGTGATCATCAAAGCCACAGCCGGCGGCGGCGGGCGCGGTATGCGCGTCGTGCGCGAAGAGAGTGAATTGGAAAATGCTTTCCGGCAAGCGCAGGGCGAGGCCGAAGTGGCATTTGGCAATTCCGCCGTTTATATGGAAAAGTATTTCGAGCATCCACGCCACATCGAAGTGCAACTCATCGGCGACATGCACGGCAATGTGTTTGCTTTGGGCGAGCGCGAATGCTCGATTCAGCGCAAGCATCAGAAGCTGATCGAAGAATCGCCGTCGCCCGCGCTCACGCCGGAGTTGCGGCAGCGGATGTGCGACGCCGCGGTGAAGGGCGCCAAAAGCGTCAATTATATCAACGCCGGAACCATTGAGTTTCTCTTTCAAGACGGCGATTTTTATTTCATGGAAATGAACACGCGCATTCAGGTCGAGCATCCGGTAACCGAATCGGTGTTTGGCTTGGATTTAGTGAAAGAGCAAATTCGCGTGGCGCGCGGCGAGCGGCTGGATAATATCAATCCGAATTTCAAAATGCGCGGCCATGCCATCGAGTGCCGCATCAACGCCGAAGATCCGAGCAATGAATTTCGCCCGTCGCCTGGAACGTTGAAATCGTTTCACGTGCCCGGTGGCATCGGCATTCGCGTCGATACCCATGCTTACGCCGGCTATAAAATTCCGCCGTTTTATGATTCGCTGATCGCCAAGCTCATCGCGCACGGCAGAAACCGCGCCGAAGCGATCGAGCGCATGGAGCGCGCCCTGGATGAGTTCGTTGTCGAAGGCATTCATACGACGATTCCGTTTCATCAAAAAGTCATGGCCGATCACGATTTTCAATCCGGCCGTTTTGATACGAAGTTTGTCGAGCATTTTTTCAAGAGACTCAAAATGCAAACCCAGCCGGGGCCGGCAGCGTGACCCCTCGACTCCGCTCGGGGCGACACTCTTGGGTTTTGTCATGCTGAACGACCCTTCGGCTGCGCTCAGGACTTTTCAATCTTAACTGTCATGCTGAGCGAAGTCGAAGCATGGCAAGGTGGGATTATGTACGTCTACATGCTCAAATGCAAAGACGGCTCGTACTATGTCGGCGTCACCAACGACGTTGAACGAAGAGTGCGAGAACATAAGGAAGGGATTCATCTGGAAGCTTACACATTTAGGCGAAGGCCGGTTGAATTGGTTTATTGTGAGTTTTATCACGACCCTATCAGCGCGATTGAGGCGGAAAAACAACTCAAAGGCTGGAGCCGGAAAAAGAAGGAAGCGTTGATTGCTAAAAGTTGGGAGAGATTGCATGAACTCGCAAAGTGTAGAAATGAAACGAGTCATGAGAATTATCGCCCCTCGACTCCGCTCGGGGTGACAAAGTGTAATGATGTAAAGTGTAATGATATGTCAGGCTGAGCGAAGTCGAAGCCTGAAGCATGATAAAAAATCGAGGACATAACCCATGAACATTCCTGCGGATTTACGCTACACCCCCGAGCACGAGTGGGTGCGCATTGACGGCGAGGTGGCGACCATCGGTATCACCGATTATGCGCAAGGCGAGTTGGGCGATATTGTGTTCGTCGAGTTGCCGGCGGTGAATGCGGCGACGGCGCAAATGCAATCCTTCGGCACCATCGAAGCGGTGAAAACCGTCTCGGAACTGTTCGCGCCGTTGAGCGGAACGATCATCGAAGTGAATGCCAAACTGAGCGATCGCGCCGAATTGATCAATCAGGATCCGTACGGCGAGGGCTGGCTGATCAAAATTAAATTTTCCAATCCGGGCGAAATAAGCCAATTGCTGAATGCGGCAGATTATCAAAAGCAAATCGCCTGAACGGGTAATTGAATTTTGCCCATTGCCCTCAAAAAAACGCCGGCACGTTGTGTTGCGACGCCAATTTAAATTTTCGATATCCCGCCTTTCTCGTTGCTCAAAACGTGAAAGTGCGGGATTTGATTTTATGACAATAGAAATTTGAGGAGCCATTTTCATGCCCATCGATCTTTCCCGCACCAATGCTTTCACGCGCCGCCATATTGGCCCAGGGTCCGAAGAAGTGGCGCAAATGCTGCACGCTCTCGAAATGCCGTCCGTGGACGCTTTCATCGAAACCGTCGTTCCGGCCCACCTGCGCACCAAACGCCCGTTGCAGCTTGACGGCATTCGCACGGAATATGAAGTCATTGAGCGGCTGCGAACCATTGCGGCAAAAAATAAAATTTACCGTTCGCTCATCGGCATGGGCTACCACGATACGATCACCCCGCCGGTGATCCAGCGCAATATTCTCGAAAACCCCGGCTGGTACACGCAATACACTCCTTATCAAGCCGAGATCGCGCAGGGCCGGCTGGAAGCGCTGCTGAATTTTCAAACCGCGATCATCGATCTCACCGGTTTGCCGGTGGCAAATGCGTCATTGTTGGACGAAGCGACGGCGGCGGCGGAAGCAATGAGCATGTTCTATCACGCCAAACGCGAGCCGAAGCCGGCGCGTTTTTTTGTTTCGCTGGATTGCCATCCGCAAACGATTGCGGTTTTGCAGACGCGCGCTTTGCCGCCCGGCATCGAAATCATCCTCGGCGATCACGAAAATTTTGAATTCACTCCGGACGTTTTTGGCTGCCTCGTGCAATATCCGACGACCGAGGGCGCGGTTCATGATTATCGCGCGTTTTGCGAACGCGCCCATGCTGCCGGCGCGTTAGTCGCGGTGGCGGCGGATATCATGAGTCTGGCGCTGCTCACGCCGCCCGGCGAGTTTGGCGCCGACGCCGCGATCGGCAACACCCAGCGTTTCGGCGTGCCGATGGGATACGGCGGGCCGCACGCGGCTTATTTAGCGACACGCGATGAATACAAACGGCTGATGCCGGGCCGCATTATCGGCATGTCAGTCGATAAAAATGGCAAGCCGGCGCTGCGCATGGCCCTGCAAACGCGCGAGCAGCACATTCGCCGCGAGAAGGCCACTTCGAATATTTGCACCGCGCAGGTTCTGCTGGCGGTGATCGCCGGCATGTACGCGGTTTATCATGGCCCGGAAGGACTCAAGCGCATCGCCACGCGCATTCACAACATGACCAAAGTTCTCGCCGCCGGCTTGCAGCGCCTCGGTTACAAACTTTCTCATCAGGATTTTTTCGACACCCTGCGCGTTGAAGTCGACAAAACGGTGGCAGCGAAAATTCTCGCCGCGGCTGAGGCGCGACGATTTAATTTTCGCCAGTATGAGGACGGCGCGCTCGGCATTACGCTCGATCAAATTTCCAGCGCCGATGAAGTCAGCGCGTTAATTGATATTTTTGCGCTGGAGCGGTCGCGCGATTTCACGGTGAATGAAATTGCCGCCGCGGCCAACTCCGGATATGAAGGCCGAATGCGCCGCGCTTCGACATTTTTGCAGCATCCCGTTTTCAATTCCTATCATTCTGAAACCGAAATGCTGCGCTATATGCGGCGGCTGGAATCCAAAGATCTTTCGCTCACCACCAGCATGATTCCGCTCGGCTCCTGCACGATGAAGCTGAATGCGACGAGCGAAATGTTTCCGGTGACGTGGCCGGAATTCAGCAAGCTGCATCCGTTTGCTCCGGTGGAGCAGGCCGCCGGCTATCAAGAAATGTTTGATCAGCTTGAAGCCTGGCTGGCGGAAATCACCGGCTTCAGCGCCGTCTCGTTGCAGCCGAACTCCGGCGCGCAGGGCGAATATGCCGGCTTGCTCGTCATTCGCGGGTATCATCACAGCCGGCATGAGGGCTATCGTAAAATTTGTTTGATTCCGCAATCGGCGCACGGCACCAATCCGGCCAGCGCGGCCATGGTGGGCATGCAGGTGGTGGTGGTGAAATGCGATGACCAAGGCAACATCGAAGTCGCAGATTTGAAAGAGAAAGCCGAGCATTATCACAGCCAGTTGGCGGCGCTGATGGTGACGTATCCTTCGACGCACGGCGTTTTTGAAGAGTCCATCAAAGAAATTTGCGCCATCGTGCATACAAATGGCGGGCAGGTTTATATGGATGGCGCGAACCTCAATGCGCAGCTTGGCCTTTGCCGCCCCAGCGAATTAGGCGCCGATGTTTGCCATTTGAATCTGCATAAAACGTTTTGCATTCCGCACGGCGGCGGCGGCCCGGGCATGGGGCCGATCGCCGTTGCCGCTCATCTCGCGCCGTTTCTGCCGGCGCATCCGCTCATTGCAACCGGCGGCAGGGAAGACATCGGCCCGGTCTCGGCAGCGCCTTGGGGCAGCGCCAGCATTCTGGTGATCTCTTGGGCTTACATCGCCATGATGGGCGGCGAGGGTTTGACGCAAGCAACAAAGACGGCAATTCTCAATGCGAATTACATGGCGCAGCGTCTGCAAAAATATTTTCCGGTGTTGTATAAAGGCGTGAATGGCCGCGTCGCGCACGAATTTATTCTCGATATGCGCAGTTTCAAAACCAGCGCCGGCGTTGAAGTGGAAGATATCGCGAAACGTTTGATGGACTACGGCTTTCACGCGCCGACGGTATCGTTTCCGGTGCCCGGCACGTTGATGATCGAGCCGACCGAGAGCGAGTCGAAAGAAGAATTGGATCGTTTCTGCGAGGCGTTGATCGCGATTCGAAAGGAAATTGAGGAGATCGAACGCGGCGAGGTTGATCGCGAGCGAAATGTTTTGAAGAACGCGCCGCACACGGCGGAGAAAATCATTGCCGACGAATGGGATTTGCCTTATTCACGCGAGAAAGCGGCGTTTCCACTGCAGTGGGTACGCGCGCGAAAATTCTGGCCGTCGGTGGGCCGCATCGACAACGCGTATGGCGACCGCAATCTCGTTTGCGCCTGCCCGCCGATGGAGGCGTATGAGAA
>CAYZFF010000135.1:0-10287 GCA_964477305.1 uncultured Cytophagia bacterium
GCTGCGCGACCAAGGCAATAATGTGACCAGCGGGTACGTGGTGGTGGCGAGGTGAAACCTTCTGCTATATTCAATATTGTTTCCAGCCGAAAATATCGCTATCTTACATCATTCATTAATCATCACTTTCACAAGGACGGGCCATGAAAATTGCCGATCTCGATACGCCTGCCGTTTTAATTGACCTGGATAAACTTGAATCCAACATTCAGCGCATGGCCGCCTTTGCGGCGACACAGAAAATTAATTTGCGGCCACACATTAAAACACATAAGATTCCGCAAATCGCGCAAAGGCAATTGCGCGCCGGGGCGATTGGCATTACCTGCCAAAAACTTGGCGAGGCCGAAGTGATGGCGGCAAATGGCGTAAATGACATTCTCATTACGTATATCATCGTCGGCGCGCAGAAGCTGCAACGGCTGGCACAGTTAAAAAAACACGCCCGGATTTGCACGGTGGTTGATAGCGAAGAGGCGATGGCGCCATTAGCCGCAGCCATGCAGCAAGCGGGCTTGCAGCACGAAGTCATGATTGAAATCAACACCGGCCAGAACCGTTGCGGCGTGTTGCCGCTGGCCGGGGCGCTGGCGCTCGTGCAACGTTTGCAGCAATATCCGAGTCTGAAACTAAGAGGCATTTTTACGCATGAAGGTCATGCTTATAATTTTCCTGATCGAATGGAACGCGAACGCGTCGTAATGCACGCGGCCGAGGAGATGAAAAGCACCGCGGAGTTGCTGCGCAGTCATGGCTTTGCCTGTGAAACGGTGAGTGTCGGTTCAACGCCCTCGGCAATGATCATCGGCAAAGCGGCAGGAGTGACTGAAGTTCGCCCTGGAAATTATGTGTTTTGCGACCGCGTGCAACTTAAACTTGGTTCGTGTACTGAAGAGCAGCTTTCCGCCAGTGTTTTGGCCACGGTGGTCAGCCGGCCGGCGCCAGATCGTGCCATCATTGATGCCGGCAATAAAACGATGTGTACGGACAATGCCGCTGATTTCAACAATTCGATTGGCGCCGTCGTCAGCCATCCGGAGTTGACGTTTCATTATTCGAGCGAGGAGCATGGCCGTATCACGAGCAAGGCGGGCACAATCAATTTCAAGGTTGGCGACCGGGTGCGGCTGCTGCCGAACCACGCGTGCGGGATGATGAACATGCATGATGAAGTTTATGCCGTGCGAGGTGATGCCGTTGTGGAAGCGTGGCAGGTAGCCGCGCGCGGAAAAGTTCGGTGAGTTCAATGACGTACGATAAATTGGCGAAATGAATATGAAAATTCTTGCGTTCATCTTTTTGTGCTGGAATGGAGTTGGTTTGGCGGAACAAACGGCTCCAGCCGATTCGGCAACGTGGCGCCTGGTGCAGCAGGGTAAGCTGCAACTGAACAACAAAAATTTTAAAGCCGCCGAACAGAGTTTTCGCAAAGCGTTGCAAAAGGATCGAGAGTTTATTCCGGCGATGAACGGCTTAGGGCAAGTTTTTCTCGCGAAAAAAAACTGGGGCGAAGCCAATGATTGGTACGATAAAATTCTCGACCGCGAGCCGGAAAACCTGGAAGCCATGTATTATCGCGGGATTTGCTATCGCGAATGCGGCGTTCCCAAAGCGATGGTGTTGCGCAAATTGGATTGGGATAATGCCGCCAAACATTTTAAGAAAGTGCTGGCGCGGGATTCTTCTTTTTATGACACGTTGTTTCAGTTTGCCAAGTTGCGGCGCTATCAGGGCCAATATACCGAGGCTATAGATCTCGGGCATCGGCAAGTGCGCCTACGGCCGGAGCAAGTGGAATCGCAGCGCGGTTTGTTCCGGCTTTATCAGCATTTTCTTGATAACAAAAGCTCCTCCGAAGTTCTGGAATGGCTGCGCGCAAATGATTCCGAAGCCGCGCGTTTTTTTATTGGCGAAGTTTATCGCCGTGACAACAAGTTGGAGACGGCCGATTCGATTTTTCAGCAACAGTTGACAACAGGGCCGACCGTGAGCTTGATTCCGCTGCATTTGGCTTTGACGCGGCTGTATTTTCAACGAAAAAATTATAACGAAGCCGAACAACACTTTTGGCGGGCGGTGGACGGCATTCGGAATCGACTCGATGCCGAGCTGGTGTTCGAAGATGCCAAATACCTCGTCAGCGAAACGGAGCTGCAAGAGTTTCGGCGGCTATCGGAACCGCAAGCCTGCAGCGATTTTTTTTATAAGTTTTGGATCAGCCGTGATCCGACGCCGGCGGCGCCGAACAATGCGCGTTTGGCCGAACATTACCGCCGCATGCAGATTGCCGAAAAAGATTATGTCTATGACGGCTTCCGCACCTGGTTCAACAATCCTGACAAGCTGGGATACCAAAAATTTCCGCCGATGTTTTATTTGAATGATCGGTTTAACGATCGGGGCCTAATTCTCCTCCGCCAGGGCGATCCGGATGAGCGTTTGATGACGACCGTATTAACCGTGGAGTCGTGGCGTTACCGGCCGCGCGCCAACATGCCGGAAATGATTTTTCATTTTATCGTGGATGAGAATGGCGTTGGCAACAATTGGCGGCTGACGCCGTTTATTGATGACCCGCAATTCTGGAGTGACCGCGTTAATTGGGGTAACACCTACAGCCGCATGGCGTTCAGCGATGTGATGGAACGCATGGCGCTCACGGAAGAAGTCGGCCGGCAAAGCCGCGTCGCGGTTGATACGGGGTTTCGCTTCGACCGGCATACGTGGGATAAAAGCGTGCAACCGCTTAATGCAACGGCCTACGCCGCTTTTTTTAAAGGGCCGGACAACAAAAGTTATTTTGATCTTTATTATAGCCTGCCGTTGCCTTCTGCGAATGAAGTGGCGCGCGCGAGCAGCAACAAGAGCCCAACCCTTTGTGAGCATGGCGTGACTTTGCATGATTTGCAATGGCGTCGTGTCGAGCAGCGTCACGATCAAATTACCCAGGAACAAATTCCCAACCTTGCCAGCATGCCGTTCGTCGTTGGGCAATATCATCTGGCCGTGCAGCCGGATTCCTATCACGTGGCGTTTTTTGTCCGCCAGCCCATTACGAACCGCCTCGGTGGTTGGAAAGATGAAGTGCGGATTCCCCGCTTTGATGAAAGTACTCTGGCCATGAGCAGCTTGGTGTTGGCCTCTTCCATCACGCCGAACACGGAAGATGGCCTTTTTACGAGAAATGGCTTGCGTATTATCCCGGTGCCGGCCAAGCGGTTTGCGCGCCAGCAACCGGTCTATGTTTACTTTGAAGTGTATAACCTCGCCGCTGATGGAGAGGGGAAAGCCTCATTTCAAGTTGAATACACCACGCTGTTGCGCAAAGAGAAAAAGAGCAATACCAAAAAAGTTTTTTCCATTCTGGGAAGTAAAAGTAAGCCCGCAACAACACTCGCCATCGAACGCGAGGCCACGGGCACGACGGCGACAGAGTATCTGGCGCTCGATTTGAATAAAGCCGGCACCGGCGAGTTTCGCCTGAGCGTGAAGATAAAAGATCAAATTTCCGGCCAGAAAAGTGAAGGCTTTATTGATTTGACGCTGGTCGATACCAAAGAGAAAAAACCCTAACAGCGAAAAGTATATCAATTTTCTGCTCGTCACCGAGATTTTTTCCGCTTCAGCTTTATTAAGAAGTCAATTTTAGGGAAATCACCTTTGCTGATTTTTCTGAAGCATTTGCACAGTTTGAATAATCATAAAATTTCTGCAAAGAATTATTCTGCCAAAGTTTTTAAATGTCCTCTGAATAAAGTCCAATTTTTATTTCAAACCAGTTTCTTCCTGCGCTACACCAACCCACCAACCTTGTTTCCGTGCCATAGATTATTCGTAAGACTTGACAAGCTGAATTAAATTCAGCATATTTTGTTCATCAATAAAAGTGGCTAAAGGAAAATAAATATGGAAAATAAACTTTTCATCGGCGGCCGTTGGGTCGATGGCGGGCCGCCATTTGAAGTAAAAAATAAATACAATGGCGAAGTCATTGGCATGGTTGTCACCGCACGCCAGGAAGACGTTGCTGACGCTGTGCTGGCGGCGGAAAAAGCGGCGCCGGTATTGGCTGAAATGCCGGCCCATCGCCGCGCCGAGATTTTATTACGTACCGCCCAGCGCCTGCAAGAACGCAAAGAAGAAATCGCGCGGACGATTGCAGCCGAGGCCGGCAAAGCCTTAAAGTTTGCGCGGCTTGAAGTCGAGCGAGCGGTGAGTACTTTTGCCCTCGCTGCAGAAGAGGCCAAACGCATTCACGGCGAAACGTTCGCGCTGGATGCGGTGCCAGCGGGAGAAGGTTATTTTGGTTTTTGGGTGCGCCGCCCGCTCGGCATCGTTGCGGCGATCACCCCGTTTAATTTTCCGCTCAATTTGGTGGCGCATAAAGTGGCGCCGGCCATCGCCGCCGGCAATACTCTGGTGTTGAAACCGGCCAATGCAACGCCGTTAACCGCAGTGTTGCTCTGCCAAATTTTACAAGAAGCCGGAATTCCGGAGGGTGGAATCAACCTGATAAATGGCAGCGGCAGCACGGTGGGCGATTGGCTCGTCACGGATTCACGGGTAGCGAAAATAACGTTCACCGGCAGTCCGGCGGTGGGGCGGCAAATTCTTTCCCGTGCCGGCATCAAAAAAGTGACGCTGGAACTTGGCAACACCGCGCCGGTGATTGTTGCGCCGGATACCGATCTGGAATTTGTGGCGCAACGTTGCGCCGTGGGCGCGTATTATAATTCCGGCCAGGTTTGCATTTCTGTACAGCGTATTTATGGCGATCGCCAAATTTACGAGGCATTGACGAAACAATTTGTCAAGGCGAGCCAAGCGCTGCTGGTCGGCGATCCACTGGACGAGAATGTCGATGTCGGCCCAATGATTGACTTGCGCGAAGCCGAACGCATCGAAAGTTGGGTTAAAGAAGCGGAGGCCGGAGGGGCTGAAATTTTAACGGGCGGGCGGCGGCAAGGCCCGATTTATTGGCCGACGGTTTTAACCAATGTGCAACCCGAAATGAAAGTCGTGGCCGAAGAAGCGTTTGCGCCGGTTGCCTCCGTCATTCCTTATGATGATTTTGATGAAGCGCTGCGGTTGGCGGATAAAACCCCGTATGGCCTGCAAGCCGCCGTTTTCACACGCGACATTAATCGGGTCTTAAAGGCGATTCAACGATTGAATTTTGGCGGCGTAATTATCAACGATACGCCTAATTTTCGCGCCGATCATATGCCGTACGGCGGCAATCGGCAAAGCGGTTTGGGCCGCGAGGGCGTGCGCTTCGCGATTGAAGAAATGACGAATATCCAAATGATCGCCATTCGGCGGGGGTAATCGAAATGCAGTATCGCTGCGCTACCAGTTTTAAGCTTTTTCCAAGCGTTCAGCCGCCGGAAAAATAGAAGGCGCAATAATCTCGCAATAGCAGAAGATAGAATTTAATCTATTGCAGAAACCGGAATATGGGTTAAGTTATCGAGCGAAGGTATTTGGAAAATAAACCAATTCTTTGTAAAGTAAAGACGTGAATTATTAAAAAAAAATAACATTTGGAGGTGAATAATATAAAATATGTTAAGAAATTTCTTGCATATTAACACGCAACGAAGTATATTCTTCTTCCTCGCATTGCGTAGGCCGGCAGCGAGGCCGAATAATATGACAATCGGTTAGGCTCCTTGTCGTGCAGGATGGATGGATCTGCAAGACGAAGGCATCGTGCCGTGGTTTTGTTAAAAAAGTCTATGGCAGGGTGCCTTTTTTATTTTGGGAATTTTATGATCACGTCAGTAAGCAATGCTGAATCTTTGCCGGGAACGGTGTCCAGCACGGCAATGGAACAATTCCTGGAACAGGTTTTTAGCGAATTACCACATATTGCCGGGGTTTTTCTCTTCACGGCTGATGGCGCGGTAACCGCGCATGCAGAAGTGGAAAATGTCAACTTGGGCGAGTTGCAAAAGCTGGTCGCTGAAATTTTGCGGCTGGCGCAACGCACTTCCGGCGTGTTTGCCGCCGGCAAGCTCAACTGTATGGCATTGCTTTGCCAGTTTGGGCATATTGCCGCCACGCGGCTGGTTACCGGCCACGATTTGGTTTTGCTTGGGCGGCGTGAAGTCAGCCCGGGCTTGGTGTTGTATGATCTTGAGCAACTGGCGGGCCGATTGGTGTCACAGCTCAAGTTGTGAGCACTTAGAATGGTATTGTCTACAATTTAAAGGCCTGTTCCGTTTCTTTGTATTATTAACAGAGTAACCGAATAGGCTTTTTTATTTGGAGAAAAAGATGTACAGTTACAGGGCACCGAAAAAAGCTAAGCGATTAAAATTTTCCGCAAAAGCGTGATTTGCGGCTATTACTTTTTTACGAGTTAAGGCTGAAGAAAAGCCGGTTAGCCCATGTAAAAGACATTGGGCGCCGCCTTGATGTGTAGGAAAATCTGATTGATTTAGGCTTACATTCGAAGGCGCAAGCGAGAAATCTATCCATTTTCTCGGGTGCGCCTTTTTGCTTATGAGATGATTTAGAACAAAGGGAAGATCATGCAAAGGTACTTTTTTTTCAAGGGTTGGTTGTTCTACTTCACGATCCAAGTGCTCTTTACCACCGTTGCGCCAGCGCAAAATTTTGCGGCAGTGACGAAACCGGATTCGGTGCGCCGTTCTGAAAAAAACAATGGCACCCCGGTTTACAACGAACGGACGCAACAAGCGGTGCGTCTTGATATCGAGTATTACGCCGGGATGGCGGCCTACAACCGCCGCCACTGGACTCATGCCATTTTAACTTTTGAAAGAATTTTGGCGGTTGATCCGAATTTCCGCGAGCTTTCGAAAAAGCTGGCAATTGCGGAAAGGAATCTCAAACGCGAAAGAACCGAGAACGTTCTCTCACGATATTATCAAGATGCGAAACTGGCATTGGAACGGGAGGATTTTGGCTGGGCCCGCCGCGCGCTGGAAAAAATCAACCGGCTCAATCCCAACTATCGCGATGTTCCCGCGTTGCTGGCTGAAATTGCGGCGATAAGCTCGCGAAGCAACGATTCGCTCCAAACTGCCGAACGATTTAATGGTGATGTGGTTTTACAAGATTCACTTTATAAAGCCGGCGTCCGCGCTTATGACCAGGGCGAGTGGTTGCAAGCCGTGGTTAACTTTGAGAAATTGCAGTTGATCGCGCCGAATAATGTCGAGTTTAATAGCCGGCTGGCGCTCGCATGGGAAAAACTTTTGCACACCCAGGCCGCAGCGGCGAAGCAAGATACTCACGAACGGCGCGTACCGGTTGGCATGACGCTGGCCAGCATTATTGCTGTCTCGCTTTTTTGTTTCATTGGCCTTCGACCTACCGCCCGGGCGCGGTTTGAACTCTGGCGGGGTCATGAGCAAGCGGCGGCGGCGATCTATGAAAAACTTTTGGCGCAAAATCCGCAGCGCGTCAAACTCTATGCGCCGCTGGCGGATATTTACCTTCGTCTCGGCCGGAACGATGAACGGGCTTTGAAGGTTTATAAATCCGTGGTGCATTTCAACCTCGCCACCGCCCGCCGCGACGAAATTAACGGCATCGTGGCGCAAAAGTATCTTACCGAAGGGCGCATGGATACGGACGCCATCGAAGTGCTCGAAGGCGCACTCCAATCCGAAATGCGGAAACAGGGGCGCAACCTGGTAACAAAAACGTGAGCTAAAATCGAAAAAAAATTTTGCGGTGGCGTCTTTTCCACAAATAAATTTCATTCAGCTATAACTCCTATGGGTTGTATCTAACCCTAGCCAATCTCTACTTGCTTTTGAGCCGGCGTGATGAGCGGGCCTTGATCGCGTATCGCATTGCGGCCGGCGGCGCATCACTTACAGTCGTTGAAAAGCAGTGACAAGAAACCGCGGCGAAACGTAACAGAGAAAATGGCAATGATGCAAAATTTATGGAAGAAGGGCTTTAGCCAAACCAAAACCTCACCCGTTTCCGCAAGTGCGCGCGATTGAAGCTACAACTGAATATTTTTGTGCAATAAAACTGATTTTGGCCTGTGAGGGCGACTGCAGCAACACGCACGATGTTTGGCGGTGACAGCGGTTCCCCTTCCAAAATTCCCACGACTTTCAATCAATAAAAAATAAGTTAGGTGCAGGATGCGATTCCTTCATGCCTTGGGCATGCATTGGCTGATTGGCCTTTGGCTGGTGTTGCTCACCCCGATAATTTTTGCGCAATCAAGGAATACAGAGGCGGCCAGATGGTTTACGCGCAGCCAACGCGAAACCAATTCCACCAAAAAAATTGAGGCCCTGACCAAAGCCGTTGCGGCCGACTCGCTTTTTTTTGAAGCACACCATCAACTCGCGCAGCTTTATGTTGAACAGGAGAACTTTGCCCTCGCAGAATTCTATTTTGACCGCGCCGGCCGGCTGGCGACCACTTCAGCAAAAAATCAACGCGCGGCGCAAATTTTATTTGAGCTGGCGGCCGTGCGCTTAAAGCTTGGCAAGCTCTATGAAGCCGAATCGGCGCTACGGGAAGCGCAAATCTTGGCGCCGGCGCGACCGTTGCAAGCCGCTATTGGGCTGGAATTGAGCACGCTGCTTTATCGGCAAAAACGTTATGCCGAAGCGCTCACTGAATTTCTCCAACAAGCCGAAGCAGATACAACGCTGAATTTGCCCGCGCCGCAACCCGCGAGTGAATTTGCCGCGCTTTACTTGCGGGCCCAGCGTTATGGCGCCGCCGGCGAAACGGCAAAAGCGCTGGTGCTCTACGATAGTTTATTGCAGCAAACCGGTGCGCTCGCCGTGGCAGCCCATCTGGCCCGGGTACAGGCCGATTCCCAAAGTGTTTGGCCGTTGTCGGCAGCTTTGAAGCCTCAAGAGCAAAGGCCTGGCCTGCTGTATCCGATCGGCGCCGTGGTGACGCTTATTCTTTTGCCGGTGCTTGGGCTGTTGGTTTTTTCGCCGGAAAAACGCGCTAATTATTATCTGTGGCGGAAAAATTATCCAGCCGCGGCAAAACTTTTGGAAAGGATGTTGGAGCGGCATCCGAAAAAAGCCGGTTTGTATGCGCCACTGGCCGAGCTTTATTTGCGGCTGGGCCGCGACGACGAACGGTCCCTGAAAGTCTATCAAACGGTTTTGCGATTGAATCTTCCGACCCGTCGCCGCGAGGAGATTAACGCCGCGCTAGCGCAAAAGTATCTCGCCGAAGGCCGGACGGACTCGGAGGTGATTGAAGTCTTGGAGAATGCGCTGAAGGCGGAAAGCCGAAAACAGAGCTTGGGATTAAAGGCTTTGAATTAATCAGCGTTTTCGCCGCCCGATGGTGAAATGTGCAATTCCCGCCAATTTTAAAATGTGTTTAGGATGAGCCTGTACGCCAATAAGCACCGACCCCGTCTCAGGCTTGGTGATTTGGCGTCCTACATTTAGGAAATTGCCCGGTCGCTCTCCGCGACCGGGCAATGCTTTCATTAAAACGCATATCTGCTCCCCACTTGCAACAATCTTGGGCTCCCCACTTGAATGCCGCGCGTGCGATCCACAATGTAAGTTTTATCCGCAAGATTTTTCACCGTGAAGAAGAGCGTTGCGTGCGAGAGATTATAATTGAGCGTCGTGTTCCAAATCGTGTAAGCTGCAAGTTTGCCGCGTTGGCCATCAGCCGTGGAAATTACGGTGTTGGCAAAATCGGCGAACTGCTCGGCCACGTGTACCGCTTCCAACAGCGCGTCGAATCCACGCCGGTTGTAGCCGGCAGCGGCAGTGAGCAAATGTTTCGGCGCATAAGGCTGGCGATTCCCTGCCGCACTGCCGGCAATGATCGCCCCGCCTACTACCTGTTGAAAGGGGGTCGTTTGCTCGGCATCACGCAGCCAAGTGTAAGCGCCGTCGAAATACAGGTTATTTGCCAAGGCATAACGACCGGAGAACTCAACGCCCTGGAACAGCGCTTCGCCCTGCGCGAGGGGCGTAGCGCCGCCGGCAATTGAGCCGACCGCGATCAAACGCTTGAAATCATTGCGAAAAAGGGTGGCTTGAATTAAACTTCCCATTGCCGGCTGAAAGCGCGCGCCAAGCTCCAAGAATGAAGGCGTGTGGCAGCCGGTGCAATTCGCCTGCGCAAAGATTTGTTCGCCGCACTGCACGTGGGAGTAGAGCAGTTCGCCATAGCCGCCAAGCCCGAACTTCTTTTCCTGCGCGGCGGCGGGAGCGCAAATTAGCGCTGCTGCAACCGCCAAGAACAGGGTGAAAATCAACTGACGCAATTTTTTTCATGATGAATTGAAAACTCCTCCGT
>CAYZFF010000136.1:0-10189 GCA_964477305.1 uncultured Cytophagia bacterium
GTTTCGGCGATTTACGCCAAAACGATTGCAGATTCCAATCTGGTTTATGAGAAGCAAACGATTCTTATTCCCATGCGCGACGGCGTGCGGTTGAACACGAGCATTTATACACCGAAAAATATTTCTGACCCGCTGCCGTTTCTGATGCAACGCTCACCGTACGGCATCGGCGACGGCGTTTCTCCGGAGGCCTTCTCCAATCCGATAAGTTCGCGGAAACAACTGGCGGAGGAGGGCTACATTTTCGTTTTTCAGGATATTCGCGGGCGCTATAAATCGGAAGGCACGTTTGTGATGATGCGCAACCCGCGCGACCGAAACAATCCGCAAGCTTTTGACGAGAGCACGGATACCTACGATACCATTGACTGGCTCATCAAAAATGTTCCGAATAACAACGGGCGCGTCGGCATTTACGGCGTTTCGTATGATGGCTGGCTGACGGCGATGGCGATGCTTGATCCGCATCCGGCGCTCAAGGCTGTTTCGCCGCAGGCCTCGCCGGCTGATATGTTTCTCGGCGATGATTTTCATCACAACGGCGCGTTTCGTTTGAGTTACGGCTTTGAGTACGCCACGATGATGGAAACCTCGAACATCAACACCGATTTTAGTTTTGATCAATACGACACCTACGAATGGTATCTCGACCTCGGCGCGTTGTCCAATGTCAATGCAAAATATCTGAATGGCAAAATTCCGACGTGGAACGATTTTGTGGCGCATCCGAATTATGATGCGTTCTGGCAGAAGCAGGCGTTCGCGCCATATTTGAATCGCGTCACCGTGCCGACGCTGAATGTGGCGGGCTGGTGGGATCAAGAAGATTTCTATGGGCCGCAAAAAATCTACGCATTGCTGGAGAAGCACGACAACAGCAAGAATAATTATCTTGTCATCGGCCCGTGGAATCACGGCGGCTGGAATCGGGCCGATGGAAAAAAGTTCGATAAAATCGATTTTGGCAGCGCCACAAGCAGATACTTTCGCGAAAAAATTCAAGCGCCGTGGTTTGCCTATTTTTTGAAAGGTGCGGGAAGCTTTACGCTGCCGGAAGCCCACACGTTTCAAAGCGGCTCGAACACCTGGCAATCTTATGAGCATTGGCCGCCGCAACAAAACGTGACGGAACGCCGGCTCTATTTCACGCGCAACGGCAAACTTTCGTTTGAAGCGCCGCAACTCGACGGCGGAAAAGAGTTCGATAGTTACGTTTCCGATCCGGCGCGTCCGGTGCCGTATCGCCCTCGGCCGATTGAGCCGACGTATTATGCTCACGGTTCGGGCTGGTCAACGTGGCTGTTCGGAGACCAACGTTTCGCGCACCAGCGCCCGGACGTGTTGAGTTGGGAATCCGAGGCGCTCAAAGCAGACGTCGTGGTGACGGGAAATATTGTCGCGCATCTTTTTGCCTCGACGACCGGCACAGACAGCGATTGGATTGTGAAGCTGATCGATGTCTATCCGGAAAATTATGCTGATGACATCAAAATGAGCGGCTATCAATTCATGATCGCCAACGATGTGTTGCGCGGCCGATTCCGCAAAAGTTTCGAGAAACCCGAGCCGATCACGCCGAATCAAGTAAATGAATATGTAATCGATTTGCACGGCGCTGATCATCGCTTTCGCGCCGGACATCGCATGATGGTGCAGGTGCAAAGCACATGGTTTCCGGTGATCGATCGCAACCCGCAAAAATATGTGGAAAATATTTTCACCGCGAAGGATTCCGATTATCAAATTGCGACACAGCGCGTGTTTCGGTCAAAGGCTTTTCCTTCTCATCTCAAATTACCAGTGATAACGCAATAAAGTATGAACTTCTCGCTTGCAGCGGCGCAGACTATCCGTGGTCGCATCTCCGTCCCCGGCGACAAATCCATTTCCCATCGCGCCCTCATGCTCAGCGCGATAGCCAAGGGCGAATCCGTTATTCGCGGTTTAGCGTCCGGCGAGGACGTTCGCAGCACGATGCGCTGTTTACGCCAACTCGGCGTTTTAACTCAAGAAAATAAAACCGAGTTGCATGTGCAGGGTAAAGGTTTCGCCGGTTTGAAAAAATCAGCGACACCACTCGACGCCGGCAATTCCGGCACGACAATGCGTTTGCTTTCCGGCATTCTCGCGGCGCAACCGTTCGACACCACGATCACCGGCGATGCTTCATTGCAACGCAGGCCGATGCGTCGTATTATCAAGCCGCTCGCGAAAATGGGCGCGACAATTGATAGCCGCGAAAATGGGTATGCGCCGCTCATCATTCACGGCAGTAAATTGCGCGGCATTCACTATCCGCTTCCCGTGGCATCGGCGCAAGTAAAAAGCTGCGTGCTCTTTGCGGGGTTGGGCGCGGAGAGCGAAACTGTAGTTGAAGAAAAAATTCCGACGCGGGATCACAGCGAGAGGTTGCTGCGGCTGATGGGCGCCAAGATCTCAGTGCGCAGTGAGCAGTATTCAGTGATCAGTATTCGTGCGGGGGAATTGCACGGTGGTGAAATCGAAGTGCCGGGCGATTTTTCTTCCGCCGCATTTTTTATTGCGGCAGCCCTGTTGTTGCCAGATAGCGAACTGATCATTGAGAATGTCAGCGTCAATCCAACTCGCACGGCGTTTCTTGAGGTTTTACGCGAGATGGGCGCAACCGTCGAGATCACGAATTTGAGAAATGAATCGTATGAACCAATAGCCGATTGGGTCGTTCGTCATCAAGCTTTGCAAGGCACAAACGTTTTTGGCAATCGGGTTGCTTTGCTGATCGATGAAATTCCCATTCTCGCCGTGCTGGCCACGCAAGCGGAGGGCGAGACGCATATTCGTGATGCCGGCGAATTGCGCGTGAAAGAGAGCGATCGCATAACTGCGCTCGCCCGCAATCTGCGCGCGATGGGCGCAACCGTGGAAGAACTGGCTGACGGCCTCGTGATCACCGGCCCGACAAAATTGCGCGGGGCAGCGATCGATTCCTTTGGCGATCATCGTATCGCGATGGCCTTTGCAGTTGCCGGTTTGCTGGCGAATTCGCCAACGATGATTGGCGCTGCCGAATGCGCTGATATTTCTTTTCCGGGATTTTTTGAAGAATTAGGCCGGTTGGTCCGTTAGTCTCTTTGTCGAGAATCGTTCTCTCTTTAGAAAGCTGGTTTGGTAAGCAACACCTCCAAGTCATCCCGAAGGGATTTTGTTTAATGTCGCGCACGGTGCTTGAAATGAACAAGAGGCCTTGGCATGACATGTGAATGTAAAGCTGATTAGCAAAGGGCAAACTATTCTATACAATGCCTATTTTCCCTTTATACATCCGCCTCCTCGCTGTCGGCAAATTACGCGGCGCGATCTGGCTGCCGGCGGTGACAGAGTATAGTCAGAGAGTGCGGCGTTACGTAAAATTTGAGTTGGTTGAAATTCGGGATAGCATCGGCAAAGGCTTGCCGGAGGCAACGGCTTTGATTGAAGAAGGAAAAGCAATCACACAATTTCTTGAACCGGGAAATTATCTCATCACGCTGGATCGCGAGGGCAAATCGCTCGATAGTGAGCAGTTCGCCAAACTATTACAAAAGCAGATCGACGCCGGGATTCGCAAAATGGATTTTGTGATTGGTGGACCGGTGGGATTGGATCAGAACATCGCGGCCAAAGCCAATTTGCGGTTATCGCTCGGCGCGCTGACCTTGCCGCACGAGCTGGCGCGCGTGGTTTTGCTCGAACAGCTTTATCGCGCGTTGACGATTTTGCGTGGAGAGCCGTATCACAAATAAGCTAGCGTTTGGGATAGTTCGATTTTTGAAGCACTGGATTATTGGAGCATGATTATGATTCGAAGCTTTAAATTTGGTTTTGCGGTTATTTTACTCTTTCCCGTTTTAATGTTTTCCCAAAATCTTTCCGGCATTAGTATTTGCATCGACCCCGGGCACGGGCCTGGAAACGTCAATGCCGGACCGACCGGGCTGCGCGAAGCGGATATCAATTTTCGGGTGGCGAGTTTTCTAAAAGAATATTTGAAAACGGGTCGCGTTGATACCGTGTTGCTGACGCATCTCAACAACACCACCGACATCAGCTTGACCGCGCGCGAGCAAATTGCGAACAATTTCGGCGTGACGTGGTTTCATTCGGTGCATCACAACGCCACCGGCACCACCAATAACACGGCGCGCTTTACGCTAATGCTCTTTGAAGAACGGCGCAATGCGTCGCAGTTATGTCCGAATGGCAGCGCCTCCGGCACCGGCCAGGCGGAATGGCCGGGGAAATCCGACGCGATGAGCACCATTATGGCCCGGCGCATTTTTGAGGGTTATCGCACCGCTTCTTTCATTACCCGGCTGGATTGGACTTTCTACGGCGGCTGCAACGGCGGTTTTAATCTGGGCGTGTTGAATGATTTGCAGATGCCCGGCGAACTTTCCGAAGCGACGTTTCACGACAATCCGCTCGAAGAAGCGAAAATGCGTAACAATGATTTTTTGCGAATGGAAGCGCGCGCACTGGCGATGAGTTTTTTTGATTATTTTAATGCGGGCACGATGTCAACCGGCGCGCTCATCGGCATTGTGAGCGACGCCGAAACGAACGCGCTGCTGAACGGCGTCACCGTAACGCTGAATCCCGGCAACCGGATTTACACCACCGATAATTTTAAAAATGGCTTGTATATTTTTGACGACCTCGTACCCGGAACTTATACCGTCACCGTGAATGTTCCCGGCTTTGTGCCCTCATCAAAATCCGTGACGGTGGCGGCGCATGCATTCAATTACAGCGATGCGCGTTTGACGCCCAACTCTGCACCGGCGGTGACGGCGGTGACACCACGCAATGACACGACTAATGTTTTTGTTTACGACGCACTTCGCGTTTCTTTCTCGCGCGCCATGGACGCGACAACGATGCCGACCGCGCTGCGTTTCACGCCGCCGGTTGCCGGCACGCTGCGCGCGGAGAATGACAACAAAACATTTGTATTCGAGCCGGACTTTCGGTTTGAGTTTGGCACAAATTACACGCTGACGATTGACAGCACGGCGCGCGATATCTTTGGCCGCGCGCTCGACGGCAATCGCGATGGCGTTGGCGGCGATGCGTTCGTCTCCCGTTTTTTAACCATTCCACTGAATATCGCCAAGCCGGTGATCGTAAATTATTCGCCGCGGAAAAGGGAAACCGACGTTGCTCTCCGCGAGGTCATTGAAATTGTTTTTAATCGGCCAATTGATCCAGCCACGGTCGGCACGCAAACCATTTTAGTTGCAGCGGGAACGCGGCGCCTCAATGTGCGCATTTTCGCTTCAACTGAAAACGGCCTCCACAAACTGAGCCTGGTGCCGCCGCAAAATCTAATCAACGGCATTTTGTATAATGTCATCATGCTGAAAACGATCAAAGATCTCGCGGGCACACCGATGTTGGCTGATTTTCGCTGGTCGTTCACCACGGCGCCGCGCGCCGATATTTGGGAGACGGTTAGCGCGTTCTCGCCAACAGATCAGCCGTTCAGCGACCCATTGCAAAATGCACGCACGCACAATATCGTGCGCGACTCAACGCAATATCAGTTGGCAAAAAAATTTGCCACGAGCGATTCCACTTCCGGGCAATTGCGTTACCATTTTCAGCCGACTGGCGGCGCCGTATTTCTGGAATTGCGCCAGCCCATTAAATTGGACAGCGCCGATGCGACAGTCTTTTTTTTATATGGCGATAACAGCAAAAATACTTTGGCATGGCACTTCCGCACGCGTCACGGCGCCACGGCGGTTTATGAGCAGGCTGTCAACTTCACCAATTGGCGTGATATGAATTTCGAAGTGCGCCGTGATAGTGTAATCATCAACAACCAGAAAGTAGCAGCGCTTACACAGGCGCCACTGCTGCTCGAAGGCTTCGCGGTTACTAACACGGGCGGCTTAAACGGCGAAGTACTTTTTGAAGATTTATTTTATGTGCATCCGGTGCGCACCGCCGTTATGGAACAACCTGCAAAGCAGCCGGAAAACTTTGCGCTGCAACAGAACTTTCCTAATCCGTTCAACCCGGAAACTGAAATTAAATTTTTCACGCCGCAGCAGGCACCGGTAAAAATTTTCATTGTCGATCCATTGGGCCGCCTGGTGCGCGTTCTAGTTGACGGCGTGATAGAAGCGGGAGAGCATCGCACGCATTGGAATGGAAAAGATGAGAATGCCGCCGCGGCAGCGTCAGGAATTTATTTTGTGCACATGCGCAGCGAAAACTTCGTTGCTGTGCGTAAGCTGCTTTTGGTTCGATAAACTTTTGCACACATCTTCGAGGTGAATAAATGAAAAAAAGTAAATCGGTGTTTGCCGTTATTGTTTTGCTGGCGATCACATCATTCAGCGCTGCGCAGGTTCGCATTGCCGCTAAGCCGCTGCGCCTGACCCCCCCCGGCCGCGAGTTCATGCAACCGGTGTGGTCTCCGACCGGTGAATGGATTGCGATCACGAGCGGTCGTTACGACGGCATTTGGCTAATGAAACCCAACGGCGCCGGCTTGCAACAACTCACGACCGATCTCGCGGTCGGTTATAAAATGAAATGGTCGTCGGATGGAAAAATGCTGGCGGGCCGCGCGGCGAAATATGAAAATCAGCGCCGCTACAATGCGGTCAAAGCTTATGAAGCGGCAACAAAACGGGAACGCCTGCTCTCCGATTTCCGCACGTTGATGCCAGGACTGCCGCAATGGACAGACAGCAACCAAAAAATTGCGCTCTTTGCCAACCGCGGGTTAGAACTGTTTTCAGCGGTTGAGGCAACGGCTGCAACCAACACGCCTGCAAATTCCAAACGTCCATTGGTTTTTGCGAACGAGCAGGGATTACTGATCATCGATACTGGTACGACGGCCCAAAACAAAATACAACCTGTTCCCGGGGAGGTGGTTAATGCCACACTCTCTACCGATGGCAGCAAAATTGTTTTTGAGATGATCAACGGCCATCTTTATGTTTGCAAGCCCGATGGCAGCGGCCTGCTCGATCTCGGCCGCGGCGAGCGGCCGCAATGGTCGCCGGACGGCAGCAAGATTGCGTTTATGATTTCTTCTGACGACGGCCATAAAATGCTCGGCGCAGATATTTATGTCATGCGCGCCGATGGTTCGGGCAAAACCAATCTCACCAACTCGGCCGGCCGTCTGGAGATGAACTGCTCGTGGTCGCCGGACGGCAAACGTCTGGTGTACGATGAACGCAATAGCCGTGCGATCTGGTTGCTGGAGCTAAAAGAATAATTAAGAAAGTCGTCATCGGGCTTTGTTCAAAAAAATATTCTCGATACGTGCAACGGAGTAATAAAGTAAGCCCCAACTGGCGAGACGCAAGTAATTTAAAATTGTTCTTGGCTAAATTACTCTTGACTAAATGCCGGCTTTTTTGTATTGTAATAACCAATACTCCTTTGCCCGCTGCTTGAGCGTGCAGGCTTGGCGTACAGAATTTAGGCTTGTAAGTCGAAGGCGTGTCATCACCATTTATCCTTCTGAGAAAAGAAGGATGGATGATGTTACGCCTTTTTTGTTATAAATAATTTATCGTGTAGGGCTACAGAGCCCTTAGCGAAGGACGATTAATGTGACTACAATAGCGCTTGTGGAGCAAACACCTTCAGCAGAGCAGTATTATCAAAAAGGGTTGGGGCTAAAAAAAGTTGCCCAGGGGCTTCTGGAGCAGGATTACCACAGCAACATCGTCGATTATTTGCGGGCGCATGACTTTAGGTTGCATCTCGACGATATGGAAATTCATCTCGCGCAGGAATTTGGTTTTTGCTACGGCGTTGATCGCGCCGTAGAATATGCGTATCAGGCGCGCGCCAAATTTCCCACCCGGCGTATTTTTTTAACCGGTGAAATCATTCACAATCCGCATGTCAATCATCGCATGTTGGAGATGGATATCGGATTTCTCAGCGGGCAATACCAAAAAACAGCCGGCGTGGAAGGCCTCACCCCGGAAGACGTGGTGATCCTCCCGGCTTTTGGCGTGACCATGCATGAATTCCAACGCCTCCGCGCCATCGGTTGTATTCTCATTGACACCACTTGTGGCTCGGTGTTGAATGTGTGGAAAAGAGTTGAGCAATATGCGCGTGACGGCTTTACGTCGGTAATTCACGGCAAATATTATCACGAGGAGACGCGTGCCACCTCCAGCCAGGCGACGAAACTCGGCGGGCACTATTTGGTGATTCGCGATATGGCAGAAGCCGAAAAAGTATGCGATTTTATTCTTGGAAAATTGCCGCGCGGCGAATTTTTAAAACTGTTTGCCCGTGCTATTTCCGCCGGCTTCGATCCGGATTTACATTTGCAAAAGATCGGCGCCGCCAACCAAACCACGATGTTGAGCAGCGAGTCGTTGGCGATTGCGGAAAAGCTGAAACAAACGATGATCGTCAAACACCACGCTGCAACCGTCGATCAGTATTTTCGCACCTTCGACACGATTTGCAGTGCCACGCAGGATCGCCAGGATGCCATCATGAAACTGGTAACCATGGTAAAGCTTGACCTCATGCTGGTCATTGGCGGTTACAACAGCAGCAACACCACCCATCTTGCGGCCCTCGCCAATCAGTATACCCAAACGTATCACATCGATGACCCGCGCTGTCTCACCAATGTGGAGATGATCCGCCACAAGCCGTACGGCAGCCAGGAGGAAATTGAATCGCGCGATTGGCTGCCCGCCGGGCCGCTGAAAATTGGGCTTACCGCCGGGGCGTCGACGCCAAACAATAAAATCGGCGAAGCAGTTTCGCGTCTCGCCAGACTTCGCGGCCAAGAAGTCGAGGCGTGGTTGAAATAACTGAAAACTTCTTCTCACCGTCAGGGGTGCTGTACTCAATTTAACGAATGCAGCATCCCATTTTTCACGCCCTCTTCCCTACTCAGAACACAGCATTGAACTCGGGCTTTGCATTTCGGACCAATCATTTACCGCATCAACGCTTCTAACGCCTGCCGATCTTCGGGATTGGTGATAATCACTAACGCATTGTCTGGCTTCAGCATATAACCTTCATCCGGTTTGTAAATCCAACTGGTTTTTGTTTTCAATCCAACCAAAATCGTGTTGTTATACCGCCATAGCTTTAGCTCGGAAAGCGGCCGCCCGATAAAGCGTTTCGCCACAGGAATTTCCTCGAACCGCACGTTTTTTTCTTTATCCCGCAGCATCACATCCAAAAAAGAAACGACGGCCGGACGCAACATTTCCGCGCCCATGCGCAAACCGCCAATGTGATCCGGCGAAATTACGGCGTCGGCGCCGGCCTTTTTAATTTTCTCGATATTGCGCGGCTCGTGACAGCGCACCACCACGCGCGCCTGCGGGTTTAATTGTTTCGCCGTCAGGCTAATGACGAGATTGCGGCTGTCGTCGCCCGTCGAAGCAAAAATACCGGCGGCGCGGTCGATCCCTGCCTGCTGCAGTGTTGCCTCGTCCGTGGCATCGCCCTTGATGAAAATTTCCTCCGTCGCGTCTCCGATCATCTCTTCTATCTTTTCGCCGGCCATGTCGATGATCACGTGAGCCCGCTGCGTGGCGCGCAATTCATGCACCACGTGCATGCCGACGCGCCCCATGCCGCAAACAATGTAATGGCCTTGCAGCTTTTGAACGTTTTTTTCCATTTTCTTTCGCTTAAAAGTTTCGCGCAATTCGCCTTCCACCACCAGCGCCGTAAACATGGAAAGACAGTACGTCAACACTCCGATGCCGGTGAGGGCAATAAACATGGTAAAGATCCGGCCGCTCGGACTGTGCGATAAATCGATAACTTCCCCGTAGCCAATCGTCGCCACGGTGATGAATGTCATATAAAAACAGTCCAGGAACGAATAACCGCCACGGCCGATGAACCAATACCCGATGGTGCCGGTGGTCATGATCGATGCCAGCGTCACGCCAGCCCACAGAAACCGTTTGATCACCAGAGAAGTCCTCATGTTAACATTTTGTGCTCTGTGTGTTGAAAAGATAAATGTTTGCAATATAACAAACGCCGGCTTGCGAAGCAAGCAGAGCTTGTTTATGGGGTGGCGTATAAAGGCGGGGGTTGAGAGAACAACACTTGTGTATGTAATTCGTAATTTACGTTTTACATTTTACGATTTTGTCCGCTCCATTTTGCCAATCAAATCCCCTTTTTGATGGCGCTC
>CAYZFF010000137.1:0-10174 GCA_964477305.1 uncultured Cytophagia bacterium
TTCTAAAAAAGATTGAAATTGACCAGCGCTTTAACTTTTTCACAACCCAACTCTATTTAGGATTGCCGATTAAATAACTTACCCAAGTGATCGTCATGCCCGAGCGCTTTAATCGGGCATCCACAGGCTTTAAACCGCTGGATTCCCGCCAAAAGCATGCGGGAATGACAGCAACGTGAAATGGGAAAGTTATTTAAATGTCGATCCTTAATTACGGCGACCGATCAATGATTTCTCAATGGAGATGCTTTTTCGTCAACAGCACGATTAAAAATAAAACGATAATGGCAGCGACGATGAGGAAACGCAATCCAATACGGCTTTCGAGGAATTCCAGGACGGTAAGAAATTTTGATTGCGGAATGGGGAAGGAGTTAGGAGGGGTGGACATCAAAGAAATAGGAGGGGTCAACATACGATAACCAAAACGCGGTAGGGTTTTGATATAGTTGGGCGTGCGAGAATTATCACCGAGGGCTTTGCGCAGGCTGCTGACGGCAACCGTGAGAACCTCTTCGGTGAAAATCCCTTCGCCCCAGACGGCGCGCAAAATATTTTCCTTCGACAGATCTCTGCCGGCATTTTGCACCAGATAAACCAACAATTGCATCACTTTGTGATCAAGTTTGAGCGTTTGCTCGGCACCAACCAGCTCATTGGTTTGCGGCTTTACCAGCCAGCCCGGAATTTTAAATTCTTCCTGCAATCGCTTTCTCCAACTTTTAGTGTTTCGCTGCGATATAGTTTTTTTCACCCGCTGTAATACGAATCGGCAGCGTGTTTTGTTCCGGGGGCAATGGACAGGTTGCATACGGCGTAAAAGCGCACGGCGGATTGTACGCTTTGTTGAAATCAAGCACGGCATTACCGGCGAGGTTTGGCGTTGGAACGTAAAGAAAACGCCCGGCGCTATAAGTTTCTTTGCCGTTGGTTCGATCAGCAAAAATGATGAAAAGCTCTTTATCGGTCATTTTTCCGGTGGCGTCGAGCCGATAAGTTTTACCGGCAACATTAAAAATGAAAGCGCCGGGCGACGGCTCTTCAATCACTGTATTGAGAATCGTCGGCACGGCGATTAGCTTCGGCGGATTATTCGCCTCGAATCGTGCCTCCAGCCGCCAGGAGGAATCCACTGGAAATGTTTCGATGCCCGTAAATTGTTTGAGTAAAGGATGCTCGTGATCGCGCAACCGCACGCCGTATTTGTCGCCGCGTTTGATGATCGTCCAACTTAATGTGCCGAGCGCCAGCTTCGGCGGGTTTTTCTCAATCTTCTCTTGTATCTTCACCGATGAAATTATGCTATCATTCAGCATCACCGCCACGTTGGGATTTGCACGAAATGTCACGACGGTATCTTCCAAAATAAACGAACCGATAAAATTCGGTGCTTGGGTTTTCGGAAAAATAAGCGTATTCGTTGAATCCGCGCCCGCGGTGTTTTCGCCCGCTTTCAGCCAGAAGAGTCCGGCAAGATTGAGCCAGCCGGTTGGGCTTTTTAAACTCTGAAGGCGTTGTTGCTGCCAGGTTTGAATTTCGTGGAGGTATTTTGCATTGGCGCGCTGGCGCGGCTGGGGTGAAATGCAACCGAACAGCAAAGCGCAAAGCAGTATGGGTGAAAAAATTCTCAAATTAAATGCCTCGTTATCATGTTTCTTTCTATGGAACTAATTGGCGGATGAATTATTCAAAGGACTTTTTCATGCTTCATTTCGTTTCATTGACCTTTGTTGAAGCGGTAGAGTTTGCTTTCAAATACTTATCGTACCACGCGAGATAACGCTCCAGACGGTCACGCTGGTAGCTCGGCTTGGTAATACCGTGATACTCGCCGGGATAAATCACCAGTTGTGTATCGCGACCGAGACTGCGCAACGCCTGATACATTTGCTCGGAGTTGAGCAACGGCACATTGAAATCTTCCTGGCCGCATAAAAAGAGCGTCGGCGTGACGATGCGATCCGCATGTAAAAATGGAAATGACACGCGCGTCCAAATGTCCAGATTGCGCCATGGTGTGCCAAGCTCAAATTCATATTCGCGAATATATTCATCAGTGCCGTAGCCGGCGAGAATGTTCGAGATGCCTGCGCCGCTCACAGCGGCTTTGAACCGTGAGTCCTGCGCGATGACGTAATTGGTCAACATGCCACCATAACTCCAGCCGCCAACGCCGAGTCGTGCCGGATCGGCCAGGCCTTGCGCGACAACATAATCCACTGCCGCCAAAACATCCTGCGCATCTTTGTTGCCCCAATCCGCATAAATTGCGGTGGAGAATTTTTCGCCGCGACCAGAGCTACCGCGCGGATTGCATGCCACGACGACATAACCATGCGCCGCAAACATTTGCCAATCCAGCATGAATTCATTTGTAAATTGCGACACCGGGCCGCCGTGAATGCGCAGAATCGTCGGGTATTTTTTGCCACCAACATAATCCGGCGGCTTCATCACGAAGCCATTGATGACAGTACCGTCTTTGCTTTTGAAACTGATCTCTTCAACGGCGCCCAATTGGAGCCTTGCCAGGAGCTTTGCATTTTTGCGCGCCAGCGGGCGCAGGAGATTGTTATCAAGGGCAAACACTTCATTCGGCTCATGCGGACGGCTTGCGAGCAATACAATTTTCCCATTGGCGGCTAAATCATAGTCGGTGATTTCACGGCGTTCGTTAAGCAGCCGTATGACTTCACCACCATTGGCCGAAACTTTTGCGAGCAAAGTGGTGCGGTCATCCTCCAGCAGGAAATAAATGGTTGCGCCATCGGCAGACCACTTGGTCTGATACATGTTGCGATCAATTGGCGCCACCAACTTCGCTGGCCCGCCCGCAACCGGAATGACAGCAATTTGGTAAACGGCGTAATAAATAAGCTGTTGCAGACCGCCCTGCAAATACGCAATAAATTTTCCATCCGGGCTCCAGGCGGGGCGACTTTCCCAATCGGGATGGCAATCGGCCCCGGTAAACGTCGTGAGTTGGCGCGGCGGCGCGCCGGCTTGAGCAGTGATCACATAAAGGTCGTAGTTGTCGTTGCGATCGGGATCAGGGCCGCGTTTGCTCACAAAAACGATGGACTTGCTGTCCGGTGACCACGCGGGCAAATACTCATCATAGTCACCGGGTGTCAGCAACTCGGTTTGGCGCGTTGCCAGATCGAAAACATAAAGATGTTGCCGCAAATGGCGCAAATAACCAACTTCATCTTTTTTGAATTGAAATCGGTCAATGATAATTGGCTTCAGTGTTTTCTTTTCAGAATTGTCTTTGGTGGCGACGGCCTCGGAATCGGGATCGGCAATAATGAGCGCAAGACGTTTGCCGTCCGGCGACCAAACATAATCATTCACCCCGCCTTTGCAATCGGTAATTTTTTCCGCTTCGCCGCCATCGCGGTTCAGCAACCATATTTGCTCTGCTTCGTTGTCATCATCACGGTTTGAAAGAAAGGCAAGATATTTCCCGTCGGGGCTCCAACGCGGTGTGTGCTCGCTTGCTTTGCTAAAAGTGAGCTGCACGGTTCGCGTGCCCTCCCAATTCGTCATCCACAGATCGCTGCTTTTTTTATCGGCTTTCAGATCCGTCGCGCTCACCGTGTAAACCACCCACGCGCCATCCGGAGAAATTTGGGGATCACTGACGTCGTGGAAAGCGGCCATATCATCGAGCGTGAGCAGGCGTTTGTCGGGAGTTTGGGCAAACGAGAAGGGCGCAAGTAAAGTAAAGAAGGCGACGTTGCAGAAAAATCGTATCGAAAAAAATTTCATAATGGCCCACTCCGCGATCTTGTTATGTACTTGTTCGCCGTGATTCCTGCGTGCATTTAATCTAACTTTTAAGAAAATTTATTTGCACGCCTGCATTTCTCGCTTAAAGGCGCGACTACGAGCTTACATCGAAATCGATCCCTTCCGAAACGTTGTTTTACCGATATGCGCATTCACTAAAACCGGATGGCCTTGTGAAACGGCAACACGCGCTTGCTGCAAAATTTCTTCAATACGTTGCGATTCTTTGAGCAAAAAACCTTTGCCGCCGAAACCCTCGGCGACGGTGTGATAATCCGTGCGCCGCAAAACCGTGCCGACGTCATCTTTCAACATTTCAATTTGTTCGCGGGCGATTTGCGTCCAACCGGCGTCGTTGCCGACAACGGCGAGCACAGGAATTTGATGGCGCACGAACGTGTCAAATTCTGATAAACTGTAACCTACCGAGCCGTCGCCAAATAAAATCCAAACTTCCGAGTCGGGGCGGCACAATTTTGCGCCAAGCGCGAAACCCGCGCCGACGCCGAGGGTGCCGAACACCCCGGGATCAAGCCAGGTGAGCGGACCGGCTGGACTCACGGTGTACGAAGCGGTCGCGACAAAATCGCCGCCGTCGGCGACAATAATGCTGCTTGTAGGCGCCGCTTTTTCGATTTCCCGGCAGAGATGGAGGGGATTCAGCACTGCATTGGGTTCCGCTGCTTGCTGCGCAATTTCTTGCTCGCGATTATTGTCGCGTTGCCGTAATTGTTCGCGCCAGTTTTTCCAACGTTCATTCGCCGGCAATAATTCCGCAAGGTGCCGCAAAAAAACGCCGGGATCACCATGCACGGCAAGGTTCGGACGTCGATTTTTTTTCAAATCGCTACGACTACGATTGGCCGAAATGAGGTAGGAGCTGCGGCGAATATGGCTGCCATAATCCAAACGAAAATCACAAGGCACACCGGCGAGAATGACGAGATCCGCTTCTTTCAGTGCTTCGCGCCGCTTATGTCGCATTAAGAGATGATGCTGTTTGCCCAACAAGCCGCGCGCCATTCCCGAAAGATAAACTGGAATTCCCAAGTGTTCTATCGCAGCGACGAGTGGTTTCATTTCATTGGCTTCCAACAAAGCTTGGCTGCCGACGAGCAACACCGGGCGCAAGGCCCGCTCGAGTTTTTGTGCGGCATTTTGAATGCTGGCTGTCTTGGGCAACGGCGGAGAGCATTGAATACGTGGTGAAATTTTGACAGTCTCGACGTCGGCAAAAATTTTATTGACATGGCGATTGAGATAAAACTTTAGTGCGCGCTCCGCGAGCGTACGACCACCTTGGGTTTTGACGCCGTACCATTCACGGACAACGGTTTCATCATAAAGCAAATCGACCGGACATTCGATAAACACCGGGCCGGGCACTCCACTTTGGGAGATTTTAAACGCCTTTTCCAGCACAGGAACGAGATCGCAAACTTTTTGCACGGACTTCGCCCATTTGACATGCGGCTGGAATAACGCCATTTGATCGATGTCCTGCAGCGCGCCGCGGCCTTTGAGCGCTGTTGCCGTTGCACCACCCAACAACACCACTGGCGATTGCGCCAATTGCGCATTTTTGATGGCCGTCATCGTGTTGGTGACGCCCGGCCCTGCCGTCACGGCTGCAACGCCGGGAACGCCGGTGAGCCGCGCCACGGCGTCGGCGGCGAACACGGCAGTGGCTTCATGCCGAACATCGATGACACGAATGCCGCGGTGTTTGCAACTCACCAGAATCGGCGAAATATGCCCGCCGCACAAAGTGAAAAGAAATTGAACACCCTGCGTTTTGAGAACTTCTGCAATGAGATCGCCGCCGTGCATTTGTGTTATTCCATTTTGATTTTAGAAATTATCCATGTCCTGTTGCTGCGAGCATAATTTTTTCCGGAGTTGCTTCCGCGCGTGTAAATTCGCCGGTGATTCGGCCTTCGTGCAAAACGAGAATACGATGACTCATCCCCAAAATTTCGGGAAGCTCCGAGGACACCATCACCACGGCAACCCCGTCAGCCACGAGCCGGTTCATGATTTGATAAATCTCAAATTTCGCGCCGACGTCGATGCCGCGCGTTGGTTCATCCAAAAATAAGACGCGGGGCTCGGTGAGCAGCCATTTGGCGAGCACAACTTTCTGTTGGTTGCCGCCGGAGAGCGTGTTCACGTCGTGATTGATTGAAGAGACGCGAATACCCAACTCCTCAACGAAACGTTGGCTGAATTGAACTTCGCGATTTTCATCAATAATGTTTTTCGGCGCAATTTTAGGAAGATTCGCCAGTGTGATGTTTTTCGCTACGCTGTGCTGCAAAATCAAGCCGAAACGTTTGCGATCTTCGCTGACCAGCCCGATGCCGGCGCGAATTGCATCCTGTGGTTGACGAATAAATATAGATTGTCCATTCAAAAGGACTTCACCTTCACGGAGACCCGCCCAAACACCGAAGATTCCCATCAGCAGTTCCGTTCGCCCGGCTCCCATCAAACCGGAGATGCCGAGAATTTCGCCGCGACGAATTTGCAAAGAAACATTGTTTACCACGGCACGCTTGCGATCGGCAGGTTCGTAAAGCGTAAGCCCCCGAATTTCCAAAACGGTTTCGCGCGGCGTTGACGGCGTGTATGGAAAGAAGTCCGAAAGCTCGCGGCCGACCATCAGTGTAACCAATTTGTGCTCGTCAAGATCATGAATCGATGCCGTGCTGACGCTTTTGCCGTCGCGCAAAACCGTGACGCGATCTGCAATCGACAACACTTCGCCGAGTTTGTGCGAGATGTAAATACAGGTCACACCACGTTCGCGCAACTGCCGCAGCAAACGCAGGAGAATTTCCACTTCGCTTTCGGTGAGCGCGGCCGTAGGCTCATCCAAAATCAACAAACGGGCATTCTTGCTCAGCGCTTTGGCGATTTCAACAAGTTGCTGCTGGCCGATGCCAAGATTTTTGACCGGTGTGCGCGGGTTGAGATGAAGCCCCAATTCTTCGAGTAACTGGCCGGCGCGAAAATAGAGCGCGTTCCAATCGACGAACCCCAATTTTTTCGGCTCCTGGCCGAGAAAAATATTTTCGCCAATCGTCATTTCTTTCACCAGCGCCAACTCTTGATAAATGACGGCGATTCCCTGATGCTCGGCGTCACGAATATGGCGAAAATGCGCGGACTTTCCTTCCAAAACGATCGCGCCGGCGTAAGAACCGTGCGGATAAACCCCGCTTAAAATTTTTATGAGCGTCGATTTACCCGCGCCATTCTCGCCGCAGAGCGCGTGAATTTCGCCGCGTGCAACAGAAAGCGAAACGCCGTCCAACGCTTTCACGCCGGGGAAGGATTTGGTTAAATGACGAATTTCAAGGAAGACGTCAGCCATGAGGTTCAATTTTTTTCAGACGAAGCCGGCTGAGCGGTTCCCGCTGGCCATTGCGCTTTCGGAACGTTCTTATAGACCTCATCCAATTTTTGAAAACCATCTTTCACGACGACTTCAAAAAGGTTGGTTTGGTCAACCACAACCGGTGATAACAAAACCGCCGGCACATCTTTCATTCCATTGTTGACGATTTGGCTCGCTTCGGTAATGGATTCGCCCTTCATAATTTTGAGCGTAATTTCCGCCGCCTTCTCGGCCAAGGGCTTGATGGGTTTGTAAACCGTCATGGCCTGAGTGCCGTTCAGAATGCGTTGGCAAGCCGCTAACTCAGCGTCTTGCCCGCTCACGATAACTTTTCCGGCCAGCTTTTGTTCTTCCAGCGCCTGAATGCAGCCGCCGGCGGTGCCGTCATTGGAAGCGACAATCGCATCGATTTTATTCTGATTGATGGTCAGTGCATTTTCGGTGTGTTTGAGCGCATTGATCGGCTGCCAGTCAACGGCCCACTGATCGGCGACAACTTTGATGTCGCCGCGATCGAGGTACGGCTGCAAAATATTCATCTGGCCTTGGCGAAAGAGAACCGCGTTGTAATCCGTTGGCGCGCCGCCAATGAGAACGTAATAACCTTTGGGCACGCGGTCAACGAGATATTGCGATTGCAATTCGCCAACGCGGACATTATCAAAAGAAATATAATAATCCAGATCACAATCGTTGATGATGCGATCATACGCCAGCACTTTGATGTTTTGCTTATGCGCGGCTTCCACCACCGAAGCCATGATTTTGCCATTATGCGGGACAATAACGATAATATCAACGCCTTCACTCAAGAGATTTTCACATTGCGCGATTTGGCGCGCATCGTCGGAATTGGCCGACTGCACGGAAACTTGGGCTCCGAATTTTTCCGCCGCCGCGACGAAAAAATCACGATCTTTTTGCCAGCGTTCTTCTTTAAGCGTGTCCATCGACAGGCCGATGCGAAATTGGGCTTTCTCTTCTTTTTTGCTGCAAGAAATAAAAAACATGCCGAGAAATAAAAGCAGTACCGTTCTTTTCATGCGCAATCTCCAGAGAATAAATTTTATCTCAAGCTCGTGAGGCCAATTGAAATGGCACATAGTATGTCATTTTGCGGGGAGAAATGCAAGATAATTTTGAGGCGTGATGAATATAGCCGGACTTGGTCGCGAGAATTTTTAAAATTTGAAAAATATCTCTGACCAAGTCCGGCTTTATAAATTTCTATCTGGCCGGAAGCGGGGTCACCGCCATCGGCAACAAAGCGATTTCAATGCGGCGATTTTGACCGCGCCCGGCGGGGGTTGCATTGCTGGCAAGCGGATGATATTCGGAGAGGCCAACGGCTTGCAAACGCGCGGCGTCCATGCCGATTTTGTCCTGCAGAAAACGCACGACGTTGGTGGCGCGAGTTGTTGAGAGTTCCCAATTGGTGGGAAACTGTTTTTGCAAACGCGGATGAATGGGAACGTTATCGGTATGGCCCTCGACGCGAATGGTTTTATCTTGCACGTTTTTGATGATGTTGCCGACCCGCTCCAAAACTTTTAAACCTGCCGGGGTAATATCGGCTTCGCCGGAAGGAAAAAGAATTTTGTCCAGCAAACTCACGGAGAGTCGGTCAGCGAGCTGCGTGATTTGAATCTCTTTATTTTGAATTTCTGATTGCAACTCATTCACCAACTGCTCGTGCGCGCTGTTCATGCGTTGAATCTCTTCATCTTTTTGTTTTGACGATTGGGCCAGCGTATCGGCAATCTGTTTTGAAAGCTCGGCGACCCTGGTTTCGAGCGATTGTGTGCGCGCCGTGAGTTCGGATTTTTCGGCATTGAGCGTCGTCAATTCCTGGCGCGCGAGGCGGGAGAGATTGAAGAAGTAACCAGCCAGCGCGGTGAGAATTAAAGTTAGAATCACCAGAACGATCGTGATGGCTTTCATTCAGCTTTCTCCTGTTGAAAGTGTGACAAAACTAAAATTGCGTTATTGTCGTTACATTTTTTGCCAAGTTTTGAATGCGGGGTAAATCCGCAAAACCGGGCATAAATTCTTCGGCATTCACGGCGCCGGCAGCAAGGGTAAAGCGAATCAAATCTGTGGGCGCCATTTTCCGCAACCAGCCGTACAAAAATGCGCCAACCATTGCATCGCCACTGCCGAGGCCGTTCACCAAATTAATTCGCGGCGGGGTCGCCAAAAAATATTGGCCTTCCGCATAAATGCCGACGGGCCGTTCTCCATCCGTCAAAAAAATCCATTGCGCGCCGGCCTGCGCCAATTTCTGCAGCACTGCTTTCATGCCGCCCGGCTCACGGCTATCGATGCCGAGCGTTTGCAGCGCTTCGTCGCGATTAGGTTTGAGAAAATCCGGTTGCGCGGCGAGGCCGAGTCGCAGCGGTTCTTGGTAACTGTCGAGAAACACCGGCACATTTTTTTGTCTCGCGTTGCGAATGAGATGAAAATAGAGATCAGCGAAGCCCGCGCCGGGCATGCTGCCGCATAAAGCCAGCGCCTTGCAGCGGGGGAGAAGGAATTCAATTTTCTCGAAGAGACCTTCAACTTCTTCCGCAATTAACTCCGGCCCCGGTTCAAATACCGCAGTGTAATGATTGGAGGCTTTATCAAAAACGGTAAAGCCGATTCTGGTTGAGGCATTGATTTCGATAAAATCGTTGGGAAGTTTTTCACCATCAAGCAGTTTGCGAACTTGCTGGCCGATGTGGCCGCCGAGAAATCCAGTAGCGAGTGTCTCTTCGCCCAATTGCCAAAGCGCGCGGGCCACATTGATGCCTTTGCCGCTGCCCAGCGTAATTGCACGCTGCGCTCGATGCGTAACGCCGGGCGTAAGCTTCGGCACGTACAGCGTCTTGTCGAGCATCGGGTTGGGGGTGACGGTGAGAATCATTTTTTCTTCCTGGTGAATCTCATACTCATACTCTTTCTCGTACTCGTTTTTCAGTGCTCTTAAAAGCGAGTACGAAT
>CAYZFF010000138.1:0-5161 GCA_964477305.1 uncultured Cytophagia bacterium
TGCGAAATTTTGCGTCACGTTGAAACGGCATGGCCTGGCTTGAAACAAGATTGGCAAAAATTTACGCCCACAAAAATCATGCACACCAATTACGAAATTTCGCCGCTCTTGCGCGAGATGACTCACGAGCAAGTGGTGCAGTTGGATCAGCGCGCCACTGAAGGGGCGAGTTGGGAGTTTTATTGCGGCAGTTACATTCATCATCCGACAGTCTTCGGCCATAAAATGAGCGGCACGGTGCAGGATGCGGCCGACGAATATTTTACCGAAGTGCGAATTGACCATCAAAAGATGGTGACGGATTGCAGTTGCGGCGAGCGCAATGCCGTTTGCAGACATGCTGTCGCGCTGCTGTACGGCTGGGTGGACGACAACGACGGTTTTGTGAACGTTGCCGATACACTGAAACGGCTCCGGCTCAAAGATAAAGATGATTTGCTGGAAATTCTTGGCCGTATTATCATGTTTGATTTGCGTACCCTCGATTTTTTGGAAGACGAGCTACCCGTCGAAGATTTTGATGACGAAAACCCGTAAAATGTAACCCGAAGTTATGTTGATGATCAGCCCAGATTTCTTTATACTTTCGGGTAAGCCGGCGCCGCAAAGCCGCGGCGAGGCCATAATAAGTGGACAAGGGAATGGAGTTACTCACACTGCGAAGGTTATTGAGAGGAAGCATGCACAGATATCTTTGGACATTGATTATCTGCTTATGGTTAGGAGGAGGTTTTTCCGGTTGGGCGCAACCCGTCAGGCCGCCCGTGCAATTTGGCACCTCAGTTTTTTCCATGCCGCCGGAAATCGCTGCGAATGTTGAGTTTTGGCGCAAAGTTTATGCGGATTATTCCACCAACATGGTGCTCATTCATGATGTTGAAGATTTGAGCATCATCTATGAAACGATTGAGCTAAAAGGTTTGGCGGATGCGAACGTCGCCTCCTCATCGGCTTATCGAAATGAATGGAAGAAGCTCGAAGCCGTTAAAAACGAATACAGCGCAATTCTGCGGCGCTTCGCCGTGACGCCGCCGGATTTGGCCAACCTCACGGCGCGCGAGAAACGCGTCGTCGAAATTTTTGGTGCGCAAGCGAATCCCAATCGCCTGCTGCGCGCCGCCGGCGCGATTCGCGCGCAACAGGGCCTGAAAGACCGTTTTCATGTCGGCTTGCAGCGGTCGGGCCTCTATCGTGATTTTATCGAAGGCGTTTTTGCGCAGCAGGGATTGCCGGTGGAATTGATCATGCTGCCGCACGTGGAATCGTCGTTTAATTATCAAGCGTATTCGAAAGTGGGCGCGGCCGGCATCTGGCAATTTATGCGCTCCACCGGCCGGCTGTATATGACGATCAATTATGACGTCGATGAACGGCTTGACCCGATTCGGGCGACCGAAGCGGCGGCAAAATTGTTGAAGTTTAATTACAAAGAACTGCAATCCTGGCCGCTGGCCATTACGGCTTATAATCACGGCCTGGGCGGCATGCGCCGCGCAAAATCATTATACGGCGACGACTTCGGCCGCATCTATCGCGAATACAACAGCCGCAGTTTCGGTTTTGCCTCGCGTAATTTTTATGCGGAGTTTCTTGCAGCATTGCATGTGGCGACGAATTACGAAAATTATTTTGGCAGCGTGCAGTTTCACACGCCGGTGGAATTTGTCGAAATTGAAACGCAACATTATCTGACCGTCAATAGCATTATCGAAACCTACAAACTGGATCGCGAAGAATTCCGGCGTTTGAATCCGGCGTTGCGGCCGCCGGTGCTCAACTCGCAGCGCCGCATTCCGAAAGGTTACACCTTGCGGCTGCCGAAACTGCCGGATGCCGAAGGCAGCGTCCTGCTCGCGCGCATCGATCCGGGGTTGAAATATGAAGAACAAGTGAAATCCGATTGGTACCGCGTCAAACGCGGCGATAATTTGTTGGCCATTGCCAAAGCCCATGACGTTTCGGTGGAGGCGCTGGCGGAATACAATAGCTTGGGCCGAAATACCCGCATCAATAGCGGCCAGATTTTGAAAATTCCCCTCAAGCAAGCCGACCGGCTGGCAAGCATTAATCCCGCGCCCGTTACTTCGGCGGTGGAACCCTCAGTGCCCGCCGCTCCTGCCACCGGTCCAACGCTGGATGTTAGTAGTCCGGTCGCGGCGGCCTCTTCAGATGTTACTCCCAGCGATGCCGAGATCGAACCGCTGGCGCGGGTTGAGCGCGAAGCGATTGTGACGTTGGATATTGAGCCGGCGGCCAAACCGGCGGTGGTGAACAATGGCGCGAATGTCGTGGGTGGATCGGGAGAAGTGCAGGCGACCATGCGTCCGGTGCCGGCGCCGCCACGCCGGCGTTCCGAGCCGTTGTCGGACTGGATTCACGTCGAAGCGGATGAAACGCTCGGGCATTACGCCACGTGGCTGGAAATTTCCACCCAACGCTTGCGCGAGCTGAACGGCTTGCGGCCCAGCCAGGATATTCACATTGGCCAGCGCATTCGGTTAAGTTATGATCGCGTGAGCGCTGAAGAATTTCAGCGCCGGCGCGATGAATATCAACGCAGCGTCGAAGAAGATTTCTTTTCCAGCTACACGGTTGATACCCTGCAAACCCACAAAGTTGGGCGCGGCCAGAACATCTGGCAGATTTGCAACGACATATATCAAGTCCCGATCTGGCTGGTCGCGAAATATAATCCGGAACGCGATCTCTCCCGCTTAAATCCCGGTGACACGCTTTCCATTCCCGCGGTTCTGCCGGTCAATCCGGCCACCACGCCGCAACACCAATAAAGTTTATCGCACTCATTTTTTTCAAGAGCTACTCGGGCAGAAGCCGGGTAGCTCTTTTTTTTTGCGGGCAAAACCAATAACTTGCTGCTTCTCAATTTCTGAATAAATTTCAGAAATTTTTTTGACCACAAGGACACGAAGGCACAAGAAAACAAAACGTCATCGCATAAAGTTTTTCTTCGTGTCTTTGTGCCTTCGTGGTGGTTTAAAAATTAGCCGGGTTCACGTTGCTTTACTGTCACATTTTTTGCAACCTCGAGAATAAACTTCCGCAAAATGGATTTTATGCGACTAACATTAAAGGAAAATCGCGTGTCTCACTTCAGGAACGATATTTATGAAAATTGACCGCAGGTTGTTTTCAGGACGAATGCTTGCTCGCAGCGGGTGGGCCATCTTCCTTGTGCTGCTGATGCAAGCTTCGGCCTTTGCCCAACCCTTGACGTTGACGCTGACACTGACGCTCGCACCGGAGTTACAAAATGCACAAATCATTCGTCTCTCCGATTTTAATATCACTGGCAGTGGCAGCGTGTCGCGCTTGTTTGATCTGCGCGTCAACGGCATCACCGCCGCCACCAAAGAGGTGATTATTCGTTTTCAACTCACCAGCGATCGCTTTCCGGCGGCAGCGCTTGTAAGCACTGTCTCTCGCCCCATCGCTGTCACGCCGCCGATGTACATCATTACTTATGATGAACTCAAACGCCGCAGTCAAGTAGATTTCGACGACAAGGCCGTGCAGGAAATCACCGACGCCATTTTGCAAACGGGAAAATTACCGGCTGGCACCTACACCTTTACATTTAGCGTTTTTGATGTACGCCAACCGAATGCTCAGGTGTCTACAGATAAGACCCTGACCATTTTCAATCCAACGACGCTCGATCTCATTTCACCGGGCGCGCCGGTTGGCAACAGCGAATGTGTCGCGCAATTTGGTTTGCTGCCGCAATTCAAATGGAGCTCTAATGCCGAGCGTTTTTTGCTCACCGTCTGCGAAGTGTTGCCCGGTAATTCGAGTCCGGAAGAGGTGATGCAGAATGAACCGCGCCTGCAGCGCCTGGTGCAACGCGGCACTGATTTCATGGGCACGCCGTCGTTTATTTACCCTCCGGCGGGGCTGCCACTGCAATTCGGTAAAACGTATTACTGGCAAGTGCAAGCGATCATTAATGCCCCCAGCGGTGAAACGCGCTTGCCCAGTGAAATCTGGTGTTTTCAAATCAGCTCGCTCAATAATCCCGGCAGCAACATCTTGCTGCAACAATTATTGAATGTCTTGAACTCCAGCGACCTCAATGCGTTGTTTGCGGAGAGCGGTCCGTTGCAAGGATTTAGCCCCACCGGGGTCGTGACGATGAATGGCCGGCGCCTGGAGCTGATCGAATTGCTGAATCTTTTACGCACGCAGCCGATCAAGCCGGTCGCCGTGCAGGTGGAATGAAATGAGCTACCGAAATTTATGAACTTGTCACCCTGAGCGAAGCCGAAGGGTGGCTCGACTCCGCTCGCCATGACAAATTGAAAAACCCAAATGAAAAGGTTTTAGACGCTGGGTTTTTCTATTCGTTGGAAAATCTTTGCTGTTTGCAACGATTCAAATTTAAAAAGACGAAAGTCTTTGAGTTTTTACCTTTTTGGTCTTTTAGTTTAATTTTTATGCGAATTCTTACTTTGTTATTTTGCTTCTTGGTGTCATTGGGTTTGGCAATCGCGGCGGATGAAAAGAATGGAACCCCGACACCGGTGCCGCCGGAGAAAGACATTGCACTCGTGCTGAAAACCAGCGGGCCGGTGCAAATTGGCGCCGGCACAAACACTTGGCAAGAGGCGGCGCGCGGCACGCGGTTACATGCGGGCACGCAGGTGCGCACCGGCGATCAAGCGCTGGCCGCCATTGTTTTCACCGATGACAAATCTTTGCTCAAAGTCCGCAGCAATTCCAAAGTGGTGATCAATGGCAAGCGCGAAGCCGCGGTCTCCGGTAGCCAGCGCATTGTTAAAACGATTTCCATGGAAATCGGCGAGTTGTGGGCCAAAGTGACGAAAGGCTCGGCGCCTTTTCGCATTGAAACGCCGTCCGGTGTTGCCGCGGTCAAGGGCACAATTTTTTATACCGCACTCACCGCGGATGGGAAGATGATCATCATTTGCCTCGATGGCGTGGTGGAATTGATCAACAGTCTCGGCAGCGTTTTGGTGAATGCCGGACAGACCGGGATTTGCGCGCCGAACCAGACGCCGGAATCGCACACTTCCACGCCGGGCGAGATGCCGGGCTGGGCCAACGACGACGGCGGCAACGGTGAGCTGGAAATAGAATTTCAAGATCAAAACGGCCAAAAGAAAAAACTGAAAATCCGTTATCA
>CAYZFF010000138.1:5261-9983 GCA_964477305.1 uncultured Cytophagia bacterium
GAGGTGACGAGGGATAATGCAAATAAAATTTATGCACGCATTGGTGCAGGGGTGTAGGAGTGAGCGGAGTCAATTTAAGTTTACCCATTTTTTTGTTCTTTGGGGAATGGCAGTGTTTTTCCTGGTTGCCACAACGGTGCAAGCGCGACCGCAACAAGGTAGCGCTGCGGCCAATCTACAACAAATCGAGCACTTTCCCGCCACCGCCGGCACCGCCGGACAGGCGCTGGCGATTGAAGCGCGCGTGCTGGCGCCGGGCCGCTCGGTGATTTATCTGCGGTTGTATTATAAATCCAACAGCGATGCGGCGTTTAAATTTGTCGATATGCGGCCGGCGGCGCAAGGTTATGTCGGACAAATTCCGGCAAGCATTGTGCGCGTGCCCGTGTTGCAATACTTTTTAGTGGCGTTGCTGTCGGATCGTTCCGTGGTCAATTATCCAGCGCGCAATCCGTTTGGCCAGCCGGTTGAAGTCGCGATTCGCGAAAACACCGAAAGCCGGATTGAGAACCAACCGGTGCCCCAAACCCCGGCGAAACCTGCGCCCGCGGGAAATAAACCGCCCGCCGAAGTTTCGCCGCGCGTGTTGGACAAAGTTGAAAAAATGGATCGTCCGGTCGCCGCAGAGGTTCCAGCCGCAAGCGAAGCAGTGAGCGAAGCCGAACTGTTAATTTTAAGCCCGGAGCCGAACAGCGCGGTGGCGGCCAGCGACGTCGTGATCTCCGCCTCGTTCATGACGGCCACGGCCATTGATTCGGCTTCCATCCGAATTTTGCTGGATGGAAAAAACGTGACGAAAAATGCTGAAGTTTCACCGGTCGTGGTTTCTTTCACGCCCACGGCGATTAGCGCCGGTGAACATACCGTGGCCATCTCGGCGCGCGATGAGTCCGGTCGCGTGATCGGACCGGTGAATTGGCGGTTTCGCGTGTCCAGTCAAACCACTCAAACCGTCGAGACGGCTGCTCGCAAAAATGTGGAAGGCGTGGTTTACGCCGAATCGCGCCGTGAAAAATTTAACGGCATCACGCTGAACAATAATAATGTCGGCGCCGATTTGTTTGGCAAAAACGGCGCGTTGCAATATTCGGCCTCCGCGTATTTCACCTCGTTGGAAGACGCGGCGCTGCAGCCGCGCCATCGTTTCGTGCTCTCTGCGGGATTGCCGTGGTTGAAGTTTACGCTCGGCGACGCCACGCCGTATTATGATGAACTGTTGTTGTGGGGCCGGCGCGTGCGCGGCATTCAAGCCGGCATCAACACCGGCTGGGTGAATTTCGATATCGTTTCCGGTGAAACCGTGCGGCAGGTTGATCCGCTGTATGTGATTGATCCCCTCACCGCGCAGAGAACCCGCCAGCGGTTTGGTACCTTCAAACAATCTTTGCTCGGCCTGCGTCCGAGCTTCGGCAGCCGCAACGGTTTGCTGTGGGGTTTCACCTTGTTGAAAATTCGGGATGACAAAAACTCGCTGCCCACGGATTCCAGCACCGTGACCACGATTGGACGAATCACGCCCCGCGACAATTTAGTGGCCGGCACCGATATTAGCCTCACGTTGGATCGCCGCCGTATCGAGATCAAAGCCAGCAGCGCGTGGTCGCTGCTCACCAACGACATTACCGCCGGCAGCGTTTCCGCCGACAGCATCAAAAGCATTTCCGACGTCGATTTGCCGTTTGATCCGAAGGATTTTGAGAGTTGGTTCATTCTCAACGAAAGCACCTCGCCGCTGGATCCGAGCGGCAAAACCTCGCTCGCCTATCAGCTCACGCTCAATTTAAATTACTTTAACCATTTCATTGGCGCCGGGTACAAACAAATCGGCGCGGAATATCTCTCGCTGGCGCAATCGTTTTTGCGCAAAGACATTCGCGGGTTTTTTATCAACGACCGCTGGCGCATGTGGCGCAACCGCGTTTATCTCAATGCCGGTTTGGAAAGTTACCAAGATCATTTTAATAGCGCCGCCTCGAATCCGGCGACGCGTTTGAACACGCTGCAGTTCGGCGTGTCGATTTTCTGGGAGCCGAATCTGCCGTCGTTCAATTTTAGCTTCCGCAATAATGATCGCAACAACAATATCGACACCACGCAGGTGCAAACGGTGGCGCTGGAAAACAACGCCACGCGCGATCTCTCGTTCACGTTGAATTATGATTTCACCGCGCTGCAACTCGAGCATTCGCTGATGTTGAACCTGACCAATTCCGACCGTGTTGATAATGCAACCCGCGCGCTGGCCGGCGATGCCGCGTCGAATCTCAAGACCATCAGCCTGCGCTCGCGCTTCCAGGCGCCGCTCACCGGCACGCTGACGTTTACCACGAACGACAACAACATTGCCGGCGGGCAAAGCTTGTTCAACTACAACATGCTTTCGGCTCGCGTTGATTATGATTTTTCGCAAAAACGCACGCTGGCGACGGGCCTGCAAGTGCGCACGTACGGCGCGTTTAGCCGGGTCAGCGCCTCGGGCGGAACGCGGCCGACCGTCGGTGGCACGTTCAGCGTGGTTGATTACACGCAAACCGGCTTTCAATTCGGCGGCGGGCTGCAATACAACGAGCAGCACGAATTTACGCTGGATATCAATTTACTCAACTATGCTGATCGCGGCGGCCTCCAAACCGCGGCCGGCAGCTTGACGACGAACCCGTCGTTTAAAAATAGTTTGATTCGCGCCTACTACGCGTTTCGCTTCTAACTGTGTGGACCGGCCGTGCAACTGCCAGACCTGTGGAGTCGCTTGAACAATAAATGGATCGTGGGCAGCGCGATTAGTCTTCTGGCCGGAATCGTGGCGTTGTTTTTTAGCTTCACAACCACGTTTGAAAATCTCGAGCGCAAAGCCTACGACCTGCGCTTTGTTTTGCGCGGCCAGGAGACGGTGGACAACATGCCCATCGCCATCGTCGCGATTGATGAAAAAGCGCTCGCCAGTCTGCCCCGCAAGCTGCCCTACCCGCGCGATTATTATGCGCGCGTCATCGATAATCTCACCGCCGCCGGCGCCCGGCTCATCGTGTTTGACATTGCCTTCACCGAGCCGGCCGTTGCCAATCCCAACGAAGACCTCGTTTTTGCCCGCGCCGCGGAACGCTCCGGCCGCGTCATTTTCGCCGGCAAAGTGGTGAATGACGTCGCCAAAAACGACATTCTCAACGTCTATCTTTCGAAGCCGATTGCGCCACTGCTCGCGGCCAACGCCGAGTGGGGCATCGTCAATGTGCCGGAAGATGAAGACGGTTTTATCCGCAGCTATTTGTTGTACCAGGAATTCAACGGCCAGAAATATTTGCCGCTGGCGTTGCGCGCGTATATTCGTTTGACGCCCGGCCCGGCGGTGATCGACCACGCCGGCCGCGATGGCGCGTTGCGCTTGAACGATTTGGCGATTCCCGCTTACAGTCCCAACACGTTTTTGATTAATTTTAGCGGCCCCGCCGGCACCTTTCCCACGTTTTCGCTCGCCGATGTCTTGGACGACAGCACGTTCGACCTCGGCGCCATTGAAGACACCGACATTTTTGAAGAGCATCGCGTCGCCGGCACCTTCAAAGATAAAGTGGTGTTCATCGGCGCCTCGGTGGAAGAGTTGCAGGATAATAAGCTCACGCCGTTTTTTTCGTTCGAAGGGAAGAAGCGCAAAACCCCGGGCGTCGAAGTGCATGCCAGCGCGCTTGGCACGTTGCTGAATAAAGCTTTTATTCAAATGGCGCCGTACGGGCTGAATCTTGTGATGATTGTCGCCGCGAGTTTTCTGACGATGGGTATTGTGCTGCCAACGCGCGCGTTGATCGGCGTGCTGTTCGGCAGCTTGGAAGTGTTGGCGCTGTTTGTCGCCGCCATGTATTGCTTCTCGGTGCAGCAGCTTTGGCTGCCGGTGGCCGGGCCGGTGATCGCCATCGTGCTGAGCTACATCGGCAACACGGCGCAATTGGTTTTTGTCGAGCGCCGCGAGCAGCGTTTTGTGCGCCGGGTGTTCTCGCAGTTTGTCGCAAAGAGCGTGGTGGATAAAATGCTGGCCAGCGGCAAGATGCCCAAATTCGGCGGCGAGAAACGCGAGCTGTCGATTCTGTTCAGCGATATTCGCGGCTTCACCACCTATTGCGAAAAACATCCGCCGGAATTCATCGTGCAGCGCTTGAATGAATATCTTACCGAGATGGTGGAAATTGTTTTTCGCCAGCAGGGCACGCTGGACAAATTCATCGGCGACGCGGTGATGGCGCTCTACGGCGCGCCGCATTATTATGCCGAGCATGCCGAAAAAGCCTGCGTCACCGCCTGTGAAATGATGGCGACGCTGCGCGACATTCAAAAACGCTGGGCGGCGGACACCCGCGATTTTTTTCAAGTCGGCATCGGCATCAACACCGGCACGGTGGTGGTGGGCAATCTCGGCTCGGCGCAGAAATTTGAATACACCGTCATTGGCGACGAGGTGAATCTCGCTTCGCGCCTCGAAGGCACCAACAAACAATACGGCACGGCGATCATCATTTCGGAATCGACCTATGCGCAGGTGAAAAAGCGCGCCCGCGCCCGCGAGCTGGATCTGGTGAAAGTGAAAGGCAAGCAGCAGCCGGTGAAAATTTACGAGCTGTGCAGCATGGAAAAAATGGCGCCGGTGGAAGAAGATTTATTGCTCGGCGCGTATCAGCAGGGATTGGAGCATTACAAAAAACGCGAGTGGTACAACGCCCTCAAAGAATTTCA
>CAYZFF010000139.1:0-1475 GCA_964477305.1 uncultured Cytophagia bacterium
CGGATTTCACTCTTTAGAGGCTAAACGAATTTTCCCAGAGCCGCTCGTCGCTTCATTCATCGCTTTTTCACACTTCTCTCGAATACCCATATTTGGGTATGGTCACTTGTCGAAATTTTTCGTCTCTTCTTACAGCGCCCATAAGCCGGAATTTTTAAATACGGCCCGCAACAATGATTGTCGCCGCCCTTTCACACCTCTGTATTTTACGGAAGGAAAATAAACGATGCGAACCGCACGCACAGTTTTGATATCGAGTATGCTCGTACTGTGGATGCTCGGCTGCAGCGAGCCCCCCTCCACACCGTCACCGACTGTTCAAGTTTCCACCCTAAACAAAACGTTAGAGGCGGAAATGAGCACAGACGGCCTTCCTTCGCTGGCCGTATGCATTATCAAAGGCGACAAAATTGTTTGGCAAAATTTTTATGGTTTCAGCAATGTTGCGGACAAAAAAGCCCCGACCGAGGAAACCGTCTACCTTCTCGCATCAGTTTCTAAAACCGTCACGGCAACGGCGGTCATGCAGCTTTGGGAAAAAGGGCAGCTCGATTTGGATAAAGATATCAACGAATATTTGCCTTTTAAAATCCGCAATCCGCAATATCCCGACGTGCCGATCACGACGCGCCTCTTGCTCACACATCGCTCCGGCCTTGCCCACCCGAACGGCGAGGATCCCAACTTCTACCAACGCTATACCGACGATACCGCACCGGTACTCGGCCCTTGGTTGCGGGAATATCTTTTGCCCGACGGCTCGGAGTATATTGCCGCAATGTGGAAGAGCGTCCGTCCGGGAACAATATTTGAGAACTCGAACGTTGGCGTGGCTTTGCTGGGATACCTCGTCGAAGCTATCACCGGTGTTGATTTCGGAGAATATTGCCAGAAAAATATTTTCACGCCCTTGCAGATGGGAAATTCCGGCTTCCGGTTGCGTGATGTAAAGGCCAGCCCGCTCGCCGGGCTTTACACCTCGGCAACGGCCGCCACGGGGCAATACAGCGTCAAATTCTATCCAGCCGTCATGATGCGCAGCTCCATCAAAGAGTTTTCACATTTCGCCATGGCCTACTTAAATGGCGGCGAATATGGCGGCAAACGAATTTTGCAAACAGCCACGATCAATGAAATGTTCCGCTTGCACGTGCCCGAGGCGGGCCTCGGTTTGATCTGGCGAAATTTCGGCAACGGCTACGTAGGACATACCGGCGGTCTCACTGGCGTGTCTTCGAGTTTAAGCATCGACACGGCGAACAAATTAGGACTGCTCATTTTCACGAACATCGTCAACAAAATCACGGTTTATCCGGGCGGGAAAATATACGAACTGATTCGCGAGGAAGCCGGTCGATATCGTTAAGCTTTGAAAAGTTGGATCATTTTATCATCAAGCAAAAACACTGGCAAGAGCAATCTAAAAGGCAGATCGGAATGAACCGCAAATGCTTCAATCGCCGTATCCACCTCGC
>CAYZFF010000139.1:1575-9983 GCA_964477305.1 uncultured Cytophagia bacterium
GGCCGCGCGCTTTGTTGCTCTGTATCGTTTTGTTGAAACCCAAACGCTACTCCATTTAAAATAACCCCGAAAGGATATTTCCGATGCCATTGCAAAAAATCTTAAACCTGTTCGTAGTGGTTGGCGTGATTTTGATTCTGAGCGCGTGCAAAAATGATTCGCCCACGCCGCCCAACGAGGCTCCCAAGGGTGCGGGTGATTTTTCCATCAAGAATGGCGATATAACCATTACCGGAACGCTCGATCTCCCTTCGACCCCCGGCCCGTATCCGGTGATGATTTTTATTCCAGGCTCCGGCCGCGAGACGCGCGAGGCAGATAAGCCGGCACAAAGTGTTTTGCTGCCGCAGGGTATCGCGTTGTTTAGATACGATAAGCGCGGCCTCGGGCAGTCGACCGGCGCATATCAAAATGTCAATCTCCAAAACAGCGCACAGTTGATTCCCGAGCGTGCGAGTGACGTGCTCGCGATCGTGAATTTTTTAGCAACGCATCAAGACATCAACCCGAAACAAATTTTCCTTTGGGGGACGAGTCAGGGCGCATGGGTGGCGCCATTGGTGGCAAATCAATCAAACAAGGTTGCTTTCATTATTTGCGTCAATGGCGGCGGCAGTTCGGTGGGCATTGAGATTTATTACGACGACCTGGCGGACAATACTTCGCTTTCCATTTCACAACTCACGGCGATGTTGGCAAATTATGCCGGCGCGCCCGGCTACGATCCGGCGGCCGCATTGCAAGCGCTCAATGTACCGGCGCTCTGGCTTTACGGCGGCATGGATCGCAGCAATCCAACGTTTTATGATATCGCGCAGCTTGAAAAGATCAAACAGGAGCGGAACAAGGACATCACCATTCTGCTTTTCGCGAATATGAATCATGATTTGATCGATGTGAACACCGGCCAGTTCGACCCCGAGTTTTTTCCCAAAATCATTGCATGGTCGAAAAGCAAGCTGGGTAAGTAAAACCCGGTTTCAAAAACCCTCTTTTAAAATAAGGTTTTACTATGAAAAATCGGCTGCAGTTCATTTTCGTCGCCATAACCATACACTGGCTCTGTGCTTCATTGCATGCCGATGATCCGGCAAGCTCACGTTTCTATTGGGCAAATACTTACGGCAAGAGTCCGGCAAAATTCACTGCAGCAGATTGGCGGCCCCTCATCGACGCCACCTGGGGACAGGGTTTGCCCACGGCGCAGAAGCTGCAGATCTTCGACCGCTGGTGGAATGAAGTGCATTTGCAGTATGGCGCGTTTCAAAATTTCGAGCCGGACATTTTTGCGCTGCGCGATCATTACCGGCCGGAGATTGAAGCCGGCGTGAGTCGCGGACGTTTCGCCGCGATTATGAATCACTTCACGTTCAAGCTGAACGAGCTGCACACCTGGGCCTACGACATCCGCGTATCTTTCACCGCGCTCAGTAAAGGCATTCCGGTTTTCGTTGTCGGCCAATGGGGAACAAACCAGCATTTTGGCGCCGTGTTGACGCCGTTGCCCGATGGTACGCTGCTCGTGTACAAGTCTTTGCCGAATCATCCGCTCGGCCTCGTGCCGGGCGATCTCGTGCTCGGCTATGACGGCGTTTTGTGGAAAGATATTTATCCCGCCTTGCTCGCGGCGGAACTGCCACTGGCTCTCAACATTGTCAACGCCGCCACGGAAGAAGCGAACACGTATTATTTGCTGCAATCCGCCGGTTTAAACTGGCATCTCTTCGATACCATTGATATTGTGAAATACAGCACGGGTGATACGTTACACTTCAGCACTAATCTCCTTGCAAACGAAAATCGCGTCATTTGGGGCAGCGAGCAGATCGATGTGCCGGGCGTGAAGTGGCCGAATCACATCGCTGGGCGGCGCGTGAGTTGGGGCGTAGTAGCGGGAACAAAAGTCGGATACGTTTACGTGACTTCATGGGCTGCCGATGCGCAGCTTACCATTCTCACGCAATTTCGCAACGCGGTTGACAGTTTGATGCATCACACGCAAACCGATGGAATCATTTTCGATTTTCGTTTCAACACCGGTGGAACTGCGCTTGCGCGCGACGGCCTGGTTTTGCTGTTCAATCAAACCGTATCGACCGTGGGATTTGATCGCCGCGTGCGCGGCGAAAATCATTTCGCGATGGCACCCGATCCGCAGCGTCCGGCTTCGGCGCTGGTCATTCGCGGCGATCCGAATACTTTTTATGACAAACCGATTGCGATTTTGATCGGGCCGGGATCAATCAGCGCGGGTGAATTAGAGGCGCGGCGGCTTTCGTTTCATCCACACGCGCGGATATTTGGCAAAGCGGCGGCGGGAGGAAATACCGGCTCCGACAACATTAATCTCGGCAATAGCGATTGGAGCGCGATGCTCGCCACCGGCTCGCAGTATTTGGTGAACACACATGAGTATCTCGCCCACAAGGGACTTGAGCCGCACGAAAAAGTCTGGTTTACGCGCGATGATGTGGCGCATGGAATTGATACGGTGGTGAAAACAGCGATGGAATGGATTGCAGAGCTGACGACGAGTGTTGCAGATGAACCGGACGGCGGGCTGCCAAAACAATTTCGATTACGGCAAAATTATCCGAATCCTTTCAATCCTGCAACGATCATTGGCTTCCATTTGCCGCGCGCAACAGACATAGAACTAATCGTCTTTGATCTTGCCGGTCGGCGAGTCAAAAACCTCGTCGGCGGTTTCAAAAGTGCGGGCGAGCATCAACTCGCATTCGAATTCCACGATCTCCCAAGTGGCGTTTATGTGTATCGTTTGCGCGCAGGCGGTTTTGTGCAATCGCGAAAAATGATTTTGTTGCGATGATCGAAATCTTTAAACACGGATGACGCGCATTTTCCCGGATCAAAAAAGCAGCAGTAATCCGTTTGATCCGTGGCATCCGCGCGCGAAAAACTTTTGCTCTTGAATTACGTGATAGACTCTCATTTTCACTCACTCTAAAAAACCTCATGCGATTAACCATCTCGCGAAGTTTTATCGTTGCCGCCGTCATCATGTTGCTTGCTGGTATTGGGTTCATGTTGCTGCAAGGCAGAGAAGATTTAGCCTCCTCGAAGCGCGTTGCCGCAAGCCGCAGCGCAGAGGCGGAAAGCTCTCCGCTGGGATTCGAGGAGTTAGCGCAAACCTACGTCGATCCCGCCATCGGCGTAATTCCGCCGGGTATTCGCAGCCGCGAGCTGGAGTTTGCGCGCACGTTGTCTAAACGCAACCACGCATTATCGAAGAGCAGCAACGCTTCGTTGTTTAATTGGGCCTCGGCCGGGCCGAACAATCGCGCCGGGCGCACGCGTGGTTTGGTTGTTGATATCAACGATCCCAATATTATCATTGCCGGCGGCGTGAGTAGCGGCGTGTGGAAATCAACCAACGGCGGCACGAGTTGGGCGCTAAAAACCATGCCGGGCGGCTCTTTCGCGGTAACGACGATTACGCAAGATCCGCGCGCCGGGCAAACCAATACCTGGTACTTTGCCGGCGGCGAGTTTCGTGGCGGCACAACTTCGAGTGATCGCGGCTTTTGGGCGCCGTACATGGGCGCGGGCATTTTCAAGTCAACTGACAACGGCGAAACGTGGCAACTCTTGCCGAGCACGAAGGATTCCGATCCAACAACCTTCAATTCGGCTTTCGATTATGTGCATCGCCTCGCCGTCAGTCCGACGACGGGCACGGTGTTCGTCGCAAATAATGCAAGCGGCATTTATCGCTCGACCGATGGCGGCGCATCTTTTCCGCGCGTGTTGGGCGGCCTGGCGCAACATGCTTGGAGCGACGTGGCCGTGGGCGCGAACGGCGTGGTGGTCGCAATTATATCCCAGCAAACGCAGGGCGCGACACAGCAAACGAATCCACCGGGCGTTTACAAATCCAACGACGACGGCTTGACGTGGACGCGCATCACGCCCGCAACCTTTCCGAGCACGCACCAACGCAGCGTGCTGGCGATTGCGCCTTCGAATCCCGATCTCGTTTACGCGCTCACGTTCACCGGCCAGACATTGAGCGACGGGCGCGAGGATATGCGCTTCCACAAAATTAATTTGCGCACGAACTTCGCGGAGGATCGCAGCGCAAATTTGCCGCGTTACAGCGGCAACCCCACATTCGGCGCGTCGATTCAAGGCTTTTTTAATTTTTGCATGGTGCTCGCGGTCAAACCGGATGACGAAAATTTTGTGATCGCCGGCGGCTCGACGCTGTTCCGCTCGCGCAATGGTTTCGCCTCGCCGCCCGCCGGCAATCGCAATGAAACGCATATCGGCGGCTATGCCGATCCCAACAGCGGCGGCGCTTATGCCAATCATCATCCCGATCAACAAAATGTGGCGTTTCATCCCGCGCGGCCCAATGAAATGTGGTCTGCGAATGACGGCGGCGTTTACCTCACGCGCGACGTGGCCGCCGCGCCCCTAATTTGGGAAGATAAAAATCGCGGCTATATCAGCGCGCAATTTTATGCGGTAGCCATTTCAGCGCGGGCGGGCGACGAGCAAATTCTCGGCGGCGCGCAGGATGACGGCAATCTCTACGCTTTGTCGGCAAAAACTTCCGCGGGCGCGGCAATTCCCGACGCGCAAAATATTATCGTCGGCGACGGCTCCTATTGCTATCTCGGCGAGCGTTTTGTTTACTCTTCGCTCAATTTCGGCATCGTGCTGCGTCACAACTATACCTCGCCTAATCGCACCGGAGTCGGCGGCGGAAGTTTCATTGGCGTGCCGCCGCAGAACAGCACGCAAGGCCGGCGCTTCATTCATTATTATGTGATTGATCCTGCGGACGAGCGCGTGATGTTTTTCCCTGTCGGCAACGTGATTTATCGCAACACCAACATTGAAGCCACGAATCCCACCAGCGCGTGGACGGCGCTCACACAAATCGCCGCGCCAAGCAATTACTTCGTCACGGCGATGGCCATGTCGCAACAGAATCCGGCGCATGTGCTGTACTTCGGTGCGTCGAATTTCAACGGTGTACCGAGAATTTATCGCTGGGGAAATGCGCATACCGCGACTTCGGGCTTGCAGGAAATTTCTGTACGCAATCAAGCCGCGAACACTTACGTGCATAATATCGCCGTCAATCCGCTGAACGCGAATGAAATACTCGTGGTGTTTTCCAATTACAACATTGTCGGGCTTTATCATTCACTTGACGGCGGGCAAACCTATTCTGCAATCGAAGGCAATCTCACCGGCACGAGCGCGACTCCGGGGCCGTCGCTACGGGCGGCGGCGATATTACCGTTGAGCACATTGGGAGACAACCGCACGGTTTATTTCATCGCCACCAGCGTCGGACTGTTCTCAACCACGGCGTTGAGCGGCGCGAACACGATTTGGGAGCAAGAGGCGTCTGATATCATCGGCACTGCCGTAGCGGAACACATTGTCGCGCGCGCGTCCGATGGCCGCGTGGCCGTCGGCACCCTCGGCCGCGGCATGCTCGTCGGTGATTACAATGCGCCAACTAATGTTGATGACAAGCTCATAACTGCAATCCCTTTGACTTTCCACTTGTCGCAAAATTATCCGAATCCCTTCAATCCCAACACGCGCATTGCCTTTGAATTACCAACGGCGAGCCGCGTGACTTTAAAGGTTTTCGATGTAAATGGCCGTGCCGTTTCTGAATTGCTCAACGATCAGCTCAAATCAAGCGGCCGTCATGAAGTGATTTTCGCGCCACGCGGCTTCGCCAGCGGCACTTATTTCTACGAACTGAGGGCGGTGCCGCTTCATTCTTCTGTTGCCCCGTTCGCAACAAGGAAAGCAATGTCATTAATTAAATGAGCGTCTGAGCATTACGACCAAAGTTCAACGTCTTTTCGAATAATTATTTGAAGCCATCGATCCATTCGCACAAAACAGGAGCAAAATATGCGCACGCGCAAATCATCTCAAGTTCAAAGCGGCAGCTTCATCATCGCGGCGATGATGCTGTTCGTCTCTAGCCTGATGTTGAACGCCCAACCCTTCACCAAAATCACCACGGGGCAAATTGCCACCGACACGCGAGATGCTTCGGGCGCGAGTTGGATCGATTTTGACAGCGACGGTGATCTTGATTTGTTCACGAGCAATCGCACGATCGCCAATTATATTTATCGAAATCAGGGCAACGGCAACTTCCAGCGTGCTAATGCCGGCAGCCTCACGACGTTCAGCTCGTTCGGCAATAGTTGGGCGGATTATGACAACGACGGCGATCTCGATGCGATGACCGTGGGAATCGTCTCGGCGCTGCACCGCAATGAGGGCAATGGTAATTTTGTCGACGTGTCGCTTAGCGCGCTGGGGCTTTCTAATGCGGATCTTGCGGGTTGGGCCTGCGCATGGGCGGATTTTGACAACGACCGTTATGTCGATTTGGTTATTGCGCATGCCGCGGGAGGGCTCGGCAACGCGGCGCCGCGACCCAATTTTCTCTTCCGCAATCGCGGCGACGGCACATTCACGCGCATCACCAACAGCCCGGTGGTTATGGGGCAGGGACCTTTCACTGTGCCCACTTGGTCGGACTTCGATCAAGACGGCGATCAGGATTTGTTCATCGCCAGCGGACCGGCAAACGGCACGCGCGCGCGTGATTATTTGTATCGCAATCTGCTCAAACAAACCGGTGCCGCTGCGTTTGAGCGCATCAACGAAGCGCCCATCGGCACCGATCTCGTCGATGGACAAGTGTGGAATTGGATCGATTATGATAACGATGGGGATCTTGATGCGTATCTCACCAACTATACCGGCAATTTAGCCGCCGGGTTGCGCAATTTTCTTTATCGCAATGACGGCGGGAGCTATACTTCCATCACCACAGGCGCCATTGCGACCGATCCGGGCTTGTCATTAGCTCAAGTCTGGGGCGATTTTGATAACGATGGCGATTTGGATGTTTTTGTAGCGGAAGATAATAACAACGGCGCGGCCAACAAGTTTTATCAGAACAATGGCGACGGTACTTTCACGCGCCTCTTTACGCCACCCTTCACGACCGACATCGCGCCAAGCTGGGGCGCCACCGGCGGAGACTTCGATAACGACGGCGATTTGGATCTGTTTGTCCCCAATGTCTTTCGGACGGCTATTCAGCCACCGCCTCATTTTTATCGCAACGATTTGAGCAACAGTAATCGTTGGGTGAAGCTCAAGCTGGTGGGCACAAGCAGCAATCGCGGCGGCATTGGGGCAAAAATCCGCGCGAAGGCCACCATTAACGGCAAGGCGTATTGGCAACTGCGTGAGGCTTCGAGTCAAAACACATTTTGCGGACAGAACAGTCCGGAGATTCATTTCGGCCTTGGAGATGCAGCTCGCATCGATTCGTTGCGGCTGGAGTGGCCTTCAGGGCAGATCGATCATTTCACGAATCTCACGGTCAATCGTTTTTTTACGGTGCAAGAAGGCGGCCTCATCAGCGGGATCAAGCAGCATCAGCATGCGGCTTTGCTGCATAATTTCGCGCTCGAACAAAATTATCCGAATCCATTCAACCCTTCGACCGATATCGCATTTGAATTGCCGGTTACCAGCCGCGTGACGTTGAAAGTTTTTGATGCGAATGGCCGCGAGATTAGCACGCTGCTCAAACAACTGATGGCCGCGGGCCAGCATCGCCTCAATTTTTCCGGGCAAAATTTGGCGAGCGGCGTTTATTACTATCGCCTCGAAGCCGCGCCGCTCCACGGCGCCACGCCCGCGTTTGTGGAAACGAAAGCGATGACGTTGATGAAATAAAATCCTGCAACGTCGCGATTGCCGTTGTTGTCCAAATAGGTGAAGGCCGGATGATTTAAAATGATTCTACCGCGAAATCATCCGGCCGGAACTTTTCAGCGAATGTTCCTTTCCGCTTCACAAGAGTTTAGATTTAAAAAGTGCTGGGAAAAATGAAAAGGCGCTTGAAATTTTGCATTGAAGGACTTATTGGTATGACGCGAAGCATTCTATTTGTTTTTAGCCTCAGCATTATAGTTGCATTTTTCAATGCGCCGGCAGAGGCGCAGCCGCTTTCCCAAACCGAGCGCACCCGCATCGAGCAATATGGCGGGCAATATATCGCGGCGCTCAATGCCGGTGTGGCGGAGTCGTTTGCAAAAATCATCAACGCCATCTACGCGGCAAGCACGCTTGAGAAAATCGGTAACGCGCGCATTCAGAAGCAGATGGAAAGATTGCACAATGATCTGGGTGTATTGGAATTTCATCATGCTGAGATTGCTGAATTCAATATGGGCGGCGCCATTGGCCGCGTGCTGCATGTGTATGCCAAGCCTTCCGGCGCGGCAATGTGGAGAGATTTTCAATTTCGCCTCGAAAATAACCTCCCATTCAAAATAACCGAGCTGGCATTTATCGCCGAAGTCGCCGAGCCGGTTTAT
>CAYZFF010000140.1:0-9956 GCA_964477305.1 uncultured Cytophagia bacterium
TATTTACGCGGTGGTTTTTACTTAGGTTTCGGCAACATCGCGCCAATAATCGTCCGAATCATGTCGCCGTTCGGGCTTTCGACTTTGATTTCGACGGTGGCGCTTTTGGCCACGAGACTATCGGGCTGCGAATTGGTTAAAACAAAAGAGAACTGCGTTGCAGATTTGGCTTGCGTGTCTTTCATCGTGACATTGACCGCGCCCGCCACCTTCCCGTTATCCGTACTCACCGTGTAACGGCTTCCCGCCACGAGAGGATTAAAATTGAGATCACTGACTAAATAGTTAAACGTTTGCGAAGCGAAAGGTTGCAGCGTAAACGTCGTGGGCGTTACTGACACCTGGGTCGGCCCGGAGAATAAAACTTTCGTGGTCACTTTAATTTTGTTGCGCGTTTCATCTACGGTTTCCGCGATGACGGCGACGAGTCCGTCGGAACCAGTGAGCGGAGGAACGGGGTTCGCGGAGGTTAAAATCACGGTGGCTTGTCCCAATGCATTCGTCACGGCGGAGCCTTCAATAATGCCGCCCGTGCTCTGAAACTGCACGACGGTTCCCGGCGGCACGGGGTTGGAATATTTATCGCCGACATAAACCGTAACGCGATCTTGCAGGCCGAGATAAATCAGCCCGGCAATGTTGAGTTTTTCGAGGCCAATCGAAAAATGACCAAGATGCGGCAAGCCGCCGTGCACCGCAATCGGCACGGGCGCGGAAGCAATCGCTTTACTTTGAATTTCCGCCACCACCTGCAACGCGCCGGCAACAGTTCCACTGGTTATTGTGGTGACCGCGCGGCCATTTTCATCCGACTCAATTGCCGCCGGGAAAATCGAGGCCCCGCCGGGATTGCCGGTTATCCTGAATGCCAACACGACTTTGTGTTGCAGATCAACCGCCCTGCCACTGGCATCACGCACTTCAAAAGTCAAATCCGCGGTGGCTTGGCCGCCGGAACCGGCTACGAAAATATTGGGAGTGGAAACTTTGATCAAAACAATATTCGTTGCGTCGCCCGAAGGGCCATTGCTGCCCAGTTTTGCCATCCGCACTTCTGGAATCGTGGTCGTGTGCCCGTTTTGGACTTTAACCGCACGCAACGTATCATTATTGAAGCCGGTTCTGGAAAAAATCACGGTCGCCATTGAAGCCGTGGAATCGGCCAGCTCAATTGATAACGCATATTTGCCGCTGGCGTCGCTTTCGGTGCTGAGATTAAACGGCAAAACTTTCACCAAGACTTTTTCAACCGGCGTCGAGGTGCCGCGTTCGGTAATCTGGCCTTCGAGGCGGGCTGGCGTCGTGGAATTGGTGACATTGGAATCTTGGCAACTCTGGAGGGTAATCCCGGCACTGGCGATCAGCGCCAGCGCGAATAATCTTGCAAGCAAAAACTTACGCATGTGCAGTCCTTTAGCTGGATAGTCCTATATTGTCCGTCCTCGCCGTAAAAATGAGGCGACAGTGATTGCAACCAAACCGCAATTTCCCAGCGCACACATTGAAGAATATACGCACGCCCGTTGGAGAATGCAGAGGCCGGATCAGCAGGAGGAGAAGCAATTTGGTATTGCAATCTATCCCGGCGAGTATTAAATTGGAAAAATGACAAGAAGATAACGATTCTCATTTCTATTCCGGCAACCCGATGAACGCCACTTACATGCTCACTCTTGATGTCGGCCATCCGCCACGGCCACCGCAGCAGGTGGAAAGCGCGCTTGACGCCGCGCTGAGCAAATTGCGAAGCTCTTCGCAATTGCGCGTGATCAAAGTGATTCACGGCTATGGCAGCCACGGCCAAGGGGGTCACACCAAAGTGACAGTGCGCAACTGGGCGTTCCAATTTCGCCGGCGTTTGCGCGGCATTATTAACGGCGAAGATTACGATATTTTTGATGCGAACACGCAGGAAATGCGTGATGAATGCGGCCAGCTCGATGATAACGATTTAGGAATTGGCAATCCCGGCATCACGCTGCTTTGGGTAAAATAGTTTTTGGCAATTGCAAATTCGGATGAAGCTGATTACGAATATCATTTTTGCAATTCAAATTTGAAAGTTGAATTAAGTTGATACAATTTTCAAGGCAATTCCGAAATTGTGCTTCGCATTTCTTCTTTACCTCCAATATTCAAAATCTTAATCACTTAGTGAGATATTCTCCCCCGCCGCAGTTGCTCTCTTCTTCTCTTCTCAAGCCTGGCACACGTCTTGCTTGATACAAAGTCAAGTTAATGATTAGCACACTTCAAGATCACGCAACAATGACGTTGCACCGTGATTTTAAAGTGAACTTCCCATAAAACGAGAAACAGGGACGTTACTCATCGGGAAGCTGCTTGCAGGAAGCATGGCCCTCCCGACGCTTCGGGATGGCATGAAACTCGCGTCCGGTCAAAACGGAGTGGTCCAACCGACCACAAGGCATTAGTTCGTTTCGGTGAACAGTGACGTTGGCCGAAACTTTAAATTGGTCGGACGCGTTTTTCGTGATACTTAGCGTTGTATTTTCACATACAAGTTGTGGCTCCCCCTCACAGCCAAGAGGTCCGGGTTGTAAAACCTGGGCCTTTTTTATTTCGAAGCAGCAAATTTCCCTTGCTATAATTATTCGTCGCGATTATAATGAGACCATTGGTCATCGCAACATTGCGATAGTGTCACTTAGATCGAAAGCGCTATGGCTTGGAAATGGAGTCGGCTCGTTATACTGGTGATCTCAGCATTTTCCGCTTGGCCTGCGATGGTTGGGGCGCAGGAAATTATTTTGTTTGAACAAACCCAGCCACCGCCACTGGCCAGCCGGCCTGACTCGGCACAAACACCCGCCGACACAACGGCCCCACCCCGGATTTCCATTTCTTCCGCGATAGAAAAAATTCGCGCCCGGCTTGATGCCGGTTATCACACCCCGCCGGTTCACCCTTATTTTCGCGATGAACAACGCGTCATCAACGACATGCGCCGGCTCGTTTTTTTCGCCGATAAAGGCGCGGTGCGCGGCGTCGAGTCGGTGCCGGAGTTGGTTGATATTGCGCAAAAGCTGACACCGGCCCAACAAACCACGATTATTCGCGTGGCTGCCGCCGGCAGCGTCGCGAATCTCGCCGCGGAAAATATTATGAAGCAGATTCGTCAACGTCAAGTCAATTTTCTGCGTATTGAAGTTGAGCGCGTGCAGCTACAAACGACCTGGCGTGGAAATTATCTTAGCCTCAGCCGTAACCTGGATCGGCAAACCTACACCGTCAACCAGCCGAAACTGCGCACAACTTACGCGCGTTCTGATTATGCAAAATTTACGAGCCATCATTTTAATTTCGCGCCGCTTCCCCGGGTATCATTGAATTATATCCGCTGGGAAGCATTGGATATTTTCAGCGCCATTTACATGCTGCGCGGCGGCTACACTTTGATCAGTTATGACTATACTCGAAAAGTCACCTTGCTCGGATGGCGATTACAGGAGAAAAAAAGCTGGGTGGGAATATTTTTAATCAAAAACCAACTGGTGCCCACCGGCAATTGGTGGCATTTTGATATGCGGTTAGCCCTATGATTCCATCATTTTCTTTCTACTAAACCTCGCGGTGCAACAAAATAAAAACGGCCTGCGGATTACAAAAACCCACAGGCCGTGTTGTTTTAGCACCAATAAAAAATTACCGCAAATCCCGCCAGCACACCAATCCCAACTCGTGTTTGTGAGTCAAAGCCGGATGATGCGGCAGCACGCGCAGGCGCCAATGTTGCGCAGTTCCCAGTTGCGCCGGAAGCACCATTTCATAATGATAAACCCCATCGCCGCTGCTGCGTTTTAGTTGCAACGTTTGCACCTGCGGTTCGCTCTCGGCTCGCGGTGTATGCGCACAAACTTCCACGTGCACAAGATTGGGCGACAGCGCGCCGAGATAAATCGTGGCCGCAACTTTCCACTTGGCGTCGCGTTTAGTCGCCAACTTTTCAGCGCTCGCAGCGATGATGTTAATCAACGGCCAATTGGCGCGCAAGTGTTCTTTAATGCCGGCCGCTTCCGTCGCGATGGTGAAACGTTTACTTTTCATCAGCTCACCGCGGCGCAAACTCGGCACATAAAGTTTGGCAACATAATTTCGCACCATCGCTTCGGTGTTGAATTGCGGAATCAACGTCGCCATTGAGGCGCGCGCCTTCTTGAGCCACGGCCGCGGGAGATCGTGACGGTCACGCCGGTAAAAACACGGCACAACGTCTTTTTCCAAGGTTTCATAGAGCGCGTGCGCATCGGCGCGATCTTGCACGGCTTCGCTCAATCCGTCGATGGCTTTGCCAATTGCCCAGCCGTTCTCACCGTCGTACCCTTCGTCCCACCAGCCGTCGAGAATGCTGCAATTGACGCCGCCATTCAGCGGCACTTTCTGGCCGCTGGTGCCGCTCGCTTCCATCGGCCGCCGCGGGTTATTCAGCCAAACATCGACGCCCTGCACGAGATGGCGTCCGACATTCATGTCATAATCTTCCAGCAAAATTACTTTCCCGCGCAAACTCCGGCGTTGCGACATTTGGTAAACTCGTTGCAAGATCGCTTGCCCCTCGCGATCCTGCGGATGCGCTTTGCCGGCAAAAATAATTTGCACCGGACATTTCGCGTTGTTGATCAGGCGCTCCAAACGCTTTACATCGCTGAAAATCAAATCGGCGCGTTTATATGAAGCAAAACGGCGGGCAAAACCGATGGTCAGCGCCTCGGGTTTTAAAGCCTGCCCGGCCGCTTTGATTTGCTGGGCCGAAGCGCCGTGGCGTTTAAGCTGTTGCGCCAAACGCTGCCGCACAAAATCAATCAAACACGTTTTTTGATGGCGCCGCACGCGCCATAATTCTTCATCGGGAATCGTTTCAACCCGCCGCCAGAACGGCCCATCGTTGAGATGGGCACGCCAATTTTTTCCGAGATGGCGGGTAAACAAGTCGGCCATTTCCGGCGCCATCCACGTGTCTGCATGAACGCCATTGGTAATCGAGGTGATCGGCGATTCCGCTACCGGCATATCCGGCCACAGGTGTTGCCACATGGCGCGCGACACTTTGCCGTGCAATTGGCTCACACCGTTGCTGCCGCTGGAGAGCCGCAACGCCAGCACCGTCATACTGAAAAATTTATAGCCGTTGCTCTCCGCCTGCATGCCAAGCGCCAACAATCGCGGCAGGTCAATTTTGTTCTGCGTTGCAAAGCGGCGAAAATATTTATCCATCAACGGCAAGCTAAAGGCTTCGTTGCCGGCGGCCACCGGCGTATGTGTGGTGAAAACCGTGTTGGCGGCCACCACTTCCGCGGCGTGTTCGAAAGTCAATTTCTGCTTTTGCATGAACTCCGCCATGCGCTCAAACAACACGAAAGCCGCATGTCCTTCGTTCAAATGCCAGACCCCCGGAGCAACGCCAAGCGCGCGGAGAGCCCGCACGCCGCCCATGCCCAAAATAATTTCCTGCGCCATGCGCGTGTCGCGATCGCCGCCATAAAGCTGCGCCGTAAGTTGGCGATCACGCGGCTGATTGCGGACAATATCAGCATCGAGCAGCAGCAACTGCGCGCGGCCCACATTAACCAGCCAGCATTGCGCCGTCACCTGCCGGCCCGGCAAATCAACCACAATTTGCAAGGGTTTGCCGTTACGCTGGCGCAGCGGCAGCACGGCTAATTGCTTAAAGTCAAAATTCGGGTATTCCGCGTGCTGGTTGCCATGTGCATCAATGCGCTGCGTGAAATAACCATTTTTGTACAACAGGCCGACGCCGATAAACGGCACGCCGAGATCGCTGGCCGTTTTGGTGTGATCGCCCGCGAGAATGCCCAGTCCCCCGCAATAAACCGGCAGTGACTCATGCACGCCAAACTCCGCGCAGAAATAAGCCACCAACGCTTTTTGTTCGCGCGGATGCGCGCGCACATGCCACGGACTCGGGTCATTCATGTATTCATCAAAAGCGCGCAAAATTTCTTCATACATCGCCAGGAAACGCATGTCGCGTGCCAACCGGCGCAAGCTGGCGCCGCGTTCCCGCAACAATTTAACCGGATTGCGGTGTTGCCGCCAATGCTCGCCATCAATATGCTCAAACAGCGTCTGGGCTTCCGGCTGCCAACTCCACCATAAATTATACGCCAACTCCGGCAAGCGTTGAAATGGCTTTTGACAACGAAGGGGATAATCGCGCACCACTATTCTCATCTTCATCCTCATGACAAAGTTTTAGAAATGGCCTGAAACAATTTATCCTTTCCAGGCGTTCTTTATTGCAAGCGCAGGGACGCGGCGCTGCGCGTTATTCAAAAAAAATGCCCGACGAGAGCAACCGTTCTCACCGAGCCAGCTTAAAAATTTCGCGGCCTTTTATGCCGTGTTAAATATAAAATACTTCGCGCTAAAAAGCAAGCTTCCCTTCCGGCGATCATCCGGCGTAAAAAGCCTTAAACTAATTTCGCCGCCGGGCCGTCCTATTCATCAAGCCGCCCGTAAAATCCGCCGGAGTTTTTCCTGCTAACCAACCCGGTTTACCCAAAATTGCCACGGGATTAAATGAATTTTTGCTACAGGTGATGCCATATGTTACGTGACGCTATTCTTTTAAAACTATTGGGGTGGGGTTTGTTTTCAACGCTGGGCGCGCAATTCGAGCACCTGTCGCTGGAACAGGGACTTTCACAAAGCACCGTCAAATGCATTCTGCAGGATCGTAAGGGCTATCTTTGGCTTGGCACCGGTGATGGTTTAAATAAATATGATGGTTATAACTTCACCATCTATCGCAACCACTACAATGATGACAACTCAATTTCGGATGATAACATCTGCGCCATTGCGGAAGATCGTTCCGGCGCCCTTTGGGTGGGCACCGTAAAAGGGGGTTTGAATCGATTTGATCGGGCCAACGAACACTTCACGCGCTATACCTTACCGCTGTTCACCGGGCCTGCCAGCATGGCGGAAAAAGAGATCGCTGATCTGCCGTTTCTTTTTTCATTTTTCTCTGACCAAACCATAACGGCTTTATATGTCGACTCAACGCGAGACCGGCATGATTTATGGGCGGGCACCTGGCGCCACGGCCTCTATAAAATCAATCTGGCGAAACTTAAAAAAACCGGAGCGAACCTCACGCCCGACGCCGTTGTGCATTATCAACATCATCCCGCCGATCCCCATAGTCTCAGCGACAATCGCATCCGTGCCATCTGTCGCGACCATAACGGAAATTTGTGGATCGGCACGTTTGGCGGCGGCTTGAATCGCTATGACGACATGACCGCGCGTTTTCAACCTCTACGGCATGATCCGGTCACGCCGAATAGTTTAAGCGCCAATCACATTCTGACGATACATGAGGACAAAGCCGGGATCTTGTGGGTTGGCACATTGGGCGGCGGATTAAACAAGCTTATTCCGGTTGAAGACGATATCACCTCGGCGCCCCAACCGGCTCTGGTGGGACATCGCCAATTCGACCATTCGGCTTTGGATAATCGTCTCAATCATAAGACTGCAAGCGGTTTTCGTTTCGTTCATTATCGCCACGATCCGGCCCGACCCAATAGTTTGAGCGACGACGATGTTACGGCGATTCTCGAAGATCGTTATGGCGTGCTGTGGATCGGCACGTTTGGCGGTGGACTCAATCAGCTTGACCGCGCCACCGAACGCTTTACGCATTTTCAACGCGATCGTTTCAACCCCAACAGCTTTCGGGCGAACGATGCGTTAGTCATTTATGAAGACCAATGCGGCATTATCTGGATCGGTTCGCAGCTTGGCGTCGGCATCAGCAAATATGATCGCCGCAAAGAAAAATTTATTCATTATAAAAACGATCCCACCGACCCGCAAAGTTTGAGTGATGACGTGGTTTGGTCAATTTTCACTTCGCCGCAACCCGAGGCCCCGGTATGGCTTGGCACCTACCATGGCGGGTTGAATCGTTTTGACCGTAAAACGCCGGCGGGCGCCGCCGGACGGTTCACGAAGTTTCGGCATGACCCGTCTGACCCGCGCAGCCTCAGCCAGAATCATGTCCGCGCCATTTGCGCCGACGAGACCGGCGCGCTCTGGGTTGGCACTTTTAGCCAGGGGTTAAATAAATTTTTTCCGGAAGCGGCAACTGCGGCGCCCAACCGCGCGGTGTTTACGCACTACAAACACGATCCGGCCGATCCGTACAGCTTGAGCCACAATCACGTGCGCGCATTGCTGCAGGATAAATCCGGCGTGTTATGGATTGGCACGATTGGCGGTGGGTTAAATCGTTTAGAAAAAAAATCGGGCCGTTTTCTTCGCTATCGCCATCAACCCGCCGACCCCAACAGTTTGAGCGATGATCGGATTTATACCATTTATGAAGATCGCCGCGGCACGCTTTGGGTCGGAACGTTCGGCGGCGGGTTAAACCGAATTTTTATTCCGACCGCCGCCGATGGAACGAAAAATTATGCCGGGCTTTATTTCATTTCTTATAAATATAACGTCGCGGATTCCGCCAGCTTGAGCGATAATCGCGTGATGGCGATTTGTGAAAGCCACGACGGCGCGTTGTGGCTCGGCACTTTTGGCGGCGGGTTAAATAAATTCGATCCCGCCACCGGCAAGTTCAGCCGCTACGGCCTCCACAACGGCTTGCCGAGCGAAGTGATTTACGGCATTTTGGAAGATGCGCGCGGCAACCTGTGGATCAGCTCGAACAACGGCTTGTCGTGTTTTAACCCGCGGACGCTGCGGTGCAAAACGTATGACGAGTGGGACGGCCTGCAAAGCAAAGAATTCAGTGGCGGCGCTTTTGCCAACAGCCCCGGCGGTGAAATGTTTTTTGGCGGCATCAACGGGTTCAATTATTTTTTCCCGGACAGCATCAAAGATAATATTTTCGTGCCGCCGATCATGATTACCTCGTTCAAAAAATTCAATGAAGTCGCGGGCCACGAACTGGCGTCCATCGAGTTGGCGCACACCGACAATTTTTTTGGTTTTGAATTTTCCGCGATGGATTTTTCCCATCCGGCCAAGAATCAATACGCTTACTATTTGGAACGCTTTGATCAGAGCTGGATTTTTGCCGGCACCCGCCACGCCGTCAGTTACACCAACGTCAATCCCGGCAAATATGTGTTTCGCGTTAAGGGCACCAACAGTGACGGCATCTGGAATGAAACCGGCGCGGTTGTGCAGATCACCATTCACCCGCCGTTCTGGCAAACCTGGTGGTTTCGGACGTTAGTGTTGAGCCTGTTCGCCGTCACCATTCTGGGGCTGCACGAACAGCGGGTGAAACGAAAAATCGGCAACTTGCTGGAAATCGAGCGCATTCGGAAAACCGAGAACGAGCGCTTGCGCAAGCAGGTGGCCGATGATTTTCACGACGAGTTCGGCCAGAAGCTGACCAACATTGCGCTCTTTGCCGAAATCATCCGCCGCAACCTGAACGGCACCACGCCGCAGACCGCCGGGCATTTGAACAAGATCACCGACGCCGCCACCAGCTTATCCGACAGCATGCGTGATTTTATTTGGACGCTGGATCGGAACAAAGATTCATTTTATAACGTCGCCGCGCGCTTAAAAGATTATGGCGAAAATCTATTCGCCAAAACGCCGGTCGATTTTTCCATCAGCGACATTGACGCCGATTGGGACAAAATTGGTTTATCGATGGATTGGAAACGGCATCTCATTCAAATTTTCAAGGAAGGCATGAAAAACAGCCGCAAACATGCCGGCTGCTCCCGGGTGTCGTTGCAGATTTCGCTCACCGGCCAGGAAGTGACGATGAGCCTCGTCGATAACGGCAAAGGTTTTGAGAATACCGAGGCGGTGTACGGCGCCGGTTTGCGGTACCTTAAAAAGCGCGCCGACAAAATCGGCGGCGAAGTGCAAATTATTTCGCAGCTCCAACAAGGCACGCGCATACAGTTCCGCGGCAAATTGCA
>CAYZFF010000141.1:0-9941 GCA_964477305.1 uncultured Cytophagia bacterium
GGGATTTGTTACATTTTCCGAAAAGAGAATCGCTCGATTCAGGTTTAAATCATCCTGCCTTAAAATTATTCTACCCAAAGAGTTGTCAGAATTTGCGTCTGAATCCATTTGTCATATGGCCGTAACCGTTTTAGGATCGACATTTAAATAACTTGCCCATTTCATGTGGCTGTCATTCCCGCATGCTTTTGGCGGGAATCCAGCGGTTTAAAGCCTGTGGATGCCCGATTAAAGCGCTCGGGCATGACGATTACTTGGGTAAGTTATTTAATCGGCAATCCTTATTATCTAATCCTGCTGCTCTGGTTTATCCTGCAAAAATATAAAGTAAAATGCCATGTTCATTCTCCTTTTTCTGTTCGCGCTGCTAATCGGGTTTTCAGAAGCGGCGGTAGCTCAAACACCGGCCAATCCGTTTGTGATTAATTTTGATTATGCGCGTTTCCGTAACAATGCCACGAACGGCTATCTGGAGCTATATTATTCTTTTTATTGTGGGCAAATCACTTTTCATGCCGACGGCGCCGGCCTCAAAGGCGGCGTCGGGATTCGCACTAATTTGATCCAGGAAGGCACCGGCAAAACCGTGATTAACGAGCGGGTGGTCTTGCCGGTGGTGATGGATGACACCAGCGCCGCCGGATGGAGAACGACTTCGATTCTACGGCAGGCTGGACATCTGGTTCCCTTTGGCAAGTATCGTTTGCATGTTGTCGCGTACGACTCTGCTAATCCGGCGCAGCGCGACAGCTTGTCCATGCCGGTGGAAATCAATGCATTGCCGGTCACCAGTGATTTACAGCTTTGCGCCTCCATTCAAGCTTCGGCGAACACCACTCACGCCTATTTTAAGAATGCGCATGAAGTGACGCCGCATCCCAGCCTGGTGTTCGGCGCCTACATGCCGGTGATTTATACCTATACCGAGTTGTATGACGTCGATACCAGCAAGGTTTATACGATTGATTATGAGATTATCGACCCTGACGGAGCCGTAGCCAAGAAGGTTTCGCGCCAGCGCCGTTACCGCACGCGAAACACTATTGAAGTGGGCACGCTCAACGCGGTGACGTTGAAGCCGGGTAAATACTCGCTCCGTTTGAGTGTGCAGAACTCGCCGACACAGCAAAAGGCATTTTATGTTTATCAACTGCCCGCCCTCAGCGGGGAGCCCGCGCCCACGGCGACCTCACTGGCGATCGCGATTGAAGCCCTGACGGAGAAGGAAGTCGAAGAAGAGTTTCAAAAAGCGAAATACCTCGCCGATAAAACCGAGATTTATTTTTTTAACCAATTGAAAACGGCAGCGGCCAAAAAGGAATATCTCAAGGATTTCTGGAACCGCCGGGAAAGCGGCAGCGCCACCGAAACGCCGCGCCAACGCATTGATTACTTGCGCCGCGCCCAGCTTGCTGACGAGTATTATTCAAAATATATTAAAAAAGGCTGGCGCACGGATCGCGGCCGCGTGTTTATTTTATACGGCAAACCCGATGAAGTCGAGCGCCATCCCAGCGAAGGCATCGCCAAACCCTATGAAATCTGGTATTTCTATCAAATTGAAAACGGCGTCCAATTTGTCTTTGTCGATCGTAGCGGTTTTGGCGATTACGAGTTGGTGCATTCCACCAAGCGCGGCGAACTCACCGATGAAGACTGGCAACGGTATTTGCAGTAAGAGTCATCGATTAATTAACTTGCTCATTTCATGAGCCCGTCATTCCCGCGCACTTTTGGCGGGAATCCAGTCTTTATAAGCGTGGATGCGCGACTAAAATGTTCCGCTTGGAATCTTTTGAATGTTTTCGTAAAGTTTGCCATTTAGGGGCGGGCAGCGCTGCGGCGGTGATTTTATTTTTTGCTTGTAGCCGTTCCAGTGACGAGCGCAAGCACGCTGAGGCTTTCTATGCCAATACCGCCCCCAATGTGAAGTACGTCGGCTCTGAAGAATGCACGGCTTGCCATCGCGATATTTACGAAGCTTATGCGCAATCCGAAATGGGGCGCTCGATGTCGCGTTTGGAGGCTGCCACACTCACCGAGACTTTCCCGCAAACCTACGAAGTTTTTGATTCCACTAAAAATTTTTATTACGAAATGGTCCGGCGCGACGGCGGTTTTTATCAGCGGGAATATCGCCGCGAGGAGAACGGCAAAATCAGCCACGAGCGCTGGATGCGAGCCGAATATGTCATGGGCTCCGGTAATAACCTGCGCATGTATTTCCATGACGAAAACGGCATGTTGTATGAATTGCCGCTGACGTGGTATGAGCACAAAAAACGCTGGGATCTCAGCCCGGGTTACCGCGATTTTGAAAATATGCGGTTTTCGCGTTATGCCACGCCCAAATGCCTCGCTTGCCATAACTCGTATCTGGAGCCGTCGCCGGTAGCCAATGATCGTTATCAGCCTCCTTACACTCTCGGGATTGGCTGCGAGCGTTGTCACGGCCCGGGGGAATTGCATGTTCGGCAGAAACATGGCGAGGCCATCGCCGGGCTTCCGCAAAATGCGCTAACGATTGTCAACCCGCGCAAGCTTGCTTCCGAGCGGCAATTAGATGTTTGCCGGCAATGTCATTTGCAGGGGAAAGCCTGGGCGCTCCACGGCGAAAGCGATTGGTTCGATTATCGCCCCGGCACGCCGCTGGAAAATCATCGTTCCGTCTATTTTCCGGCCAAAACCGCCAAAGAAGTTATTGAAGTTGCGGACAGTCCGCAACGCCTCGCGCTCAGCCGTTGCTTTAAAGAAAGCGCAGGCAAGCTCACATGTATTACCTGTCATAATCCGCATTTTTCCATCAAGACATTTACGCGCGCGCATTATAACGCCAAATGCTTGCAATGTCATACCGCAACGACTTTGCCCGGAGCGGCTTCGCGGCAAACACATGCGGAAACCGATGATTGCATTAGCTGTCACATGAATCGCACCGGCACTGATAATACATTGCACGGGGTTTCGAATACGGATCACTGGATTCGCACTGACGCCAACCAAACCCCCATCGACTGGGCGACACTGAAGCGGCCGCTCGAAGAGCAGCCCATGACAATGCTGGCGCCGGTGATTGATGCTCAGGATGCAAAACAGAATCTGCGGCGAGGCATAGCTTATTTCGATTACTTTAAACAGCACGATTCCCGGCGGGCCTATTTGGACTCGGCTTTTTTTTATCTCAATCGCGGTTTGATCGCAGACCCCAATTCCGCCGCCGGATACTTCCGGCTCGGAGAAACACAGCTTGAATTGCAGCGCTACGACGAGGCGATCACCTCGCTGCAACGCGCCACCGCATTGCGGGAAAACTATGCCGAAGCCTACGCGAAATTAGGCTGGGCATATTTTTTGACAAAAAAAAACAAACTCGCCCATGCCAGTTATCAACTGGCATTAGCGCTGAAACCGCAAGAACCGCGTTTTCTCGAAGATTGGGCCGTGCTGCTTGAAGATAGCGGCGATTTTAGCGGGGCGGTGCAAGCCTATGAACGAGCCTTGCAAATCGATCAACAAAACCCGTACGTTTTTTACGCGCTCGGCAATATTCACGTCCAGGAATTGCGGCAAGCTGAAAAAGCCGCGGCCTATTTTGAAAAAGTCGTGCAACTCGATCCCGATTTTCCCAATGGCTATCTAAATCTTGGCAGCACCTATGGAACTTTGGGAAAATACCCGGAGGCTTTGCGCGCCTTTGCGAATGAGTTGGCCGTACGGCCGCAATCAGTCATGGCGTTGTTTAATCAAGGGCGGGTTTATTCGCGCATGGGGAAAAAATCCGAGGCGCGCCGGGTTTTGCAAAAAGCGCTTGCAATCGACCCGACGATGACCCCGGCGCGACTGCTTCTGAATGGACTATAAACTAAAAACCATTTGTATTTTTCCCGGTCAATGATATATTGACCAGTGATAGGAAAACGCCATTATTTTTGTTGAAATGGCTTGTGTGGCAGGATTGAGTTTATTAACAGTTTCCAACTTTTTTAACGCATGCTTAAATTGTTATTTCGACGACATTTTGTGATTGGGTTGGCGATCATTACCATCGCGACCTTGATAAACGCCTGTGGAGAAAAGCCCTCCCCAACGGCAGGTTATTTTCCCGAAGTCGGCGCCAATGCCTTGCATCAGCGGTCGCTGGAGGTGCGCAGCAATTTGAAAGTGTTGTCCGTATCGTTGCGGCCTGGATACGAAGATTTTGCCACCCTCGCCTATTTCCGTCTGGGACGGGGGGCGGTGGTCACGAGCATTTACGCCACCAACAACGAGGCGGGAGAGAGCGACGTGCAAGGCGAATATCCGCCTTATCTCGCGACGCGGCGCCGCCAGGAAGCGGTGCGCGCGATGCAAGCGCTCGATGGTGATGCACGTTTCTTGAACATGCCCGATATTATCGCCGCGCGTGATACGGCACAGGTCCGCGCGTTGTGGCCCAGCGATAGCCTGCGCCTGAAGCTGAGTGAATTTATTGCGCAATTCCGACCGGACCTGATTTTACTCAATCGCGATTGGGCTTTGCCGAACAGCCCAAGCTGGGAAATTTTACGGACAGATTTGTTGGCCGCGGTGCAAATTACGGCTCATGGCAAAGTGATGGATCTGAGCAATAGTGGCGCTAATGGCGGTCTGTCTAATTGGACAGTAAGCCGGTTGGCGATTGATGCGGACGGCAGCGCCGGTTTAACCGTGCCGGTTAATGAACAACATCCACGGTGGAAAAAAAGTTATGCCCAAATCGGTGAAACTGCGGCGGCGGCTTACACCTCTTTAGCGGTGCAGCGCCAAATGTGGCGGCAGAACCAAGCTTCGTCTTATGTTGTCAGCTTTCCGGCGGCGCCCAACGGCGAGGCCAAAATGTTGGGCGAGGGCCTGCCCTGGCCGGTTACCCAAAAGCTGCGCGGCATTGAAATTCAACTTGAAGCCTTGACGGACAAAACGCTTAAGGGCCAAACGAAGGACATTTTGCCGCGGGTTGCAGCGCTGATTGATTCCATCGAATACACCATTGCGTTGAATCAAATGACGTTGACCTCACCGGAACGCAAGAGCCTGCTGCAATGGAAAGCGGCGCTCGAAAATTTGCGTTGCACGCTGCTCGGCGTCGAAGTGCATTACACCGTTAGTGATTCGGTGTTGACCGATCAGCAATTGACTTATATTTTTGTCAATGAGGTAAAAGGCGTTAGCAAAGACGGCACCACGGAAATTCTCTTTGCGGGTATTGATCAAAATTGGGCGGTGAATGAAGACATCGCTAAAAAAGTGCCGCTGCAACTGAAAACCGAATACCGCGTGCTGACGCCCAAAGGCCTGGTGTATAATTTCCCGCCAGCGGTGCATGCATTTCAATTAACCCCGCAGGCCAAATCGCTGTTCCTGTTCATCATTCACCGGGCCAAAGCGAAAGCCGAAAGCTTTATTTACCGCATTACGATCAACCTGGATTTTGCGCCGCGATTTGTCACCGAGGTGTTAACGCCGATTGTGCGTATAACGCCAGATGAGCGCGTGGTTGTGCGGCTGACGAACATTTCACGCGACGGCCTGGCTGATACCGTCGAAGTGTCGGATGAATTGGTGAACTCCTTTCGGCATCCGTTTCGCTTGAGCAAAAAAGGCACGAGTGTAATTGATACGCTAACTTTGGCTTGGAATGGCGAACCGGCGGAGGGCACGCATATGATTCCGGTGTCCATTGACGGCGTGCCAGTGGCCCAATTTGCGGCGCGCAAATTTGCGGTGGAAGTGGATCGCACGAAGCGGCTGGGCCTGCTCACCGGCCTGAAAAGCAGCCAAACTGCCGAGGCGCTGCGACGGTTGAATCTGGAATTCGCGCTCGTCAAGCCCGGTCCCAATTTTCTACAACAGATTCAGGCGCTTAACGTCCTTATTGTTGATCGTCGCGCGCTGAGTTTGTTGCCGGAAGTGGCGGCATTACAAAACGAGTTGAATCGTTTTGTCGAGGCCGGCGGCCATCTGATTGTATTGGCGCAAGACGCCGCCATCTGGAATGCGAAGCCCTTATGGAACGGCATGCTGCTGACGGCAACCGCACAATTTGAAGCCACCATGCCCCTGCAAATGGAAGCCGGATTAGCGCTTCTCAACACGCCGAATCGCCTCACTGCCGAGGATTGGAACGAATGGTTGTTTCTACGCGGCTACAATATTGTTTCTGGTGAAGCGCTGGCTACGGCTGCAGTGCCGATTCGCGCTGGTTTCAGCGGCAGCCCATTAGTGGCAACATTTCCAGCCGGAGCGGGCAAGCGCACTTATGTTGATCTGGCGTTATTCCCGCAATTGATGAATATTCATGCCGGCGCCTTTCGCTTCTTGGCCAATTTGATCGCATGGTAATGGCGAGGCAAGTTTTATTTTTGCCACTTTTAACCCGAATAGGGTATTGACAAATTATTTGAAACTTTCGCATTTTAGAGCGGTTAGTAAATTATCACTTTCTCATCCCCCACTTGCTGCACCCGATGAAAACTCTTTAAACCCTTAACCGTCCCCCTCCGGCGGGACACGAAGAGGCCACCATGTCACGTTTTAGCTTGAATTCATGGCTGTGGTTAGTCCTTGCCACAGGTGCCGCGGTTGCCTGGGCGCAACCGGACACCCGAATCAGCGGCGTGGTTCGCGATCTGAATACGCACCGTGAAATCAGCAACGTCAATGTCTTTATCAAAGGCTTGTCGAAAGGCGTGGTGACTGACTTTGCCGGGCGCTATGAATTGCGGATGGAGGCCAACAACCGGAGAACGCTGGTGGTGTTTCGGCATGTGGCGTACGAACCGCGCGAAATTGCACTCGATTCGGTGGCGACCATGCGGTACATTTATTTGCAACCGCGCGTCATTGCGCTCGGCGGCGTCACCGTGCAGGATGAGAATGCCAACCGTCTCGAAATCGCCAAAGATTTGCCGCAAGCGGTGTCGCTGATTGAAGCTAAAAATTTTGAGATTCGCGGCTATGTTGACGCCGGCGATTTGCTGCGCACCGATCACAGCATTCAGGTTGAAGAAGAGTTGAGCGGCAAGAAAACTGTGGCCATTCGCGGCGGTAACGCCGATGAAGTGGTGGTGTTGTACAACGGCGTTAAAATGAACAACACCTTCGATAATGTTTTCGATCTGGCCTTGATTGATCTCGAAGACGTCGAGCGCTTCGAGGTGATCAAAGGCAGCAACACCGCGCTGTACGGGCCGGAAGCGTTTTCCGGCGTTATCAACATCGTGCCCAAAGCGCAACATGATTACAGCGTGCGCTTCCAACAACGCGTCGGCACTTATCGTTCCGGTAATTGGGGCCTGCATCTCGATCCCAGCTCGCTTTTTCAAAACAAATCGCGTTTCAATGCCTCGTACAGTTTTAAGCGCGGCGGCACGAAACGGGAATTTGTTGATTCGGCAACCGATGAAAACAGCCTCAATAACACTTCACTGCATCACACCGGCAACCTCGTTTACCATTTTTCCGAAACTGAAGACGGCCAGCCGCGCAACAAGCTCAGCGCGATGTACATTCATTCCACCTTGGAGTATGATAACCGGCGGGATAGTGAACAACTCAATAATTTAAACCAACTGCTTTCCCTCCGTTACAGCGGAGATATCGGGAAAATCCGGGATTTTGATTTTTCCGCGGGCCTGCGCCAGTTGGATGAAGAACAGTTCTTAAACGCCGTCGGGACTGGCGTGCTCAACCGCGACATCAACGATCGGGCCTTGCATGCCAATATCGAGAAACGATTCCGGGCGCCGGTAGTCGATTTGCTGTTTGCCTATCAATTTCAGCATGCCGAGTTGGATTTTAAAGACGTACGCACCGGGTTCAACGAAGTTGCGCTCGGTCCGGAAAGCGGCCTCCTGCAGCGCCGGCAACACGGCCTCGTGGCCATTGCTAAATGGCACAATGCCAAACCTTCGGAGACTTTTCAAACCGTTGATTTTGACGCGAGCCTGCGTCACGACATTGTGCAGGATGAGCAGGATATCGTGCTGCGCGCCGCCGCGCCCAACGCCCCGCAGACGCAGCAATTGCTGACCAATGATTGGCGCGAAACCATGTTTAAATTTTCGCTGAACATGGCTGGATTGCGCAATAATCTTTCTTATAATGCGTTTCTAAAATTTGGCAAGAATACGAAGTTCCCAACGCTGTTTCAGCAAATTAGCGTGCCCGATGCCGGCGCCGATGTGCGCAATCGCCCGAACTTGAATCCTGAAAAAAACCGCAGCGTTGAAATGGGAGTAACGCTGACGCGCGAGATTAGCGTGCACCCGTCCATTTACGGATGGGGGCTTTCCGGCATTTTCTTTCAGAATCACTACGACAACAAATTTCGGGTTTTTGCCACTTATGGCGTGCCGGTCGCTTTTTATGATAATGTTATCAACGCCCGCATCTCCGGGTTTGAAACGAAACCCAGTCTCTATTTATTTCGCAAAAAAGTCACGCTCGAAATCGGTTTGTCGCGCTATTATATTTCCGAGCGCGCCGCCTTTCCGTTTAAGTCGGATTTGAAACGCACGCTGAGTTTTATTGTTGACCATGCGGGATATTCATTCCAAGCGTTGTGGTTTAAAGAAGGCGAGCAATCGGGCTGGCTGCGCCGTTCCGGCTCGGATTTAACCCGCGTGACCCCGGGCGATTTTGGCGAAGTGATTTTACCGGGTTATACCAACCTCGATGCGCATCTCAGCAAAACTTTCGAGTTTGGCCATCTCAAAGTTTTCCTTAATGCCAGCGGCCGTAATTTATTGAATGGGGAAGATGTTGTCCTGCAAGGCATCGCGCTGCGCGACCGGCGTTATTATTTGACTCTCGGCGCGCAATACTAAAAATCCCCGTTACTGGTTTCACCGTGAACGACGAGTCGTCATGCCCGAACATTTTACAGCGTTTTCTGTTTGAATAAAGCGATTGTCATTTCGAGCGCAGCGAAAAATCTTTTGCCATAAAGATTCCTCATTGCTTCGCTCCTCGGAATGACATCTGCACTCATTTAGAAAACGCTGTAATCCGGCAGCGACGCTTTTAAAAGCGGATTATAGCCAAAAGCCTGCACAAATCACTATCCGGCGAGAGATACACGTTATTTAATCGGTGACGCTAAACAACCCTTTAACCTGCCGCGTTATGCTGCTCAAAAATATTTTCACTGCCGTCTTTGTGGGTGTTTTGGCTATGGGCTGTGAGAAAAGCCCGTTTAATGGAGATATCAGCAATCCGCTCAATCAAGAGATTCGCGGCAGAGTCGCTTTAAGCGATGCCGGCAGTCCGGAGGGCATTCATGTATGGATGGAGGATACGCCGCTCTCGACAACCACAAATGCCGAAGGCGAGTTTGTGTTAGCGCTACCGCCGGTGGCTTCCAATAGCAGCGTATATGCCAACAGGGTGTTCAATCTTTATTTTTATGTGGCCAATTACAAATTAAGCTCGGCGCCGGTTACAGTGGTGAACGGCGAGTTTTTGTATGCGCATGGCGAAGTCAATCCCCATGGTGAGTTGATTGGCACGCGGTTCATGGCCAAGCTGCTCAATATCAACACCGAAATCGATCCCCAGGTGGTGCTGTCAAATTATTCCGACTACATTAATGTGGTGGTCACTTTAAGCGCAGTAAGCGATTCCGTGGACGTGGTTTTCCCCAAGCTCATCGGCGGCGAGTTGGGCGCCATTCTCTTTCGCAATCTGGAAAGCGGTCGGATCTTCACTGATGCGCCGGAAATCAATGCGGGGGTGCGGCTGGTTAAAAAGATCGGCAAAGAGCCGGAAACGTTTTCCTTTTCGTTTGATTTAAAGCGCGGGAATCTGCCGATTGGGCGCTATGAAGTAATCCCCTACTTTCTTATCGAGCAGGCGAGAATGCCGCAAGGTCTACTCACGAGCATCAGCCAAAAAGCTCAAGAAGTCGGCCCCGATTTTCTTAAAAT
>CAYZFF010000142.1:0-9919 GCA_964477305.1 uncultured Cytophagia bacterium
GCCATTGCGCCGTGGTATATTGCGCCCGGAGGCGTTGGCGCCGTAAAAATTTTGATTGCCCGCAGTGATTACGAAAGAGCACGCGCGATTATTGCCGAATTTCATGATGCCGAGGTTCTGCCTGAAGAAGAATCGCGTAAACCCACAGGACAAATCCGGCCATTGGCCATCGGCATCATTCTGCACGAGGGCCGTCTCTTTGTTTGCGAAGGCTACGACGCGGTGAAAAATGAAACGTTCTATCGTCCGCCGGGTGGTGGCATTGAGTTTGGTGAACCCAGCAACGCCACACTCGTGCGTGAATTTCGCGAAGAATTTGACGTTGAACTCGACGGCGCGCGCTACCTTGGCGTACTGGAAAATATTTTTACGTATCAGGGCAAAACCGGGCACGAAATCGTATGTTGTTATGAAACGCATTTTGCCGATCCCGCCTTCTACCAAAAAGATCGCCTCACTGGTTATGAAGATGACGGCCAGGCCTTTCAAGCACTCTGGAAGCCTCTTGCCGATTTTAAAGAACAGCGCGCCATTCTTTATCCCACCGGTTTACTCGAGTTGTTGCAAAAGCATTTTCCCACATCGGATTGAAAATTATTTATGGCCGAACCATCTTCTGTCGGTAAAATACTCCCGCCCCATGTGCTGGCCAAAGCCCGCGGCCTCTTTCCGCATATTGCCCAAGGCAAAGTTTATTTGAATCACGCCGCCACTTCCCCCCTTTCGTTACGCGTGGTCGAGGCGATGACGACACATTTGCATGAGCGCTCCTGTGGTTGGATTGATAATTATCCTGATGATGTGAAAAAGAAAGACGAGTGTCGCGACTTCGTGCAAAAACTCATTCATGCCGAATCGCCAAGCCGCATCGCGCTCGTCGGCAGTACTTCGGAAGCGCTTAATATTGTTTCATCTGGCCTGCCATGGCAATCCGGCGATCGGGTGATCTTGAATGAAATGGAATTTCCTGCCAACGTTTATCCCTATTTACCGCTGCGGCGGCGCGGTGTCGAGTTGGATTTTTTGAAATGTCCCAACCGCAAAATTACACCCGAGAATATTGCAGCCGCGCTGACTGCTCGCACGCGGGTGGTGGCATTGAGCGCCGTGCAATTTCTCACCGGTTATCGCGCCGACATGGCGGCTATCGGTGATCTCTGCCGGCAGCGCGGCGTCTTTTTCGTGGTCGATGGCATTCAGGCCGTTGGCGGCGTTCAAGTCGATGTGCAAAAAATGAAAATCGATGCGCTCGCTGCTGGCTGCCAAAAATGGCAGATGGCGCCGCATGGCACGGGTTTTCTCTATTTGACCGAAGCCCTACAGGAAAAGATCACGCCACAGCACGTTGGCTGGCTTGCCGCACACGATCCATGGGATTTTTTTAACTTCGATCAACCGCTGTCCGCCTCGGCCCGGCGTTACGAAGGTGGTACGCTGAACATTCCGGGCATCTGGGCCATGCACGCCGCGTTGCGTACGCTGTTGGAATTTGGTTCAACAGAAATTGAAAATCACATTTTAGCATTAACACAAATACTTACCGATGAATTACAAAATCTCGACGGCATCGAACTACTATCCCCCATCTCCGCAAAAGAACGCGCCGGCATCGTGACCATACAATTGCCGGCAAAAATTGACGTGAACGCCGTGTTCCAACATATCAACGCGCAAAAAATTACAATCTCCTTGCGCGATGGCAAATTACGCTACTCGCCGCATTTTTACAATTCGCCGGAAGAAATCAAGTTGGCTTTTGAAGCCACGCGCGAAGCTTGTAGTGGCTCCTTCAGGAGCAAAATGTAGACTTTAAGAAAAATTTTCATTCAACGCGATAATTTCCCAATTCAAACATTTAACGCCTGAAGGCGCAACGACAAAAATGTCTCAGCTCAAACAAAAACTCACGCTCTTCGACATGACGATGATTGCCATCGGCTCGACGATTGGCTCGGGAATTTTTCTGACGCCGTCGTCCATTATTCACGCGTTACCATCGCCGAAATGGGCGTTACTGGTCTGGATTGTTGGCGGCTTAATGGCGCTATCCGGTGCACTCACATTTGCCGAACTCGGCGCCAAAATGCCGGGCGCCGGCGGCGTGTATGTTTATCTCAAAGAAGCCTATGGAAGTTTCGCGGGATTTCTTTATGGCTGGAGTTATTTGTTAGTCATCAATACCGGCGGCATCGCGGCGCTGAGTGTAGCCTTTGCAAGATATTTCGGATTCTTTGTGGACTTAAGCCCCACCGGAACCAAAATCGTCGCGATCACCGGTATTATCATCGTGACTCTTATCAATATTGTCGGTGTCAAAGCCGGCGGGGTGTTTTCCGATGTCTTTACTCTACTCAAACTCGCTGGAATTATCGGATTGATTATTGTGGGGCTTGGCGCCGGCTCGAGCCAGACCACGGATTTTACCGCGCCGCTGGGTGATTTGCCCAATGGGCTTGGCAGCGCGTTGGCCATTGCGATGGTCGGCGTGTTGTGGTCCTACGGCGGTTGGCAACATGCAAGCTTTCTCGCTGGTGAAGCAAAAAACGCCCAACGCACGATTCCGCGGGCGATGATTTTTGGCGCGCTGGCCGTCACGCTCATTTATCTACTCATCAACGTGGCGTATATGTTTCTTCTGTCACCAGCGGAAATGGCCGCCTCGCCGCGACTCGCCGCAGACGCCATTGGTAAAATTTTCGGCGATCCCGGCGCCCGTTTGATTGCATTGACAATTTTCATTTCAACTTTTGGCACTGCCGGAATTTACACACTCACGGCGCCACGGATTTATTATGCGATGGCCAATGACGGCGTGTTCTTCAAAAAAGTCGCAGAAGTTCATCCGACCTTTCACACGCCGGTGTTTGCCATTCTCTTGCAATCGCTTTGGGCGATCGTGTTAATCTTGTTTTGGGGCACTTTTGAAGATTTGATTTCGTATGTGGTGTTTACTGATTGGATTTTCTTCGCACTGGCGGCGGCCAGCGTATTTATCTTTCGCAAACGCTCGGCGTCCGGCGCTTATCAAACGCCCGGTTATCCGCTCACGCCGATTTTTTTTGTGGTTTTATCAATCTGGTTTGTGTTGAATACCTTGGTTGAGCGCCCGGCGCAGGCCTGGGCGGGCCTCATTTTGTTAGCAATGGGTGGGTTGGTCTATTACTTTTGGAAACGGCAAAAATAAGTCATTTCTCCGGAACCTGCCAGTCAATCTCTCGCGCGCCAAATTTTCGCAACGCCGCATTCGTTTTTGAAAACGGCCGGCTGCCGAAAAACCCGTTGTGCGCCGAAAGTGGTGACGGATGCGCCGATTGAATGATCGCATGTTTTTTGTGATCGATGAACTGCACCTTTTCTTTCGCATAATTTCCCCACAACAAAAACACCACCGGCTCTTTGCGCGCGTTGAGCGCTTGAATAATCGCATCCGTAAAAATCTCCCAACCTTGCCGGCGATGCGACCCGGCTTGATGCGCGCGCACCGTCAACACCGCATTTAGCATGAGCACGCCCTGTTTCGCCCAGTGCACCAAATGGCCATGCGGCGGTATTCGACAACCGCTATCGCTTTGCAATTCTTTATAAATGTTTACCAGTGATGGCGGCGGTGGCACGCCGCGCCGGACGGAAAAACACAACCCGTGGGCTTGCCCGTCATCGTGATAAGGATCCTGCCCCAACAATAAAACTTTTACCTTATTAAATGGCGTTATTTTGAGTGCAGCAAAAATATTTTGCTCTGTGGGGAATATGTTATATTTGTGTCGTTCATTCTCGACAAAGTTTTGCAGCTTTTGATAATATGGTTTTTTAATTTCATTGGAGAGAATGCTGCGCCAACCAGAGGGAATTGGAGGGATCATAAAGCATATCTCAAATATGCGGGACAGCGTTAAAACAAAAGCTTCGAACATGGATTACGCGGATTTTTTTGTTTTTACTTTATCCGCGTCAATTCGCCCAATCCGCGTCATCCGCGTTCAAAAAAAGAGCTAAATCAGCATGCGCACCGTTCGCGTAAACGGCTCAGCCGCCGGCGTTTTCTCACCGCGCTCGGCCTGTTTGAGCAAGCGGTAAATCTGCGGACCTAATACGTCGATTTCAGTGGACATGTATTGCTCGCCGTTGAAATGCGTAATGGTTTCGGTTTGGCGTTTCAACATGTCGGCGTCTTGCTGAAAAATGTACGTGGCCACCGGTCGCAAAAAAAGGGCAACGAGCCAACTCGGAATTGGCAAATGAAAACTGATCACCGAAAACAGCCGCGTATAAAAATCCGCCACCGGCGTGAGCGCGGAAGTGACGCAGATGTGGCTTGTGTCTCCCAGTCGATATTCGACTTGCACGATCGACGGCAGGATGAAGCGGTCGAAATGTTTCACGACTCCGCCGCCGGGTGCGAGCAAGCGTCCGGCCAACCCCGAGGGTCGCGGCTCGCCAATGTATTCCGCCTCCACGCGATCATGCCAACGCCGAATCACAACTTCAATCTCATTGCGTTTGGTTTTTGCCGAACGAAACAAGCCGCCGTGCAAATAGGCCGTGTGCGGCACATCCAGTGCATTCTCCGCGACCGCGTGAATCGAAGCCGCGGCCTGCACTTGTTGTCGCACGCTGGTATAATTTTTTTCATTCAACAACGGGAAGCGAAACGGCTCGGCTGCCGGCTCGACATCCGGCATTGCATAAACCCAAATGAAGCCATCTTGTTCAAGCGCTGGAAATGCGGCGACCCGGCGCCCGGGCGAACGCGATTCGCTCATCAACGCCGGCACGAATTGACATGCTCCGGTGCAATCAAACTCCCAGCCATGATAAACACATTGCAGATGCTCGCCCTTCACCGCGCCCAGCGAGAGCGGCACGTTGCGATGCGGACAACGATCCAACAACGCGCCGACCTTGCCGTCTCGATTACGAAAAATCACGAGCGGCGTGTTGAGCAAGGTCACCGGAAGCGGCGCGCGGTGCAATTTTTTTGCTTCCGCAACGATATACCACGCATTGGCAACGCGCGCGACGGAGGTGTGACCCGTCGGCGCAGTGGAATTAACTTGTATTTCAGAAAAAGACATTGGATGATTTTTAAACACGACGCAGCGTCAGTTCAGTAATTTCCGGCGGCATGCCGATGCGCATGGGAATGCCGAACACGCCGAGTCCGCGGTTGACGTAAAGTTGTTTACCGTCTTCCTGATATAATCCCGCCACATACGGACTCGCGAGGCGCGCGAGGCTGATTTGCGTGCCGACGATGCCAAATTGCCCGCCATGCGTGTGCCCGCAAAGCGTCAAGCCGATGTTGTGTTTTTTAATTTCCGGCCAGTAATTCGGCTGATGGCTCAAACAAATTTTCAACATTTTTTCTGGCAAATCATTAAGCGCAGTTTTGATATCGGGCCCGCGCCCGGGACGTGAGCGCGCCCACAAATCATCGACGCCAACGATGGCGAGTTCGCTGCCGCGATGTTCTAAAACGTGAGAGGTATTGCGCAATAACGGCAACTTCGCTGCTGCGAGGCCGGCTTCGACGGTTTGAATATTGGCAAAATAATCGTGATTGCCGAGCACGGTGAAAACGCCGAGCGGTGCGCGCAAGTTTTCAAACGCGTCAACAAACGGTGGCATTTGCTCGGCTAACGCATCGACAAAATCGCCCGTGAAAAGATAGAGATCGGGCTTCAAGTCTTCGATCAAGCGCCGAACGCTCAACATTTGCTCACGGGACATATACGGCCCGGAGTGAAAATCCGAGAGTTGCACAATACGCAGCCCGTCAAAAGCAGCGGGCAAATTGGGAAGAGCAATCGTGACACGCTCATGTCGCGGCGTACCGCGTGCCATCCAAACTCCGCGCGCAGTTGAGATTAGCGCCACCGCGCCAAAGCCGAGGGTCGCTTTCTGCAAAAAGGCACGGCGGGAGATGGCCGCCGTTGCGCCGGCGGCAGTCGCCAAACTGATCGGTTTAAGCGTTTCCCACACCCCATATCCTGAGCGTACCACTCCAAAATAAATCAAGTAAATGAGCGAAATGCAAACCCATCCCATCACCGTCACCAATAGCGCATAACTATAGGGAAAGCTTTTGAAAATGAGAATACGCGTGACGGCGTAAAGCCACGGCAGATTGATAATCACCATGGCGGTTAGGAGCAGTGCGCGACGTAGCGCCGTGTCGGCAAATTGACCGCGCAAAACACGATAGATGGCAAATTGTATTAATAGGTAAAGTCCCTGCAAAATAAGCTGGCGTAAAATGATGGCGACGGAATTGCTCGGCATTTTCTCTCCTGAGTTCTTAACTTTCTCCATGAAAAACCGCAGCACGGGTTAAACCTTGTGCTGCCTTTTCAATTTACAAAACAATTTTGATTTAATCTAAAAAATTTTTATTTTTATATACACTCACATAAACAAACGAGTTGTATTTCTTCATTGCTGCCATAAAAATTTTACCAAACCGTTCGTCGAGGAGATCAATACATGACCGAGGCGCGTCAGGGGTACTATCATCATCCCACTGTTCAGGATCAGCATGTGGTTTTTATCTGCGAAGATGATTTGTGGAGTGTGGCGCTCAACGGCGGCATTCCCCGGCGGCTAACGAGCAATCTCGGCATCGTGAGTTTTCCGCGTTTGTCGCCGGACGGCAAATGGCTCGCGTTCTGCGGCCGCGAAGAGGGCCAGCCCGATGTCTATGTCATGCCTGCCGAAGGCGGCGAAATGCGGCGGCTGACTTTTTTCGGCTCAGTTTTTAAGATTGCGACATGGACGCCGGACAGTGCAGCCATTTTGTTTCTCAGTACGCAAGGCGCGCGTATTCCTCCAGACCAACCCATCGTTTACCGCGTCTCGCTCGCCGGTGAATATCCTCAACGTTTTCTGAATTGCCCCGTGCGCAACATCGCGCTGAATCCAGCCGGTCCCGGCCTGGCGATTGGCCGCAACAATTTTGACAACGCCCGCTGGAAACGTTATCGCGGCGGCACGGCCGGTGAAATTTGGGTTGATCCCGATTTTTCCGAACCTGCCAAGCGCGAAAGCCATTTTGCCAAACTGAATTTGCCTGAGGGCAATCCCAATGGTCCATTGTGGGTTGGCAACCGGTTGTATTTTGCGTCGGATCACGACGGCGTCGGCAATCTTTATTCTTGCACGCTGAACGGAGCCGATTTGCAGCGCGAAACCGCGCATCGCGATTTTTATGTGCGTCATCCGGCCACGGATGGAAAAACGATTGTCTATCAGGCCGGCGCGGATTTATTTGCGCTCGCGGCGGCGACACGCGAAGGACGGCGCATTCCGATTCAATGGCGCAGCCCGCTGGTGCAAACACAGCGCAAATTTTCTTCGGCGGCGCGGTATCTGGAAAATTATCATTTGCATCCCAAAGGGCATTCGATTGCGATCACGGCGCGCGGCAAATTATTTAGCATGGCGCATTGGGAAGGAGCACCGGTGCAATATGGCACGCGCGAAGGCGCGCGCTATCGGCTGGCGCATTGGCTGCACGATGGGAAACGGCTCATCGCGGTGAGCGACCACAACACCGACGGAGAAGAAAAGTTAACGCTATTTTCCGGCGAGCCAACGCTCGAGCCGGATCGAATTATCGACGCGCCGCCGGGACGAATTCAATCGTTGCAAGTTTCGCCAACGCAGGCGCAAGTGATTATTACCACCAGCCGTCTTGATATCTGGTTGATCAATCTCGACAGCGGCGAGCCGCGGCGTCTCGATCATAACGAATTTGCGGAAATCACCGGCGTGGCGTTTTCACCAGATGGACGCTGGTTGGCTTATCGCAAAGCGCTGACGGAAGAAACTCGCGCGATTTTTTTATGCGAGCTGGATTCCGGCGCGGTGCATCAAATCACGCGACCGGTTTTGCGGGATTATTATCCGCACTTCGATCCCGATGGGCGGTATCTGTATTTTCTCTCGATGCGCATTTTAAACCCGGTCAATGATAGCGTGCAATTTGCCGTGAGCTTTCCCTCGGCAAGCAAGCCGTATTTGATCACGTTGCGAAAAGAACTGGCCAATCCATTTTTACCTTTACCGGCAGCGCCGGGCGAAGAAAGCGCGGTCAAACTGGATACTGCTAAAAACGCAACGAGTGCCGCCAATGGCAAAGAAGAGAAACCGGCAGAACCGGCCAATGGCGCAGAAAAGAGCGAAAGCAAAGAAAAGCCCGCCGAGGCGATGCGCATCGATCTCGACGGCATTCAAGATCGCGTCGTCGAATTTCCAGTGAAAGAGGGCATCTATCGGCAGGTGTTGGGCATCAAAGACAAAGTGGTCTTCACTTCTTTTCCGGTGCGCGGCCGCGCCGATTTGGGTGATTCGTCGGCCTCCGATGAGGACGATGAGAAAGGCACACTTTGGGTTTATGATTTTGTCACGCAGAAGCTTGAGGCCATCGCTTATGACGTGCAATCGGTGCAGGTGGCCAATGGCGGCAAAACCTTGAGCTATCGCAATGGCCGGCGCGTGCGCGTGTTAAAAGCGGGCGAAAAGCCGGGCGATAATTCCGAAGGCGCGACGCGCAAAAGCGGCTGGCTGGATCTTGATCGTTCCCGTTTTACCATTGAGCCGCGCGCCGAATGGCGGCAAATGTTTCGCGAAGCCTGGCGTTTGCAGCGCGAATTTTTCTGGACCGAAAACATGTCCGGGGTTGATTGGCAAAAAGTGTTTAATCATTATTATCCGCTGGTTGAGCGCATCGCCACCCGTTCAGAATTTTCCGATTTGGTTTGGGAAATGCAAGGCGAGCTGGGAACCTCACATGCTTATGAAGCCGGCGGGGATTATCGTTCCGCGCCGTATTATTCCATCGGTCGCTTGGGTGTGGATTTGGAATACGACGATGAGCATAAACGCTATCGTTTTGCCAAAATTTATCGCGGGGATGTCTGGTTAAAAGATTGTTCATCGCCGTTGTGCGCGCCCGGTCTCGATATTTCCGAGGGGGATATTCTACTCGCGATCAACGGCGTACCACTTAGTTTAACGCTAACGCCGGGCCAGTTGCTCACGAATTTGGCGGGACATGATGTGGTGCTGACCGTACAATCAGCCCAACCGGAAAGCCCGCCGCGTCATGTGACGGTGAAAGCGCTGCGCGATGAGTATAAAGCGCGCTACCGCGATTGGATCGAGCGCAACACGCAACGGGTGACCGAGGCTACCGGCGGCCGTGTCGGTTATCTGCACATTCCCGATATGGGCACGGAAGGCTTGATTGAGTTTCATCGTTATTATCTCGCCCAAACGCACAAAGCCGGATTGATCGTCGACGTGCGCTACAACGGTGGCGGCAATGTGTCGCAAATTTTATTGGATAAACTCATTCGCCGGCCGCTCGGTTATGATGTGCGCCGTTGGGGCACGCCGCAACCTTATCCGTCGCATGCAATGGGCGGACCGATGGTGGCGCTCACCAATGAATTTGCTGGTTCCGACGGCGATATTTTTTGTCACAGCTTCAAGCTGCTAAAAATCGGCCCGTTGATCGGCAAGCGCACGTGGGGCGGCGTGATCGGCATTGATCATCGTTACAATTTAGTGGATGGCGGGCGCACGACGCAACCGCAATACTCTTTTTGGTTCACCGACGTGCAGTGGCGTTTGGAAAATTACGGCGTTGATCCCGATCTGGTTGTCGACTTCGATCCCGACTCGCATCTGCGCGGTGAAGATCCGCAGCTCGAGCGCGCGATTGTTGAAGCGAAACGCCTGTTAGAAGAAACCGGCGCAACGCCGCCCAAGTTCGATGGCCGGCCCAACCTGGCGCTGCCGGCTTTAGATTAAAACTCAGGAATGCCGATTAAATAACTTACCCAAGTGATCGTCATGCCCGAGCGCTTTAATCGGGCATCCACAGGCTTTAAACCATTGGATTCCCGCCAAAAGCATG
>CAYZFF010000143.1:0-9851 GCA_964477305.1 uncultured Cytophagia bacterium
GTGATTCCGCCGGCGTTGCCGCCAACGGATCTGACCGTGACACTCGTTTCGCAAACCGGACTTTTCACGTTTGAAAATGGCCGCAATGTCAACGCCGCGAAGCCGGGACAACGCTACGATTACCGGTTGCGCGTGCGCAATTTAGGCCCGGCGCGTTCGGAAAACATTCGCCTACGCCAATTGTTGCCGGATTCGGTGCGTTTCATTAACGCTACGAGAACACCGGCGCTGGCCACACGCGATTCGCTGGTGTGGAATGTTGCAACTTTGGATGCTGGCGATACCGATTCTATCAATGTCACCGTGCAGTTCGCGCCGAGCGTGCCGCAAAATTTGGCGCGTTTGCTGAGTCAACTCCATCTTTTGGCGGCGAATGACAACACGCCCAATAACAACGTCGCGCGCGACACTGTGCGTGTGGTGATTCCGCCGCCGGCCGGCTCGCGTCCGTTGATTGAAGCCCGGCCGCCGGAAGTGACGATTGGCGATAGCGTGCGCGTGCGGGTGCAGGTGCTGGCGCCGGTGGCGGTGTGGGATTTGTGGATTTATTATGCGAACGGCCAAATCGATTCTTCGTATGCCGAAGCATATATCAAAACCACGCGGCTGGCCCCGAACGTGTGGTTTGACGTGACGCCGACTTTCACTAACACACGTTTATTTACCGCGGCAAAAGAAGAAGAGATTCGTTTTGAAATTCGCAGCCGTGATATTTTCGGCACCTTTGCCACGGCCAGTGATGCAGTGTTGGTGCGCAGCAGCAACGATATGGTGTTAGATCGCAATGTTTACGAAGCCGATCGTCAATCACCGCTCGGCATTAATTTTAGATTGAGTTCAAATCGCGAGGCGCGTTTGGATGTGTATGATCTCAACGGCGTGTGTATCACCAAATTGGTGCAAGCGCCGTTCAACGCGGGCTGGAACACTTACAACTGGAACGGCCAAACCGAAACCGGCCGGCCGGTGGGCAGCGGCGTTTATATCATCGCGCTGCGCTCGGGTGAATTTAATGCCTGGAAAAAATGTATAATCGTTCGCTAAATATGCCAAAGAAATCCTCGTCACCGCAATGCGCAAGCCGGGTGGTTTTGCTTGCGATTCTGGCCTGGTGGATGGCATCGTTGCCGGCAGTCGCGCAAATCCGGCAAGGCGCCTCGTTTCTGCAGTTTACGCCGGGCGCGCGCGAGCAGGGTATTGCCGGCAGTTTAACCGGCGTGATCGACGATGTGCATGCGATTTACGCGAATCCGGGCGCGGCGGGGTTTCTGCGCGAATGGCAATGGTCGGCAACGTACGCGCAATGGATTGCGGATGTGTACAGTGCGTCGCTGCTGTACGGCAAACGGGTGCGCACGCCGTGGAGCGCCAACTCGCGTTTCGCGTTGGGTGTGGCTTATCAAGGTGTCGGAGATTTCAACAGCACGGCGCTGCCGGGCGCCGTGGTCTCGGCGAATGATTTCGTGGCGGCGTTGAGCTTTGGGCAACCGTTGAGCCGGCGTTTGGCGTTCGGCGTGAATGGAAAATATTTTCGCAGCAAGCTGGCGCAATACGACGCTGCATCGTGGATGGTCGATGCCGGCCTGCTGCTGCGCTCGGCGCGCTTTCGTTTACTCAACACCGGTAAAAGTTTTCTGGATTACGGCATTTTCTCCGCCGGCGTCGCCGTTACTGAACTGGGCCAGCCGCTGACTTTTATTGCGAATGAAACGCCGCTGCCGCGCACGTTTCGCGGCGGCGTGGCGTTCAACACCGGCTCCCACAACGGTTTGCAATTGCATTTCACGGTTGATTACAAAAAGCCTCGCGACCAAAATGGTTTCGTGAGCTTCGGCTCGGAAATCGCGTGGAGCCAAATTCTCGCGCTACGCGGCGGTTATGATTTCAATGATTGTGTGCTCAGTCATTTCAGTTTCGGCTTGACGCTGCGCTTGGATGATCGCAACACCTTTGCGAGCGTGCTGCCGGGCCAAAACAAAGCGTTGCGTTTTGACGTCGCCGCGGTGGACGATAATTTTCTCTTCAATCGCACGTATCGCGGCAGTATGACGCATTATGCGATTGCGCCGGAAGGATTTCAATTTATCGGCCCGATGCAAAATGCATTCATCAAAAGTGACAGCGTGCGGCTGACCTGGGAGGCAACCCAAGATCCGGATCTGTATGATGACGTCAATTATTGGCTGTTGGTTGATCGCGATAGTTTAAAGCTTGCCGAGGTTGCCAGCCGGGCCAAACGGCAAGACGCCGCGCTCTTCAATACCTTGGAAACCTCTAATGTTCTGGTCAGCCAAAAACTTACCGGCACGACGAAACAGCTAACCGATCTCGAAGGCGGTGATTATTTTTGGATGGTGATGGCTTACGATCGTGATCAACACGTGCGCTTCGCGAGCAAGCAGCATCGCCAGATTCAGCATTTTCGCATTGCCGCGCCGGAGGTGGAAATCACCAATATTACTTTTGATTATCATCCGTGGATTACCGAAGATGATTTACAGGGCACGCTGAAATTTGCCGTGAAAAACAGCGGCGACGGCGCGGCAAAAAATATTTCGTTTTCGCTGGCGGACTCTTTGGCCGCTTCCACCAATGGCCTCGCGGCCAACCAATCGCGCGTTATTGACAAGCTGAATGCCGGCGCGGTTGATACAATTAAAATGGAATGGCGCACGCCGCACGCCGGGTTGCATCGCTTGGTCGCGCGCCTCGACGCGGAGAATCGTTTGCGTGAGCGCGACAAAAAGAATAACCAGCGCGTTGCGGAATTTTATACGATTCCGAAAGGCCGTTTCACCACGGCGGATACGGCGCTGGTGTTGAAACAAGTGCGCCTGGCTTATGAAACGCCGTTTATCGCCGAAGTTTGCTTCGATTCCAATAGCGCGGCGATCAAATCCGATTATTTGCATAAAACGATTTTGGAGCCGCCGCTGGTGACGCTGGCGCAGCGATTGCGCGGCCATCGCGATTTGAAAGTTTATTTGCAGGGTCATGCCGATACGAATTCCGGCGAGACGGAGGTGAAACTTGCCGCCGCGCGCGCCGAGGCCGTGCGGGATTCGCTGCTGGCGCTGGGCGTGTACCGCGAGCAGATTCAACTCTTGCCGGGCAAAGTGATCCCGTTGCGCAAACCGCCGCGTGATGCCACCGACTCGCGGTGGGTGATGCAGGAACGCCGCTATGTCAGCATTACCGCCGACAACAACAGCGAAGCAGTGCTGTTTCAATTGGTGGCGTTTAATTTAAATGAGCCGCTGCCGTCGCCGGTGATCTTTAATTCCGCCATTACCGGCGCCGTGCCGCTCAATAAAAGTGTGATTGAGCTCGAATCCGGTACGTTGCGCAAACGCGTCGATCTCAGCGGCATGGCCAAGGGCGCGTCTCTGCAACAGGATATTTCCTGGCAACCGGATACCGAAATTGGCGCATCGTGGGTGGGACATGATGCGTCGTTTTTCATCGCACTGACTGACGATTTGGGCCGGCAATTTCGCACGCCGTCGCGGCAAACTTATTTGGCGGCGCAGTCATTTTTACGCGAACAGCGCGTGGCGTGGCCGATCAAGTTTCGCGGCACCGAACCGTTGTATGATTTCTACTGGACAAATTTGATGGTGCATGTGAATCGCATGCTCGAAGATAAAAATATGCGGATGCGCTTCGCCGGCCATGCCTGTGCGATTGGACCTGAGCCGGTTAATATGCTGCTCTCGAAACAGCGCGCTGAAACCTTTCGCCAAAGCTTTGTGCAGCATATTAAAACGCGTTATCCGGAAGCTTATCAGCGCATTATGGCGCGCCTCGATGCCGCGGTGGGCTACGGTGAAACGCGGCCGTTGATGCTCGAATACCTCAATGGCGACCGCCAGTTGATCGGCGACCACAACAAACCGCTGGGACGAAAACTGAATCGGCGTTTGGAGATTGAATTTTATTATCCGGTGAAAATGACGCCGGGGCTTAGCGAAGCGGGTGAGGTTGACAATCGCGTCACCCGTTAATGCCGAGACTAAAATTTCCTTATTGTCAAGCGCCAAAACTTCTTTTTGGCGCTTGATGTTTGCGGCTTTACGTTAATAGAAGATGTTATTATCACCACAAATGATTGAGCGATGAAATTAGTCAAAGGTGTCATCACTGCTATTTTTCTGGCTTTGACTTGGCGTGTCGTCGCCACCATCTACCATGCTGGGGAATTCAAAACTCTCCAGCCGCATTTCAACGGACAAGTTCAAAAAGTCTTCGGTGCGGTGGGCGCGGAGGATATTACCATTCATCCGCAAACCGGCGTCGCCTTCATCTCGTCGAGCGACCGCCGCGCCATCTTTCGCGGGGAAAAAACGCGCGGCGCCATCTTCGCGTATGATCTCAACGCCGCGACCCCGGAACTGAAAAATTTAACGATTGATTTTAATAATGATTTTAATCCACATGGTCTTAGCCTTTTTATTGCTGAAAATGGCGCGACCTCTCTTTTTGTGGTTAATCATGGCGCCGGTGGTGATGCCGTTGAAATTTTTGATTATCACGATAGCACGCTCGTACACCGTGAGTCGATCCGCGGTGAGTTGATGAACAGCCCGAATGATGTTGTCGCTGTCGGGCCGCGCCGTTTTTATGCCACGAACGATCATGGCAATGCTTCTGCCTTCGGACGCACGGTCGAAGAGTATTTGCAATTGGAAAGATCTTATGTGGTTTATTATGACGGCCAAAATTTTGCCAAAGTGGCGAACGACATGGCTTACGCCAACGGCATCAATGTGAGCCGCGACGGCAGGACGATTTATGTTGCAGCCTGTGTCGGCTTGAAAATTAATGTGTATGCGCGCGACCTGGCATCTGATGCTTTGACATTTAAATATGAAATACCGCTTGGCACGGGCGTGGACAATATTGAGCTTGATGCCGCTGGCAATTTATGGGTTGCGGCGCATCCGCAACTTTTGACGTTCACCAAACATGCGAAAGACGAAACCAAACCTTCGCCCTCGGAAATTTTGAAAATCAGTTTATCGGAAAAGGGCACTGCTAAAATCGACCAGGTTTATTTGAACGACGGTAAAGAGATTTCCGGTTCCAGCGTCGGCGCGGTGTTTGGCACCCATTTGTTTATCGGGGCGGTATTTGAAAAACATTTTTTGGTTTGCGAAATGAACTGAAACCGCCGGCCCGTCTGTTGATCTCAAAGGAAAGTCGATTCAAAAATTCAGATTAACGCAATAAATTTCACTGCGCGCTTTTAGCTTTGGGGAGATTTTCGTATCCGGTCATCTCTAAATATCCCTCGCCACGAACAGTCTGTCCGCCCTTTTTTCCGCTTGCTTCAACATAACCTTCCCAATAAAAATTGCCCGTCGTCCGCCGTGTGTCCAATTCCTGATTTTTCACCGGCGTGCTTAATTGTAATTCATAGTCGAGAAACTTAATTTTCCACGCCAGCGGATATTTCGCGCCGGAAGTGGGACTTGTCCACCAAGCTTGCGGTTCCAGCGCGATTTCCCGCGACGAAAGCGTTTGTGCCGTGCCGTTCCGCTGTATAAAGGTTCCGGTTGAATGCAGAACTTCAGCGCCGCTCTCGCGATGCAACTGCGCCAGCATCACCTCGGTCGAATCTGTCAAATGCAAACTGAGCCAATCCCAATGCACCGATTTAATATCAACGACCGGGGTAAAAAATTCATGATCCATCCAGCTTGTTCCATGCAGGTTAAAAGATTCCCCATTCATTTTAAGCGTGCCCGCTGTTTGCAAATTGGGCAAAGAGTAATAATAAGCCCCATCGCCCGGCAAATCGCTGTTTGGCAACAAGCCTTGGGCGCCATGAAAAACCGGCGGCTGCATGGGCGTCAAGACAAAATCAATCCTGCCGAAAGTGCTCAAAGCCCGAAGATGAATTTTGCCAACGCCATCGCTTGGAGCCGCCGTTTCTTGACGGGCGAACCAATCGCCGAGATGAACCGCGAGCGCAGCCGAATCGGCGCCGGCAAGATTGAGTGCGCCTCGGGATATTTTTTGATCATAATAAAAATTTTCTTTTTCCACCTCGGTTATGGCAAAATGCGCGATATAAACATCCCGAAACGCCCATGACGAAGGACGTGCTGACAATATCGGTAAAAACGCTTGCCGGAAAAAAGTGAGTTCATAACCGAACCGGTGCCCATTTTCCGCTTTTAAATTACCGGTAAAATACCACCATTCGATTTGAAATTTCGCATGCTGCCCGTGGTCGCGCGGGAATTGCCATTCCCAAGTTTTTTCGACGCGGGCAAAATTAGTTTGCGCCCGCGCGGACGCTGGGGCGCAAAAAGCAAACAGCAAAAAGCAAAAGGCAAGAATACTTTTGCTGTCATTATGTAGGAATCTTGTTTGGAAAATAGCCAAGCTTGCGCTAATATCAAGCCGGATTCTTTCAAAAGGACATCGCAAGCGTCCTTGCCTTCGGTCCGCCCGCCATGAAATGTTTTTGAATGCTATCATCATTCGGTTTTATTCTTCCCGGATGGCCGCGGCCACAGAAATCTTTTTTAATCGCAACATTGGGTAAATCGCCGCCAGCCAAGCGGCTGCCAGCGCCAGCCATACAATTTGCAAATAAGCGGCAAGCTCAAATTGAAAGTTAATCGTCCAATTGAACGTCCGCAAATTAATGACATAGATCATCACCAACGCCAGCGCCGTGCCGGCGGGCACCGCAATCAAGGCGGCAAATATGCCCATGAGGCCGGATTCGATGAACACCAGCCGGCGCAGTTGACCGAAGCTCATGCCCACCGCGCGGAGAATGCCAAGCTCGCGCGTGCGCTCGACCAGCAGCGACATGACCGCGCTGATGATGCCGATGAACGCAACAATGCCGGCGAGAATCTGCATGACATGGGTGATGGCAAAGCTTTGATTGAAGACTTTAGAAACTTCCTCACGCAATTCCCGATTCGATAACACATTGACGGCAAATCGCTCGGTAATTTTGCGCCGTAAATCCGCCATGCCGCGCCCGTAATCGCTTTGCGGCTTGAGAAAAACGCTGATATTGGTAATCCGTGACGGCCCCCAGTTTGCAGTATAAGTCTGATGGCTCATCATCACTTGTCCTTGCTCAAATGAATAGTCCACGAAAATCGCGGCAACGTGAAACACCCGCAGGCCGCGATTCGTCTGCAACATCATGGTGTCACCCGCGGACTTCTTGAATCGGCGCATGAAATTATCCGAAAGAAAAACCTCGCCGGCAATCAAGCGTTGCCAATTTTCACGATCATCGCCGCCGGTAAAAATAAAATTCGTGCGATCTTTATTGACCTCCGCGCTAATGGCGATCAGATAAATCGGCTCATTCTGATAAGAGAACTCTGTGGCCCCGTACAAACTGAGCGCCTCCACTTCGGGCTGGTTTTCGAGAAATTTAATGAAGTCCGGCGAGAACAGCGCCTCCCACTTCGCGGTCACGGCGCCGCTGGTTTGCAAATAGATGTCGGCTTGTAAAACGTTTCGCACCCAAGCGTCAATGCCACTGCGAAAACTGGTGATCATCAACCGCATGCTGAGCACCATCGCCAGCGAAATCATCAGCGCGGCAATCGCCACCGCTGTGCGGCTCAACGCTGTTTGAATATTGCGGGTCGAGAGTATGCCGATCATCCCGGCGAGTTTCTGCACGAAGCTATTCGTCAAGCGAATCAACCAAAGCGTCAATTGCGGTGTTATGAAAATGGCGCTCAACGCCACCGCGAGCGCGGCTCCTAATCCGAGAAAAAAGCCGCCGCTCATCGGGTTTGGTTCGGTCGAACGCAGGGAAAGCAGAATCGCCACAACCGCGCAGACCATGCCCGCCGCCGCAAAGCGTGGCGCAAATTTCTGGGCGCGTAATTCCAACGCCGAGCGGCGTACGGCTACCGCCGCCGGCACTCGTGCCGCTTCGATAATCGGGCCGGCGCTGGCCAGCAACGTTGTCAATACGCCAATGAGAAAAACTTTAAGTAGCACGCCGGCATCGAGCGCCACTTGCGATATTTTGAGAAAGACATATAAATCGGAAATGGTTGCGGTCACGGTGCGAGTCGTGTATTCCGCCAGTACGGCGCCGAACCACAAACCCAGCATTGAGCCAATGACGCCGAGTCCAAAGGCTTCGAGCAGTGTGGTGAAAATAATTTGTCGCGGCGTCACCCCGAGACAGCGCAAGATGCCGAGTTGCTTGCGCCGATGAATCACCGAAAATCTCATCGTGTTGTAGATCAAAAACATGCCGACAAACACGGATAAGAAAGAGAGCGCGGTTAAGTTGAGCCGGAACGAGCGCAGCATATCATCAACGCGCTGGCTGCGTCGCGCGGGAGGCTGCAGGTGCAGCGGCGGTGATAATTGCGCGGCAAGGTTTTGCGCTGTTTTGGCGCTGGCAATAAGATCGAGACGATCGACAAAACCAACGCGTCCGAAAATTTCCTGCCCGGTGGCAATATCGACGAGTGCCAGGTTTTCGAGGCCGGCTTGCGATAGCCGCTGTTGCGGAATGACGCCCGCGAGATAAAGCTCCCGCCACAGATTGCCGATCAAAACTTCGAGCGTGTCGCCAATTTTGAGATGATGGGTTTCGGCAAAAGCTTCATTTAACAACGCGGCGCCGGGCGCGAGTAAAAATTGCAGGTTGACGGCTGTGATTGAATCCGTTGACGAAGCGCGTTCTTTGGTATTCCACGCGTTTTCTGCGTAATCACGAAAGCCGGCGTCGAGGAAAGGGTCAATCGCCAAAATGTGCAGGGATGCTTTCATCGTGCCGGGGAGCGCGAGACGCCGGCGAACACGGGCGGTATATTCAAGAATCGGCGTTGCTTGCAAATCGGAACGCGATAAAATGGAGGTTGCCAATGAATCGCTAATGCCGGATGGCCCGCCAAAAATTTGATGTGTGGTTTTGCCGGTGACCGCTTCGACGGTGCGCCGAAAAGAACGTAGCGCATTTTGATTGGCGAGATCGATGCCAACCATCACCGCCACGCCCAGCGCAATGCCGAGCAAACAAAGAAAAGTCTCCAATGGTTTGCGGCGAAGATGGCGAAAATTGAAGAGGCGCAGAAGACGCAGCATGAAACTTCTTTACTCCCCGGCTTTCACGATTAAGGCGCCGTCTTTTACCTGAAACATCCGATCCGCAAACCGCGCGGCTTCGAGACTATGGGTGGCGAGTAGAACCGTTTTGTTTTTTTCTTGCGACAACGTTTTTAAAATTTCCAAAATGTGCAATCCGGTTTCGGAGTCAAGATTGCCGGTAGGCTCGTCGGCGAGAAGAAGCTGCGGATCATTGATCAAAGCGCGGGCAATGGCCACGCGCTGTTGCTGGCCGCCGGAGAGTTGGTCCGGCCAGGCTTTCCAACGCTCGGCGATGCCGAGTTGCGCGAGCAAACTCATGCCGCGTTCATGCAGTTGCGCCGGAGCATGCGGGCGGAGCTGCGCCGGCAATAAAACATTTTCCAAAACGGATAGCGTCGGCAATAGATTAAAAAACTGGAAAACAAATCCGATGGCGTCGCGGCGAAATAGCGTGAGCCGGTTTTCATTCATCGCTGTCACTTCGAGTTCATCAACGAAAATTTTTCCGGCTGTTGGTTGATCGATTCCGCTAATGAGGTTGAGCAGCGTGCTTTTACCGGAGCCGCTGCGTCCATACAGCGCGATTAATTCTCCGGTTTGAATTGTGAGGTTGGCGTCGTGCAAGGCAACCGTAGGATTATCGCTTGGGCCGTAAATTTTTGAGAGATTTTCGAGACGAATCAATTGTCACTGGTTTTTGGGGAGTGCACGGATATTACAGCATTTTTTGCTTGCGTGAAGAGTTTGTCATTCCG
>CAYZFF010000144.1:0-9845 GCA_964477305.1 uncultured Cytophagia bacterium
TTGCCCGAGAAAGTAATCCGCCTCGCGCGGATAATTTTTTGTCTGTCGCATTAAGTCATCACACGAATCTTTCAACAGGCGACCGGCCCTGCGGGTGCCGCCTGTTTTGTTGCGTAGATATGTTTCAAGAACTTACTGGCCGATTTGAAAACATCTTTCGGAAGCTGAAAGGGCACGGCAAGCTGACTTCGGAAAACATCGCCGAAACGATGCGCGAAGTCCGGCGGGTGTTGTTGGAAGCCGATGTTAATTTCAAAGTGGCGAAAGAGTTCATCACCGCCGTCGAGCAGAAGGCGGTGGGCGCGGAAGTTCTGCAAAGCATTACGCCCGGACAGCAAGTCATCAAGATTATTTATGAGGAGTTGGTGCAGTTGTTGGGCGGCACTGACAACCCGTTGCGCGAAGCAAATCTGCCGCCGACGGTGATCATGGTGATCGGCTTGCAGGGTTCAGGGAAAACGACGTTTTGCGGCAAGCTCGCGCGATTTTTGAAAACCCGTAATCGCCGCGCGCTGCTTGTTGCGGCGGATTTGCAACGCCCGGCGGCGGTGGAGCAATTGCGCGTGGTTTCGCAAGCCGCTGGCGCAGAATTTTTTTCGCAGCCTGATTCGACGCCGTTGGAAGTTTGTCGCGCCTCGATTGGCGCAGCCCGGCAACGCACGCTGGACACGGTGATTCTCGATACCGCCGGACGTCTGCATGTCAACGATGAGTTGATGCAGGAGTTGGAAGCCATCAAGCAGGCGACGAAACCGAATGAAATTTTGTTTGTCGCTGATGGCATGACCGGCCAGGACGCGGTGAATACGGCGCAAGCTTTTGCGCAGCGGCTGGATTTCTCCGGCGTCGTATTGACCAAGATGGACGGCGATGCTCGCGGCGGCGCGGCGCTTTCGATTAAAACCGTCACCGGCAAGCCGATCAAGTTTATCGGCACCGGCGAAAAAGCCGACGCGCTGGAAAAGTTTCATCCGGATCGTATGGCCTCGCGCATTCTTGGCATGGGCGATGTGTTGACGCTGGTCGAGAAAGCCGAGCAAGTGGTTGACGCGAAGAAAGCGCGTGAACTGGAAAAGAAACTGCGCCAGGCCGAGTTTTCGCTGGAAGACTTTTATGATCAGTTGCAGAGTTTGAAAAAAATGGGGCCGTTGAGCCAGATCATCAACATGATTCCGGGCTTGGGCGGGCAAATTCCGCAGGATGCCGAGGTCGATGAGAAAGGGTTGGTCGCCATCGAAGCGATGATTCTTTCGATGACGCCGGATGAGCGCCGCCGGCCCAATATCATCAACGGCAGCCGGCGTTTGCGCATTGCCAAAGGCAGCGGCACTTCGGTGCAGGAGTTGAATCGCCTGCTCAAACAATATGAGATGATGCGCAAGATGATGAAGCAAGTCGGGCGTAAAGGCATGCGCGGCTTGCCGCGATTTTTTTAATTTGCCCTGTATGGTTATTGCCCCAGCGTGGGCAGTTTTATAAACTAAAATTTTCGTATTGTAAACCGCTGCAACCAGCGGCGATCACCTAAAATTTAAAATTCCGAAAGGAGTCGTTTTGGCAGTTCACCTTCGTCTTAGCCGAATGGGTAAAAAGAAACAGCCCTTCTATCGCATTGTGGCGATTGATTCGCGTGTTGCCCGTGACGGAAAATATCTCGAAAATCTTGGCACCTACAACCCTCGCACCGAACCGGCGGCCGTGATGATTAACAACGATCGCGCTTTTTATTGGCTGTCCCAGGGCGCGAAACCGTCGGACACGGTGCACAATCTGTTGCGGCAACAGGGCATTATGCTGCGCTGGCACATGCAGAAGTTGGGCCTGGATGAAGCCAAAATCGGCGAAGAGATGAAAAAGTGGGAAGCGGAACAGGCGGATAAACAAAAACGCCATGAAGCACGCCGCGAACAAAGGAAGCAACAGCGCAAAGCTAAAAAGGCCGCCGCTTCGGCAGAAACTAAGGCTTAAATTTTGTGAATTCCAGTGCAGGTGGGTTCATGACTGGGTTATGGTGGCAGACGATGGAAGACGTTTTGCTGCCGTGAAGGCGTTTTTCGTGAAGGTTAAACGCGCTTGGAGATGGTGAAAAGGGTAGAGATGTGGGACAGAAGCTTGGCAATTGCCATCGTTAACTCGTTTGCTTAGCGAAACTCGGAATAATTGACTGATTCTCCGATTTCTTGAGCCAGCGTCGGTTTGCCAATTTTCTGCTGCGAACCCGATTAAGGAGGATTATCATGAAGGAGTTCCTCGAGATCATGGTCAAGCACCTCGTCGATAAGCCAGATGAGGTAACAGTCAACGAAATCGATGGTGAGCGCACGGTGGTTTATGAGTTGCGCGTCGGCCAGGGTGATATGGGCAAGGTGATCGGCAAACACGGCAAAACCGCCAAGTCAATTCGAACGTTGCTGGCAGCGGCAGCGGCCAAAGCCGGCAAGCGTGCGGTGTTAGAAATTCTCGAATAACACCAACGCCAACAAAAATTTTAGGCTCTACGTTTCGCAGTTGGGACGGCGGCCGATTGAATTTTACCGCGGCGTGACCTTCGTGCTGTATCCGAGTCAACCGCGGCATGAAGTCGCAAGGTGTCTTCATCTTTTATGAACAAGCAGACGCCGCAATTCGTCATCATCGGCCAGGTCCTGCGCTCGCATGCTTTGCACGGCGCGGTGAAAGCGCGTATTATCCCCGATGCGGAAGAACAGTTTTTACGCCTGCGCCAGGTGTTGCTGCGGCGCGGTGAACAAGCGCTCGGCACGTATGCGATTGAGAAACTGCAAAACATTAATGATGGCTTCCTGGTCAAATTTCGCGAGATAAACGATCGCGATCAAGCCGAGAGTCTGCGCGGTGCAGAGTTGGTGATTGCGCTCGAAGCCTGTGAACCGGCCGGGCCGGATCAGTTTTATCATTTCGATCTCATTGGATTGCCGGTTTTTTCCGCCAGTGATGAGCCGCTCGGCGAAGTGGTCGATATTCTGCATTACCCGGCAAATGATGTCTGGGTGATTCGTCAGGGCGGGGCAGAAAAGCTCGTTCCGGCGATTGACGCGGTGATTCAAAAAGTTGATTTGCCGAACCGGCGTATCGTGATCACACCGTTGCCGGGATTATTTGATGAGTAGTCCTGCCCCGAACGGGCACGATTGGAAAAATTTATACTTCGCGAGCCGCCCGGTGCAGGCGGGGACTACAAGAAAATGAAAATTCATATCGTCACCGCTTTTCCACGGTTCTTTGACAGCCCGCTCGGTGAAAGCATGATGAAGCGGGCGAGCCAGCGCGGCCTCGCTGAATTTTTGATCTACGATCTGCGCGACTTTACGACGGACAAGCATCGCAGCGTCGATGATTATCCGTACGGCGGCGGCCCCGGGATGATCATGAAACCGGAGCCGTTTTTCGCCGCAGTCGAGCATATTCGCGCCACGCACCAAATTCCCGGCGCCCGGGTGATTTTAACCTCGCCCACCGGCGAGAAATTTTCGCAGCAGAAAGCGAATGAATTGGCGCAGGAAACCGCGCTGATTTTTCTTTGCGGCCATTACAAAGGCCTTGATGAGCGCGTGCACCAATATCTCGCCACCGAAGAGTTGTCGATTGGCGATTATGTGTTGACCTGCGGGGAGTTGCCGGCTCTGGTAATGACCGATGCCATCGTGCGGCTCTTGCCCGGTGTGCTCGGCGATTTGGATTCGGCGACCGGCGATTCTTTTCAAACCGGTTGGCTGGATTATCCGCATTACACGCGCCCGGAGGAATTTCGCGGCTGGCGGGTGCCGGAAATTTTGCTCTCCGGCCATCACGCGAAAATTGCCGAATGGCGGCGCGCGCAAGCCGAAACGCGCACGCGTGAGCGGCGGGCGGATTTATTGAAATCGTAAACCCCAACGTTGTTAATTTACAATTGAAAATTTCAGTGTGAAAATTTTCAATTTTTCTAAAAATAAAAACGCCAACATTTATTATATATAACGCGAATGCAAGGAGGATCAACCCATGAACCGACTAGAGGCTTTGACGGCCGGCCAACTCAAAAGTAATTTGCCCGATTTTGGCCCGGGCGATACGGTGGCCGTCCACTGTAAGGTTGTTGAAGGCGACAAGGAACGCACGCAGATTTTTGAGGGCGTGGTCATGCAACGGCGCGGCAGCGGTATCGGCGAGTCGTTTACCGTGCGCAAAATTTCCGATGGCATCGGCGTCGAGCGTATTTTCCCGCTGCATTCGCCGAACATCGAAAAAATCGACCATCTCCGCAAAGGCAAAGTGCGCCGCGCCCGTTTGTATTATCTTCGTGAATTAAAGGGAAAGGCCGCGCGCATTACCGAAAAGAGGTGAAGCATGCTGCAAAAATGGAAAAACCGCTATTAGTCGAACCGGCTGGTAGCGGTTTTTTATTTTGCGGTGGAATTTCTCCCGTCGCAGTTTTTATAACGCTAAAAACGATTCATGGGCTTAACATTTCGTTTGAGTTGTGTAATGATAAATTTCCGCTTAGAAGCAAATAAATATTGACTTTTTGGAAAAATTTAATATAATATAATTGTATAAATCATTCACTCCGGCAGCGGGATTTTGACAAATTTGACCGCCGCCGGCCAACAATTCGACTAAAGGGATGAGTCTCGTATGCGTAAAGGATTTACCCCTGCGCATTTTCTGCAATTTCGCTATTTTGCCCTTCTGCTGCTTACCGCCTTCGGTCTCTTCTCCACTCCGAGCAACGCCCAAACCCCCGGCCAGCGCACGTACCGTGACGGGTTTCCGCGTTTCCAAAATATTGATCCGGCGGCAACGCAGAATGTGGCGCGCACCGATACGGTGGTGAGCTTGGTGGCGATTCCATTGACCCGAACCGATGTGGACACGTTCGTGCTTTCGGGCATCGACTGGCGTTACCCGAGCGCCGCGCCGTCGTTAATCTCGCCGACCGATATTCAGAAAGTCCCGGAAGCGCTGGCGGCGCGGGATTTTTATTTGATCACGGATCCGCCGGGCCGGAAAGTTTATCTCCTCAACAGCGCCATCCCGGGAAGCTCGGAAAATTCTTACGGCGGCGTGGGCACTCTTGATAAGCCGGTGGCCGCCATCGCTTATCCAGACTCCAGCGTCAAATTTAAAGTCATCATTACCGATCAGAGTGCGAATGCCATTATTCAGGTTGACTGGACGTTAAAAACGGAAGACTGGCGTCTGAATGATGCCAACCTGCAGATTGTCGATCGGCTTGCCACGCCCTCAGATGCCCTGCCGATCAATGGTGGGCGGGAAGTTTTGATTTGCGATACCGGTAAAAATCGCGTCATTGTGATCGATGTCCGAACACGCCGCGTTGTGTGGGAATTTACCAAGGCCCCGAACGACAACCTTGCGCTCAATGCACCGGTGGATGTCGACCTTGATCCGGTGACCGGCTATTTCGTGATTACTGACCAAAACAACCATCGCGTGTTGATGGTGGATCGTGCCAGCAAAGAAAACCGTTGGCAGTTCGGCACCGGCCAGGCGGGCAAAGGCGCCGATAGATTAAGCAGTCCGACGGACGCCGACGCGTTGCCAGGCAGCCGGGTTTTGATTTGCGATGCGGGAAATAAGCGTCTCATTGAAGTCAATAACGCCAAACAGATTGTTTATACTTTTGCGCATCCTTTGGAAGATTTGCGCGCGGTCAATCGTATCGTCGAAAATATTGCGGACGTCAACAAAACGCTGGTGATCGCCGGTAACTTGCCGATCAGCCAGAATGCACTGCCGCTGCGCTTAGCTTATAGCAGTGAGTTTTTTGATTCCACGCCGCAGAACTTTGATTTCTCTTCCGCCGTTGATTTTGATAGTCTCAGTTTTCCGCGTGCGGCAGTTGATGTACCCGCCGGTACGCGCCTGCGGTTGCAATTACGCTCGGCCAATGTCATCACTGAGTTGAGCAATTCAAAATGGTACGGCCCCAAAGACACGCTGGATTTTTACACCGGCCCGACCACCGCGATCAACCCGGTTCATGACGGCCAGCGATTTATTCAATATCGCGCCTTTCTGGATAACGACAATAATCTGCAGAAAAAGGTTGATCCATTATTGACGCCGATGCTGCGTCAGGTGAAAATTTCTTCGCATTATTTTGATACGAATACCACGGGCACACTGACGTCGCTAGCGATAACGGACTCGGCGAAGCTCATCATCACGAGTTGGAAGAAACTCGTAGTGAACAGCGTACTGCCCCCCGATCCGCAACAGCGCACGCAATTGCAGGTTACCATCAATATTCGCGATGCGGCCAATCAAAATACGCTCTTCAGCGCGCCTTTGGGCAACACGGCCGGTCTGAATCAATTTGACTTGGCGCTGGTTGATCTGTTGCGACGCCGCCAAGCTGTGCGTTTGCAGGCGGTGTTGAAAACAAACAATTCCTCAATTACACCACGGCTGAATGACTGGCAGCTCGATTGGGAAAATACTCGTTCAACCGCATCGAGCCTCAAGTTTACCGACCCCAGCGGCCGTGCAGTTGATTTTTACCGGGTGGAACCGATAGAGAACAACCCGCCATTGAATATCGGCACCGTCTTCTTATCGCTGGATGATATGAATTTGCTGCCGATTGAAGACGCGGTGAATTTGCAAGTGCGAGCGATTCTCAGCGGCGATCAGCAAACCGTGCAGCTTTCGGAGCAGCCCTCGGGGCTTTTTATCCTCAGCCCCGGCTATCCGGCGGTGATGACGAGCAGCGGGCCGATACGGCTCAATGTTATTGAAGGCAAAGCGAAGCGTGACACGCTCACGGTGAGCTATACCGATCCCACCGATCCGTTGGATAAAAGCTCGGCGCGCGTGTTGTTGATTCAAAATGTCAAAGGCAATATCCAAATCGAGAGAATCAGCGGCGCTAGAGTTGACACTGTTTCGGTCAATGATGAACTCTTTGTGCATCTCACCGGCGAAACCGATCGCGATCTTTCGCCGGCACGTGATTCGGTGGTAGTCAAATTTGTGAGCACGCAAAACACTGATACCGAAAACCTGACGCTGTACGAAGTGGTCAATGCCACGACGCAGCTTTTTGATTCGGGTGAATTTCGCAGTCGCGTCGGCATTCCGATTGTGCGCAGCGCCAGTTTGGACGGTGATGGCAAGCTGCAAGTGAATGGCGGCGATCAAGTGCGCGTAGAGTTCCGTGATTTGGACGACACAGTATTGCAAGTTTTGGTGCAAGTGCGAGCTGCACTGGATGAGCCGAAACTGCGCACACTGGCCGGCAACCGCGCCTTTGATTTTTTTGTTGCGCCCAATCCGTATAACGCGAAACAACACGCTAACGTCAACGACGGTTTGCGCCTTGGCGTGGTGGCGAACAATGGCGACGTTTTCATTAACCGCATTGAAATTTACAACCTCGCCGGCGAGCGGGTGCGATCGCTGGAAGGCGCGAACCTGCCGTTTCAAAGTGTAATCAGCCGCGGCCAGGTGGCGGCGACGCAAAGAGGCGGCAATTGGTGGAATTTGCGCAACGAGGCCGGCGAGGTGGTGGCCTCCGGCACGTACTGGGCAAAAGTATATTTGCGCTATACCGACGCCGCTTCCGGGGCAACCCAGGAAACCACGGCAATGCGAAAATTTGTGATTGTGCAATAACAAAGTGTGAATGAAGCCCGACTTGCGCAGCCGAAGATTACAAAATTAGATAACTGGTTGTGCCAAGCCGAACTTCGCTCCTTATGTCAAGCAAACATTTAGATTCCTTATGAAAAATTTTCGACGATACATTACAAATTTGGCGATCGGTGCCGGTCTATTGTTCACCGCTTCTGCGTTCGCGCAATCCGGGTCTGGAAAATATGGCGCGACCTTTCTCTCCATCAGCCCGTATGCACGACAGGTGGCGATGGGCGAAGCGTTTACGGCGCTGGCAAATGACGTGAATGTGATGCGCTACAATGTCGGCGGCCTCGGCAATTTGCAAAACACGTTGTTGTCGCTGCATTTTCATAAATGGATTGATGACACACAGCAGGGAGCGCTGGAGGGAGCGCTCCCGTTGCCTTCCAATCTCGGTGTGCTGGGGTTTAATTTGATTTATTTCGACGAAGGCAAAGTGCTGGGTTTAAACAGTGATTTTGATCAACTCGGTTCCAGCCCGCAGAGTAATGACATTGTGTTGTCCTTCGGCTATGGCCGGCCGCTGCCGGTTTTCAATAATAAACTGACCTTCGGCGCGAGCGTAAAATTCATCCGGCAAGATCTCGGCGGCGTCTCGACAAGCGCGACGGGCATAGATGTCGGCGCGTTATTCGTGCTCAAACATTTGAATTTCGGCGCGACGCTGCAGAATTTCACCGTCGGCAAAATTCAATTTATCAATCAAGCTTCGTTGTTGCCGGAAACGATGCGCGGCGGCGTGGCGCTGCGTTTGCCATTTGGCGGGTTGAATGCTGAAGGCGACCGCCAACTCAAGCTCAACCTCGGCGCCGACGTCGCGAAACTGCTCGATAACGCCGATAAAAAAGTGCGGGTATATTCCGGAGCGGAATTGCGCATTGCCAATGTTTTTGCCGTGCGCGGCGGGTACAAATTTCACGATACCGAACTTTCCCGTTGGGGCGCCGGTTTTGGCGTGATTATTCCCATGGAATGGCTCGGCGGCTCCAGCACCGAGTTGGATTATGCCTACAGCCCGCTCACGACTTTTGATTCGCAGGCGCATCGCTTTTCACTCTCCTTTAACTTTGGCAAAGTGAAATCGGATGCCAGCCAGCTCATCGCCATTCGTTCACAAATGACGCAGGAGATGGCGGACATCGAGAAGGCGCGTTTGGCCGCGCAGCAAACGCTCGAAGATGCCGAAAAATCCCGCCAGGCAGCGGAAGAAGCGCGCCTCTCAGCGGAAGAAACCGAACGGCGCTTAAAAGCGATGGAAGCGGAGATGGCGGCGCGCCTCGAAAAGGCCAAAAAGATTGCTGAATCGAGCGAAGGCAAGATCGAAGTGAAGCCGGAAGAAAAAGGCAACGTGTTGATGACGCTGCGCATCAACTTTGACCTGGACAAGTCCTTTATTCGCACCAACGAATATCCGACGATGTTTAAGGTCAAGGAGATTTTGGAGACGTATCCGGAAGCGAAGGTGCAAATTTCTGGGCATGCCGATAACACCGGCACGGATGAATATAACATGAAGCTGTCCGAGTCACGCATGACCAGCGTGATGGACTTCCTGGCGCGGCACGGTATTAACAACAGCCGTTTTTTCATGCCCGTCCCTTATGGCGAATGGAAACCGATTACCGATAACAATACTGAGCAATCGCGCGCGCGCAACCGTCGGGTCGAATTCTTCCTTTATACTGGCGACAATCAGCCCGTCGTGCCAGAAGGTTCAAAGATTGAAACCGTCCAAACTGTGGGCGACTCGACGGTTTCTGTGGTTGGTAACGGCAAGCTGAATTATGTCGTTAGTTTTCTGGACAATCCGCCACGCATGATTATGAAATTTCCAAAAGTTTACATTCCCGATTCGAAAAGTATTACGCTCAATCTCGGGAATTTCCAGCAGGCGCGTATGGCATTTCATCCCGAAGATCGCAGCACTTGGGTTGTATTTGATCTTTACGGGCGTATTCAGCAACCGCCGGCAGCTTCTTCGCTGGACAATCGCTTGATGCTTCGCCTGCGACCTTAGCCGTGCGGATGAACTGAAGTTTTTAGAAATTCTGACTCCCACTGGAAAAGAAAAATTTTAGTGGGAGTTTTTTTTGCGCCAATGAAATTCGGTAATAGGATTTTAATAATATGTAACAGTTTTGTCACTTGCTTTTTTACATTTTTGTAAGTACATTCATTTTGTT
>CAYZFF010000145.1:0-5492 GCA_964477305.1 uncultured Cytophagia bacterium
GCGAGGCGCTGCGTGAGCTTGTAGGCGATGTTGCCGGCGTCGAGATCAGGAAAGATCAGCACATTCGCTTTGCCGGCCACCGCGCTGCCGGGCGCTTTGCGAGCGCCGATGGTCTCGACCAGCGCGGCGTCGCCCTGTAATTCACCGTCAATATTCAACGCCGGCTTTTTCGCGCGCGCAATTTGCGTGGCCCGCTGCACTTTTTCAACTTTTGAATGTTTCGCGCTGCCTTTGGTGGAAAAAGACAACATCGCCACATTCGCTGGCTCGCCGGTCAAGCGTTCATGCGTCTGCGCCGAAGCAATCGCAATTTCCGCCAATTGCTCCGCGGTTGGCTCGGGAACGACGGCGCAATCGGCAAAGGTCAGCACGCGATTTTCCGGGCTGATCATTGCAAACGCGCTGGAAACCAGCGCGCAATCCGGCGCGGTGCCGATGAGTTGCAGGGCGGCGCGCAACACTTCGCCGGTCGTGTGCACGGAACCGGCGACGACGCCATCGGCGCGGTTGGCGCGCACCATCGCCGCAGCGTAATATAACGGCAAGCGCATCTTCTCCGTGGCCTGCTTTTCGGAAACGTTTTTCTCCTGCCGCAACTGTTTGTACAACGCCACATATTCCGCAAACGCTGCATCGCGCTCCGGCGCGATCACTGCAAAATGCGCCACGTCGAGGTTAAGATGCCGGGCAGCCTTTTGCACCGCCGCCGGATTGCCGAGCAGCACCGGCGTCACTAATTTTTTCGCCGCGAGTTGCAGCGCCGCCAGCAGCACGCGTGGCTCCTCGGCTTCCGGAAGAACGATGCGCTTGGGTTGGGCTTTCGCGCGCGCGCGAATTTGCTCAATAAAATTCATGCGAACAAGTTAGCCGGTTACCCGGCTAAACCGCTAACGGTTTTTAAAAATTTTCTGTTTGATCAACGCTTCAACTTCCGGCGGCACGAAGCGGCTCACATCGCCGCCAAAAGTGGCCAATTCTTTGACAATCGTCGAATTTAAATAGGTATATTTTTCATGCGGCATTAAAAACACCGTGACGATGCCGTCGGATATTTTGCGGTTCACCAGCGCCATTTGAAACTCATATTCAAAGTCCGAAATGGCGCGCAGGCCGCGAATGATGGCGGAAGCGCCGAGGCGCTGCGCGTAGTCCACCAACAATCCGGTGAAACTTTCCACTTGCACATTGCCAAAATTACGGGTGACTTCGCGGATCATCGCCACCCGTTCTGCCACCGTGAACAATGGATTTTTCGCCGGATTGGTGGTCACGCCGATGGTCACGGTGTCGAACAGCGTGGTGGCGCGCTCGATGATGTCGAGATGGCCGTTGGTGATGGGATCAAACGTGCCAGGATAAATGACGTGACGCATCGTCAGCTCACCTCATAAAAGTGCAAAGCGGTTTCGCCGATGATCCGGCGCAAATAACAGCGCAGACGCCCGGCTTCCGATTTTAATTCCAGCCGCGCGGTTTCTTCCAACACCGCAATCGCGCCGGCGTTCAACAGCCGGCTGTTGGCCAAGGTGTCGAGCAGGCGTTCGGCATGCCCCAAATTGTAAGGCGGATCGGCAAAAAGCAAATCATAGGCAGGATGGCCGGCCGCGGCATCAGCCCGGCTTAAAAAAGCAAACGCATCCGCGACCATCACCTGCGCGTGATTTTCGAGATGCGTGTGGCTCAAATTACGCCGAATAAACTCCGCCGCCCGGCGATTCTTTTCGACAAAATCGACTTGTTGCGCGCCGCGGCTCAAAGCTTCGATGCCGAGCGCGCCGGAGCCCGCAAATAAATCCACGCCGTAAGCGCCGCTCACTTTGCCCTGCAACAAATCGAACAGAATCGTGCGGGCGCGATCGCTGGTCGGCCGCGTCTGCACACCTCGCGGCGCCTGCAGAAGATGTCCCTTGCGCGTCCCGGCTATCACTCGCATGCCAATTCATCCGGCCAGATTATTTGTCGGCGTTGCAACTATTCAATGAAATCAAACAACAGCACCACGTCCAATTGCGCGCTGCTTAAGGCGCGGCGGTCGGCGGAGCTGAGAATGATTTTCGTAATCGCCATGTTGGGCCCGGCTTCCGCCAAACCATTCAGAAAATCCAAAGCCGCTGCGCGCGAGCCGGAAAAATTTGCCTGCACCGGCGTGCGGGAACCGCCCGGGCCGGAATAGGGTTGGCCAGCCTCATACAGCGTCGAATTCAAGCCGTTGTCCGCGCCGAGCTTTTTCAGCCACGCTGAAAACTCGGAAAAACTCAAGCGCGGCTGGCTGCCACCGCCCATCATCGCCGCGCGCTCACTGACGCGCCCGATCACCATCACGCTATTCAACGCGCTGCCATTGCCGGCCGGTTGGTTGGCCACCGTGCGCAACTCTTGCGGCGCGGCGCTGCGTTGCATCGCCTGCGCCGCTTCGGCGGCAGCTTCATTCGAAGGCGAGGTAAACTGCACCATGAAACTGTTGTTGTTGCCGGAATAGGAAATCAACGAAAAATCATTGTTGCCGCTAAACGACCGGCCCAACGCGCCGACCGTGGAAGCGCCAATGCGCGTGGAAGCAAACAGCGGATCAAGCGGGGAAGTTGAAAGCGCCGGGTCGGGTTCGACTGGAGTATTTCCCGTTCCTGCACTATCTGAAGGCGTCAGGTTGCCCGTCGACAAACTGTCAGGAATATTCGGCAGTGTCGTGAGATTAAGGTCGTCGCCTTTATCCTTCGATTTCGGAATCATGATGTAGACCGCCACCAAGGCGGCCAGAATCAACCCGGCCACCAACAGATAAACCATATTGCGCGACGAGCCGGCGGCGGCCTTTGGGGTGTTCATCGACAGCGGTCGCGTGGCATAGGCGCCGCTGTTGCTATTCGCATAACCGGCGCTGCCGGCCATCGCCTCGCGCGAATAGGCCGAGGGCTGCGGCTCTGCAACAAACGGGGCGGCTTGCTCGTCGTCAGCCGTCTCGCCCAGATCAAGATTCACCGTCTGGGCAAAACTATCATCCGGCTGGCGTCCCTCACGGTTCTCCTCTTCGCCCATGAGATTAATATCAACCATTCGCCTTCTCCACACAAATTTGAAAAAAGATAATTACATTCCTTTTAGAGCGGCGCCCACTGGAATAACGAAGCTTTCCGGCTGCGACGGAACCGGCGGTTCGCCGCCCTGATTGGCAATTTTTATTTTTTTAAACGGATTCGCGCGATCAATCCGCACGTTATGCGTGTTTTGCAACGTCTCCAAAATTGGCGCGGTGACGCCGTCGCCATAAAGATAGATGGCGCGCAAATCTTCAACGCTTTTTCCCAATTTATAATCAATAATAATCCGGCGCAGTTCCTTCGAGATCAACCGCGCGGCATGATCGTCGTCAATTTTGGGCACCGGAGCTTCGCTCAGAAAATCCAGATCGTGCGACAGATAAAACTGGGCGCCTTTTAAAATCGAAAATTGACAACTCGAACTGCGCACGTCGAGCAAAGCGGTATACTCATCTTCCGCCGCGTCATAATTTCCCGCAAAAACGCGCTGCGCGGCAAAAATATCCACGTCAATCGCGCGTAATTGCAAGTCGGTGTTTTTAAAAATTTCCTTGCAGTAATCAATCACCGCGCGGCGGGCCACAACCGTCACCACCTCGGCAAAATCCTTCCCCTCCGCCGCTGCCAACAACGAGTAATCGATGATGTATTGCTCCAGCGGATTGATCATGCATTGCTCGGCCTCCCAGCGCATATGATCCCGCAGGCGCTCGCCTTGCAAGTTGACGTCAACCGGAATTTTTTTAATCGTCACCAAACTGGAATCAAGAATAAAGACGCCGGAGGAAATCTGAAAATCGGCGGTTTCATAAAGCCGGTTGATGTCTTCGGCATAGCGGCGGATCAGGGTGTGATCTTGCAACGCGGTAGAATTAAGAGCGGTTCGAACTCGACCCTGAGAAAGCCGCGAGATGCGAGCTTCGCCCGCGGTTTTGGTAATCTCTGCCATGCGCAGAGCCGTGTCGCGGATGCTGATGCCGACCATTCCATTAGTAGCGGCAAATGCCATAATCTTCTCTCACCTTACACAGAAGGTATATATGTTCCTCACGGTTTTGCCTCCCAGCTTTTTTCACCTCCGGTAATCCGGCCGTGATTGGAAATTTTTAGCGCGCCAATCCGGGATTTGAAAAAATCCGCCTGCACGCGCGCAACAGCGATTGAATCGATTGGACAATAAATTTGTGCCAACGCCCCGGCGCTTTTCTGCACCAACACCACACGCAGAGAATCATTCACGGTCGGACAAATATTCGACCGCTCCGATTCCGGTGTGGCCGTGAGCGCAGTCAACGTCTCACTCACATAGCCAGCAAGGCTGGCAAAATTTTGCGATGCTTCTTGCGATGAAACGCGCGCCGCCGGCACATTGCCAACGTCCGTTAACATGCGTTTCACCACTTCGATTTTAAAAAAGAACTCTTTGCGCGTGATCAGACTCAGCGCTTCGGTCAAAGCGGCGTCCGGCATATTCGGCAACGCTGCCATCTTCTCGTGCACAGTTTCCAGCACGCGCCGAAGCTGACGGCTTCCTTCAATCACCCGATCTTCGACGTGATCAACAGAATCAATGACCATTGAATCTGTAGTGGCAATTAGCGTTCCAATTAAAGTATCGGCAAAAGCCTGCATTTGCCGAAGACTATCAATTGTTTTCTTTGCACCTTGCAACGGCTGCACGATCAAAGAATCGAGCCGCTTTAAATAACGTGTATCAAATTTAATAAACTGCAGCGCTGCGGTCGCACTGGGAGGAAAATGGCCGTTAAAATTACGATACTGTAATTCGGCAAAATACAAATTGCCCATGCGCGCCCGGCAAAGTTGCTGATGTGCGGCTTCATGATCCCAAATCTTTTTGGGGTACACAATGGCTACACCCAGCGCCAGCGTTAAGAGGCCAATCAAAATTTTATACAGCGTCGAACCTTTACCCTCGCGACCGGCAGCTTGAGCGCTATAATTATAAGTCAACTTGGCTAATGACGTTTATTCCATCCGGCTTACAGCTTCGGACTTTTAATTTTACTGAACCATCAACCACGGCGCCAATTTTTCATAAGTCTTCGCGCCAATACCTTTTACTTTGCGCAAATCCTGCAAGCGCTTAAACCTGCCATTCGTGGCGCGAAACTCGAGAATACGTTTCGCCATCACCGGCCCAATTCCCGGCAGTTTCACCAGCTCGTTGTAAGTGGCGGCGTTCAAATCAACTCGTGCCGTGGGCGCAAGGGCGCTTGGAGTTTGCGTTGACGCACGCGACGGCGAATGCAGACTATCCCTTGACACCGTGCGCAGAAAATTTTCAAAAGCCGCCAACTCGGCCGGATTGATCTCCGGCGGCGGTTGGCTGGCGCGATACCACCAGACCACGATCCCCAGTCCAAACGTCGAGAGCAACAACAACACCGCGCGTTGTTCCGACGGGGTGAACCCCCACATGGTGACGCCTCC
>CAYZFF010000145.1:5592-9788 GCA_964477305.1 uncultured Cytophagia bacterium
TTTAAAACAGCGCCTCTTTGATTTTAGAAAAAAAGCCGCGCTCGCTTTTCGGCGGTTTTACGCCTTCGGTTTCGGACAATTGCAAAAACAACTCTTTTTCTTTCATGGAAAGCTTGCTCGGCATCCACACCACCACGCGCACCAATTGATCGCCGCTGCCATAACCGTTGAGATGCGGAATGCCTTTGCCGCGCATGCGCAAAATTTTTCCCGACTGCGTTCCCGGAGCAATATCTAATTTCGCTTTGCCGGTGAGCGTTGGCACTTCTACCATCTCACCCAGTACTGCCTGCGGAATCGAGAGCGGCAAATCATAGAGAATGTCGTCGCCGTGCCGCTCAAAAAATTCATGCTCTTTTTCTTCGATGACGACGAGCAAATCACCCGCCGGTCCGCCACGCGGCCCGACATTACCTTCGCCGCGCACCGTCAAATAATTGCCCATCGCCACGCCAGCGGGAATATCCACGGCAATAGTTTTGTCGCCTTCAAGCCGCCCTTCCCCGCGGCATTCCGGACAGGGATTTTTGATGATGCGGCCTTCGCCGCGGCATTGATGGCACGCCGTGACATTGATAAACTGCCCAAAGAACGAGCGCGACACCTGCCGCACTTCGCCGGTGCCACGGCAAGTCGGACAAATGGTTTCCTGGCTGCCGCGCGCGCTGCCGGAACCGGTGCACGGCTCGCATTTTACGTAACGGTGCAGCTTGATTTTCTTGTTGACCCCGGCGGCCACTTCTTCCAAAGTGAGTTTCAGCGGAATTTGCAAATCATTGCCGCGCTGCTTCATATCGCGCGTGCGCCCGCCGCCGGCGGCCTGGCCAAAAAAATCGCCGAAGATGCCTTCCGACATGAACGTGCGCAACGCCTCGGCGAGATCCATTTCAAAATCGCGCGCGGACGCGCCACCGCCGCCGCCAAAACCGCCGCGCAAGCCTTGATGGCCGTAGCGATCGTAGCGCTCGCGCTTCTCGCGGTCGCGCAACACCTCATACGCCTCAGCCGCTTCCTTGAAACGTTCTTCCGCCGTGTGATCGCCCGGATTACGGTCGGGATGATATTGCATGGCCAGCTTGCGATAAGCTTTCTTGATCTCGTCTTCGGAAGAGTCCCGTTTCACGCCGAGTATTTCGTAAAAATCTCGCTTCGCCATAAGAATATTTTTTAACCGCTCAGACACTGATGATAACTTTTGCCGGCCGCAATACTTTATCGAACAACAAATAGCCGCGCGTGGTTTCCTGTACGACCAAATTCGCCGCCTTGCCTTCCACCGCCATTTGCAGCAACGCCTCGTGGCGTTTCGGATCGAACTCCTGATGCAGGGTTTCCATCAGGGTCACGCCGCGATTTTGCAAAATTTTTAAAACGTTTTGGTGAATCAACCGCGCGCCCGTCGCCAGCGCGTCGTAATCTTTCGCTTCGCCGCCCGCGCCAAAAAATCGCTCAAAATCATCCACCACCGGCAACAACTCCACCAGCAGGTCGGCAACCCGGCCCTCGGCGCGGCTGGTGAATTCGCGCTCCAGACGTTTACGAAAATTTTCCATCTCCGCCGCCAAACGCAAATAGCGATCCTTCACCTCGGCGTGCTGCAAGGCCAGCTTCGCATATTCATCGCGGAGCTTGTCATGTTCTTTCTCTTTCTGTTCCAGTTCTTTGAGCAAAGCGCGGCGGCGGAAATCAAAGCGATCTTTTTTGATTTTCTCGGCGTCCGCCGCCCCCTCCTCGGAGGCTTCGGCGGCTTCGCTTTCATGGGTGGCTGCCATCTCCGCAGCGGTTTTGGCGGCGCCATTGACCGGCAGCCCGGCTTCGGCGGCTTTATTAGTTTCCGTGGTCGCGTCTATCGTCGCAAGCTGTTCGTCGTTTGCCATAGTCCTAATCAACAATCCAATCCTAATTAGCCCACCGGAGTGGTCTGATTTTTATCTAAAACATCCGTTAAAATTTTGGCCATGTAGTCCACCAGCGCCACCACTTTCGAGTAGCGTATTCGCGTCGGCCCCAGCACGCCAAGCGTGCCGCTGATATTGCCGATGTGATACGACGCCGTAATCAAACTGCAATGCTTGATCAATTCGTCGCGATTTTCGTCGCCGATGGTAATTGAAATTTTTTCCGGATCGTCGCCTTGCTCGAACAGATGAATGAGAATCTCGCGGTTTTCCAGCAGATTCAAAATTTTCGCAAGCTGCAGATGATCCGTAAACTCCGGCTGGGTGACGATATTATTCGTGCCGCCGAAATGCAAACCGCGCCGGCCGTCTTCGCTGAACAACAAATCCGCCGACCCTAAAATCCGTTCGATCAACTCCGGATTGGCCTCGCCGGCGTGCCGCATGCGGCGGTCGAGCGATTGTTTGATTTCATTTAAACTGAGGCCTTGCAGACGTTCGTTCAGCACGCGCGCCGTTTTCTCCATCACCTCGCGCGACACTTCCGCCGCCACTTCCATCACGATGGTGCGCACCAGGCCGGATTTGATGCTGAGCACCATCAAAATCTTTTTTTCGGCAATCGGCACCAATTCGATTTTTTCAAAAACGCCTTGAAAAAATCGCGGGGCGAGCACGACGCCGAGTTGACTCGACACCCGGGCCATCACTTGTGAGGCCGCTTCCAGAATCGTATCGACGCCCAGCGACACCCGGCGCAACTGTTCTAAAATATGCTGCTTTTCCGGCTCCGCCAGCGTTTCCACCATCATCAACGCATCGACGTAAAAACGGTAGCCTTTGTCGGTCGGCACCCGGCCGGCCGAGGCATGCGGCTGCGTCACCAGACCCCGCTCTTCCAAATCCATCATCACATTGCGAATCGTCGCCGGGCTCATGTCCATGCCATCTTTTTTGGACAAATAGCGTGAGCCGACCGGCACCGCGTTGTGCACAAAATTTTCTACGATGGAATTTAAAATGAGGCGCTCGCGCTCACTCAATTTTTCAGGCGATTGTCCCATCGTCGGGCCATCAATTAGGTTCTCAAGTGTCCAAATTTAAAATAAATTCAGAGCGGGTTCGGACATCGTAAATAGATTAAGATACTACTTTTGTTTGGGCTTGTCAAGCAAAATTCTGGCGCGTGTAACGGGGATGTGTCAATAAAAACATAATCTTTGCCAGTTGGAAAGCCCAATCAATTATATTGTATACCTTCGCCGGGAAGTTTTTGCGCTATTTCAACAGAAAGAAAATCGCCCATAGAAAAAGAACTCCCACAGAAAGGCCTTTCGCCATTTTGTGGGAGTTCCAATTCAATAACCCCATTCTTATTTTTAGGCTTTGCGGAGAAAACGCAACGGCGTGACCGCCGGCAAGCTTGTATCGCCGGCCTCATACGCGGCAAGCAACGCATGGAGATAAATCCGAAACCGCTTCAGATCTAATGCTGCAAAGTTTGCCGGCGCCGCATCGAGTTTCAGCAGCGCATTGCGCAGATGCTTGATGACGCCGTGCCGAATACCGCGCCGGAGTTGATGATGCGCCGCGGCGGCTTGAATCAAACCTTGTACGAAGAATCGCCACGGTTCTGCATGGCGCTTCCAGATTTTCTCCCATGCCTCATGCGATTCCCAATATTTGCCGGCGTTGAACAGCGCCACGCCTTCGGCAAGATCGGCGCGATCTTCGTCAGTGAGCTGCGGCGTGAGCCGGCGCGCGACGAGCGGGGGCGGCGTCAGGCGGTACGGGTTCGACGATTTCGTCGAGAACGGTGCGGATGGTCCATTCTTCGGCTTTGCGGTAGCCTTCATCAAAATCCAACATTTCAATGGTGAGCCACGGGCAATATTTCGCGCACAACGTGCAGCCGATGCAGCGCGGCAAATCAACTTCCACGAGCCGATGCACCGTCGGGTTTTCCGGATCCGGCCCCGGCACGATGAGAATGCAATCGGCCGGGCAAAAATCAATGCACACCTGGCAGCCGGTGCAGCCGGCTTGGTTAATCACTGCCAGTTGTTTAGGCCGGCGGGTTTTGCGCAGTTGAATCGGTTTATCGTACTTCGGGTCTTTCAACGCCATGCAAGATTCTCCTCCGAAAGTCGAGTGAAGTCGGACTTGTGCTCAACCATTCTTGAATTCAGCAAACGCTACATGCGCAAGTCCGGCTTCGCCCGTTAAATTTTGAACCACAAATTTATTCAAAAGTAACGGGAAAAGCAATGGATTTTTTTAAAACCAAAATTTCAAATC
>CAYZFF010000146.1:0-1548 GCA_964477305.1 uncultured Cytophagia bacterium
CGGGCTTGTTGGAATTTGGCATAGCCGGTTTTAACGCTGTCGACGCGAATAATATCTTTCAAAACATCAAACGCCGAATAAAATATAAACCACGCATAGAGCTTTATGTCTTTAGAACCACCTTCGTACATCCTTCCAGTTTCTCCGCAAAAATTTTATATCCGCGCGGGCCTTCCGAAAGCGACAGGCGATGCGAAAAAATGGCGGTCAAATCATATTTCTTTTTCTGTGCAAGCGAAACGAGTTTTTCCATATAATAACGCGCGGGGCAACGCCCGACTTTGTAAGTGAGATTTTTGTCGTACGCCTCGTTGGGGGAGAAGGCAAAATGTTCTTCATTGTGCACGCCGACGACGGAGATGATGCCGCCGGGCCGCACGAGATTGATCGCTAATTTCGCTGCAGAAGGACTGCCGACGACTTCCAGCACACCATCCGCGCCGCGGCCTTCGGTGGCTGCGCGTATTATTTCACCCGCATCGGCTTTTTGGTAATCGACGGCGCGCGCGCCAAATTTTTCGGCGAGTGCGAGTCGTTCGGGAATCGTATCAATTGCGAAAATTTTCTCTGCGCCCAATTCGCGCACGCCGATGATGGCCATGAGGCCAACCGGGCCACAACCAATCACGACATACGTTCCATCCGATTTGATCTCCGCCATGTCGGCGCAAAAGTAGCCGGTCGAGAGAACATCGCCCATCAACAAAGCTTCTTCGGGAAGAATGGGTGCTGGTATTTTCAGCAGGGTAGACTCGGCCAACGGCACGCGAACATACTCCGCTTGGCCGCCGTGCAAACCCACGCCATTTTGCCGCCAGCCGAAAAGTTGTCCAGAAATGCAGCGGCAGGGTAGGTTTTTTTGGCAATAAAAACACGCGCCACAATTTGTGGTGAAGGGGCAGAAAACCTGATCGCCTTTGCGAAGCGTTCGTACTTCCTTCCCCAACTCGACAATTTCGCCGACAAACTCGTGTCCCATCACGGTTCCCGAGTCGAGGCCTTTTTCTCTGCCGTGATAAATATGCAAATCTGAGCCGCAAATGGCAGCCAGATTAACTTTCACAAGCGCATCGCCGGGTGATTCGAGGTTCGGATCGGGCACGGATTCATAGTGGATGTCTTCGGTGTCATGAAATGTGAGGGCATGCATATTGGCCTCGGTAGGATAATCTTAGAATACGCCTCATGATCGCGACAAATACGTTCAATTTGAAATTTAGAATGGCCTTGAAGCGGTGCGATAAGGTTGCTAAAACAAAAGCCCCGAATAGGATCGGGGCTAATAGATTTGGTCAAGCGATATTCTACTTTTGCAACTTGCGCGCGGCTTTTTGACGTTTGGCGCGGGCCTTGCGTTGCTGGCGGCGCTCCATGCGCACACGGCGTTGCTTACTTTTACTTCTCGCCATAAGACTCCGGTTTTGTTGTTTATTTCGGTGTAGGGGAAATTTTTAACTTTTTATTATGATCAAAACAGCATTATTACGGAACAATAATTTATAACAGTTTTAGCTGGAAAGCAAGTCTTTTGTTGTTTTAATTTGCTGG
>CAYZFF010000146.1:1648-9636 GCA_964477305.1 uncultured Cytophagia bacterium
GTTTTAATTTGCTGGACGATGCAGCTCAAATCGTTTCAAAGATTGGGATGCTGCACGCCGGCGGCGAGATAGGTATTTTTATAATTCACATAACGTGTTGTGGAGGCCGTGAGGTTTTCGATTTCTTGATCGGTGAGCCGCCGTTTCACTACGGCGGGAACGCCGGCGACGAGCGAATATTCCGGCACCACAAAGCCTTCCCGCACCACGGCGCCGGCGGCCACTAAGGCGTATGGCCCGACTTGCGCGCCGTCAAGAATGCGCGCGCCCAATCCGATCAAACAATAATCTTTAATGACGCAGCCGTGCACCACAACGCTGTGCCCGATGGTCACGCCCTCACCGATCAGCAGCGGCCATTTGTTGAGCGTGCAGTGGCACATGCACAAATCTTGAATATTCGTTTTGGGGCCGATCCGAATTCGATGCACATCGCCGCGAATCACCGAACTGAACCAGACGCTGGCGTCATCCCCAATTTCGACGTCGCCGATAATGGTGGCGTTCGGAGCGATGAAAACGTTACTGCCGATTTTGGGGGAGATGTTGTTGTAGGGAAGGATCATACCAAACACTCAAATTTTAAACATTTAAGATATTGTTACTCACCCTCACTGCCTGCACAATGGCGGAAGCCACTAACTCTGCCGCAATCGCACCGATGGCCATGACATCCGCTTGTTCGTTGCCCGTGCTCATAGCAAAAACCATGTCGCCGTCAAAGAGCGTGTGCGAGGGGCGAATCACGTAAGCCAGGCCATCCTGCGCCATCTCGGCAATTTTGGTGACGCCGTCGCGATTGAAATGAGCATTCGTAGCAACTACCGCAAGTGTGGTATTGCCCCAACTTTTAAAAGGGGAGAGGACATGGGCTTGAAGATACGCCTGCGTGTTTAAAAAAGCGCCATCGTCATTTCTCGCGCCGGCAATAATGTTTCCATTCTGTGGATCGATGATATCACCAAGCGCATTCACAACGACGAACGCGCCGACGACAATGTTGCCGCTTTGCCACGAGGCCATGCCGACACCGCCGGGCATGCTGTGTTGCACGCCGCGAATTTTTCCAACCGTTGCGCCGCAACCGACACCGAGGCGGCCGAGCCGCGTTTCCGTGAATGAAGCCGTTTCGCAGGCGGCATAAGCCATAGCCGCGGTTGGTCGCACTTTTGCGTCACCAACAGCAAGATCAAAAATAACGCCGGTGGGCACGATCGGCACTTTGGTGACTTGCACGTCGTAGCCAATGCCGCGCTCTTCGAGATATTTTTGGACGCCGCCGGCGGCATCCAACCCAAACGCACTGCCACCCGTTAACAGAATCCCGTGAATCTCCTGTACGAGCCGTACGGATTTTAATGCTTCAATTTCGCGCGAACCGGGCGCCGAGCCACGCACATCAACGCCGGCAACAGCCGGGTGCTCCGGCAAAATCACGGTGCAGCCGGTGCGCGCTGTTTCATCCTGCGCATGCCCGACGCGCATACCGGGCACGTCACACAACGAATTCAGCATTTTTATAGGCGTTAAAATAATTTGCTACGAAATAAATACCGCAACGCCAGAAGTTTTTTAAAATTTTCGGCGTTGCAAGAATCAGAATTACTTGCCATTTTCTTCCATTTTAGCGCTGCGGCGGAGGAAGGAGAATTTTTTCTCCGGCGTTTCGGCGGCAGCCGTGCCGCGATCGCTAAAAAAGAAGAGGTCGCTGATCATTAAGCCAATGGAACTACGCAATGGCTTCCAATTTTGGCGATACGATTCGCTGTCGATGCGGGTGCCGTCTTTGTCTTTGGTGACGAGGCGGACGCGTTGGGGATGTTCGCGGTTGATCATAAACGGCGAATGCGTCGTGTACACGAGTTGATTTTTCATCGCCAGGTCTTCCATAATTTTCGCCAAATCTTTTTGGCCGGCGGGATGCAGATGAATGCCGGGCTCGTCAATCAAGAAGAAATATTCGTTGGCACGGGCCTCGAACGTTTGCGCGATGAAGTTGATATAAAACGACAGATACCAGCGAAAGCCCATGCTCCGCGATTCCGGCGTGTCAAACACCGTCGTGCCGTCGGAAAGGTCGATATAAAGCAGATTGCCATTCACATTGAGCTTGACTTCAATCGTCGGCTCCTGCGACCAGGCCCGGCGGATTTGTTGCGTAATCAACCGGCTCGCTTCTTCGCTGGCGCGCCGGCCGCGGGTGTTGTCTTCAAAAATAATTTCGGGGTTGCTCAAGCCGCCAATGTGCAGCAAATTGCGTTCGGTGCGAAATTGCTCGCTGCCGCCCATCAAATCCTGCAACGTCGCGCGGCTTTTCAGCAGGGGAATCGTGTCGAAGAAAAGAAACTTGGGGAGAGTTTGCAGCAGTTTGTCCATCTCTTTGGTGGGAACTTCGTTCTCATTGACAAAGAGATGATAATTGTCCAACTCCGGCCCGTCTTTGCGAATGAGAAAACTTTCGGCGTCTTTAAATGCCTCGCTGAACCGCTGCAGATTGCGCCGATTGTCTTTGGAAATTTGCGTGAACTCCATTGCGACTTCCGGCGATTTGCCCTGATAATAATAGTCGGAATACTGGCAGGTGAGGCTGTTGTCAAATGGCGCGCCGGGGGAGAAGGCGTTCAGCGCACGCAGAATGTTGGACTTGCCGCTCTCGTTCGCGCCAATCAGCGTGGTGATTTTAGGATCGAGCGGAAACGCCAGCTCGAATACGGATTTATAAGCGCGAATAAAAGCGCGGGAAATAATCATGGTTTCTTCCGTGAAAAAGGCGGTTTCAGGAAACTGGCCACTATCGGCGTTAACGCCGCCGGATTTTTTGTGTAGTTTTACATGCACAAAATTCAAAACCCCGCTGTCTCGGGATTCGCGCTAAAATATAGCCAGATTTTTCACGAATGTCAACGGCGAATTCTACGGTATAAAATGAAATGCCACTGGCTCGTCTACCCAGAAACGAAACAAATGGCATTATTTGTTTTTAGAGGGGATGAATAGCCGAGTGGCCTACCTGCCAATTCTTCAATTGTACTTAAAAACTGTCACTTGGCTAAAACCAGCTTCACTTGTGACACCAACCCGCCAAATTCTAACCGGCACAGATATACGCCGCTACTCACATGGTTGCCATCGTCGTTCGCGGCATCCCACTGCATCTGGTGTACGCCGCTTGCCAAGGTGTCGGAAATTAACGTTCGCACCAATTGGCCTGTCGCATTATAAACCCTCAACTTCACCGGCCCGGATTTCGGCAGGGTGAAAGTAAGCGTTGTATTGGGATTAAAAGGATTGGGGAAATTTTTCATTTCCAGCCTTTGCGGAATCACGGTCGCCTCGCTTTCAGAAACCGCTGAGGGTGCACCGAGTTTGACCGTATACGTTGCGGCGCCATTTGCTTGATCCGAAAAAGCAATCGTGCCATTCGGACCGGTCGTGCCGCGTGACACCACGGCGGTACCTCTCGTCACCGTGTATTCTCGCCGCTTGTCCAATTCCGCCAAAAAGTGTTTGACGGTTTTATTGCTGTTAATGGCGTAGTAAAATTCCGTCAACGGCTTTTCAGTTTTGCTGAAAATAACCAGACGCTCTTTATCGAGCAGGGTGCCGATCCAAAACACGCCGGAGATCGCCTCCACCGCTGCCGGCGCGCCTATCGTGTTGGCGTCGCCGATTTGCAGGGCAGTTAAAAAAAGGTTTTCCGACGAGCGAATTTGCAACGTGTGATCGCTGTATAAAAAACTTGCCAGTTCGCCAAATTCACCGCGATAAGCCACTGTGGAACCGTCGGCCCACACCCACTCGTAGCCAGCGCCGCCAAATTTGTGCAGCATTGTATTTTGCGGCCACACCGAAGTCAGATACATTTGCCCGTGGCTGCGGTCGAGACGATTGACCACCTTCGCCTGCTTGGCTGTGCTCGTCCAATGGCCGCTGCCGGCCGCGCTCCACGTTCCGCCCATGGCGTCGATATCAACCGGTGTGTGCACGACAAAATATTTTTCCTGCGCGGAATCGACGCGATCCATGATGACAACAAATTCCTGATTTACCGGCCCGCGCAGATAAACCAACGCCCGCCGTGCCAGCGTCGTTTTGCTGCCGGCTTTGTAGCCGCGGGTGTAATTGTAATTGACATAATCCAGTAACTCCGGCCGATGCTCGCGCGCTTCGACCGTGCCGATATGCGTGTTCGCGCCGATCACAAAATCTTGCGGCGTATCGGCCTCATCGCTGATGCTGCCTTTTTCGAGACCCAACTCTTTATCCGGCCCGAGACCAAACACATTGTTGAGCGCCATCCCTTTCCCTTCGTCGGCGCGCGGAATGCCGTCGCCGGAATTTTTCGTGCAGACCGCGGCAATCACCAACGGGCCGAAGCGATGAAGATTAAACGAGCCACTCTCTTCTTCATTGTGTCCGTTTTGATACCAGTATTGCGGGCTAAAAAATTGTACCAGTGTTGCGTCATCCGTGTCGTGATCAGAACGCATCACATGCATTTGGCCGAGATGATAACTCAGCGGAATCGCCGCTTCCGCAGGCGGTTTTTTCTCGACGGGCCGCGTGCCGAAAACAAATTTATAAAAGAAATCGTAAATATGCGGCTCGTAATAGGCGTAATCATCAACACGCAGGCCATACGGACTTTTCTCGCAAAACCACGCCGCAAATGCGGCAAGATTCGGATTGGTCGCGTGCAATGCGGCCGCGGCCATATTCATCACCGCCGAGGTGTTGCGGTTGCGGCCGGTGAGTCCGCTGGCGGTGTTGTGTTGGGTGAAATAATATTCGCCGTGATAAGGCATTGGATTGATGCTGTAATAAATAAAATAGGGCGCGTCATGCAGCCACGGATTGGTGACGAAAAAATTTTCATCCAGCGCGCTGCCCGCCGCGCCGGCCAGCATCATGATGCCGATATACGCGTCCATGCTGTACGAATCGCCCTCCATCCAATCGCTCGAGCCTTCAAAAATCTTTGCCGCAACGCCGAGTTGACGATTGATGAACACATCCTGAAACGAGTTCATCATTTGTTGCGCCGCAGTTGTAAAGGTCGCGCCAAGATCATCATCATTATAAAAACATAAAGCGCCGCCGTAAACATGCACATTCGCGGCGTAATGATTTTCCAATTTTACTTTTTCCGAATCGTAGCGATTGTTCCACATCGTAATCAGACGAGTCGCCAAGGCGCGTCGTTGCTCCAAGGTGGCCAGATCGTGCGTCCAATCATAAACCACTTGCAGCGCCAGACTCGCGAGACCACCATCGTCAGTCGTGAGATTGCTCGCGCCGTGGTGCAATTCGTCCCAATCGTTCGGCAGCTCTTGTGCGAGGTGTAATCCAATCGCCAATGCTTTTTGCCCATATTCCTTTTTATTATGTTGTGCTGTAACCCCGAGCGTCGCCGGATCGATTTGGTAGAGCAAGGCAAACGAACGGGCGACCGCAAAAAGCACATTCCACTCCGCGAGCGCACCCGACCCCGGCGAGATATTATAAAGCCCGTCGAGATCGTTGACGAAATTCTGAAAATCCGGTTTATAATAATTTTTGATTTTTTCGCGCATCGCCACCATGCCTTCCGCCGTGGCGAAGATACGTGGATGTGACCGCTTCGCAATGGGAGCATTCGGCTTCGGTGTAAATGTTTGTGCCGATAAATTAACCACACCGAACAAAACACAAAAGAACAAGTGCACAAATTTCATTATTTTTCCTAAGAATGACACAATTGTAATCAAATCCTATGGCCCAAGGTTCAAAGCCCAAGATCAACCGGCCGTATGGGAAGCAGAAACAATTATTTTGCCGCCATTGAACCTTTTCTTGAAATATTAAATATGCCATTGCCGTGCCATCTGCGGAAATTTCTAATTGTTAACGCCCTCAAACACCAAATAAAATTCTTCTGGACACCATCCGAAAACTCTGAAATCGCCAAACAGTTTTTAACCACAAAGACACGAAGGCACGAAAAAAATCATAGCCTAAAGCTTTTCTTCGTGCCTTTGAGTCTTCGTGGTGGTTTAAAAGCTAGCCAAGTGAATGCCGTTCCGGGTCACCCTTCCCGCACCCACACCAGCATTTCACCGGGCGCGCGGTTGGCCCACGCAAAGTAAGGAATGGCTTTGAAAAATATTTTTTCGGTAGCAGCGGGTTCAGCGCGATATAATTGCTCCTGCCAAGGATGAAGTTGGCGGCGTTTGGCGGTGCCGGTGATTACACCCACGCCGCCGAGCAAATCCGGCTCGAATTTTACCGTTGGTTTTTCCTCACGCGACAAAACCAGATCATTCAAATTCTTGCCGTTGTCAATTTCTTCGAGACAATAGACCAGCGGGCCGCGCTGCAAAGCAATTCGCCCACAATTCGCCCGCACCTGTGGATGCGCCTGCACACGCTCCACCGGCATGGCCAGATCGAGCTCGATCAAATCGCCGGATTGCCAAAGGCGATGCAGCTTCGCATAGCCTTTCTGCAGCAGCGGTGCAAGACTAACTTCATCTCCATTCACTTTAATCGCCGCCGCGCGGCACCAACCGGGAATGCGCAACGCGAGTGTAAAATCAATTTGGTGTTCGCTCTCAATTTTAAAAATAATTTTCCCGTTCCACGGATAATCGGATTGCTGCGTCAATTTGACGTTTTTTCCATCGCTGCCGAAATTGACCGCTCCGCTGATGTAAAGATGCACCCAAAACTCATTTCCATTTTGTGAATAAATATATTGCCCCAGCGCCGCCAGCAAGCGCGCGATATTCGGCGGACAACACGAACATTCGTGCCATTCCCAGCGTTGAGGCTGGCCGCGGCTCTCCAACGGATTCTCATAAAAAAACCGGTCGCCATTTAACGACACGCCGCTCAAACAGCCGTTGTACAACGCGCGTTCCAACACATCAGCATAAATCGCGTCCGGCTCAATTTGCAGCAGGCGATGCGTAAACAGCACCAGTCCAATAGCGGCGCAGGTTTCGGCGTAGGCGGTTTCATTGGGCAAATCATAATCCGCGGTGTAGCCTTCATTCGCGCGCGACGAACCAATGCCGCCGGTGACATACATCCGTTTATGGACGAGATGATGCCAAATGCGTTTGCACGCCGTGAGCAAATCCGAATCTTGATCGGCAACCGCGAGATCGGCCATGGCGGAATAAAGATACATGCCGCGCACCGCGTGCCCGACCGGAAGGGTTTGCTCACGCACCGGAATATGCGACTGCGTGTATTCATGGGTTTTCGCCCAGTAACTCGCGGGATCTTCACCGCGCTCACGCGCTTCAACATCAAAATAATGCGGCTGCCGCCCGCGTTCATCAACAAAATATTTCGCCAGTTGCAAATAGCGCGGTTCGCCGGTGGCTTCGTGCAATTTCATCAGCGCCAATTCGATTTCTTCATGGCCGGGGTAGCCGCGTTTTTGGCCGGGCTGCGCGCCGAAAACTTTTGCGATATGATCGGCGTAACGGCAAACGGTATCCAACAATTTCCGTTTACCGGTGGCGTGAAAATACGCGACCGCCGCTTCGATGAGGTGGCCGGCGCAATACAATTCATGCCAATCGCGCAAATTTTTCCAGCGCCATTCCGGATGCACAACGGTAAAATGCGTGTTGAGATAACCCTCCGGTTGTTGCGCGCGGGAAATCGTGTCAATAAGTTCATCAACTAAAATTTCCAATTTCGCCGCGGGCTGCGTGGCCAAACTGTGCGCCGCAGCTTCAATCCATTTAGCGACGTCTGAATCCCAGAAAACATGCGGCTCTTGCGGCTGGCCGGGACGCCACGTCAATTTCCACGCGTCGATACGGCCCGTCTCCAGACAGCGTTGATAAACGGTGGGAATGGTGACTTCCTGATTCACTTGCAATTTCGGCGACCAGAAAGCGTCATTGATTTCGACTTGCTGCAACTTCATGGGAATACTTTTTTGTAAAAGCGCTGACATGTTCATGCTCGCGGTTGATGAATGATAAACAGAC